>NZ_JASHKS010000004.1:0-346833 GCF_030056835.1 Rhodococcus sp. IEGM 1372 | reverse complement strand
CATCGCAAACATCCCTAATGATCAGGCCCGTTGCGACCACCGCTCGAATCCGCCCGAGAATGCGTCCGAAGATGGACACGGCATCGAACTCGGGCGTCACCGCGCCCAGTGCATCCGAGAAGCGCTTGTCGGCCGCACCGAACAACGCTGCGAACACGGCGACGAGTGCGATCGTGACAACGGCGACCATGCCGGCCCGCACCGGCCGCGGCCCCTCCAGGTCGATCGAACCGGCTCCGCGTCGGATCCACCGAGCAACCCGCACCGGCAGCAACACCGGCAGGAGACCGCCGAGTGCAATTCCCGTCCACGTCCAGGCACGGGAGAGCACCACCACTGCGACCACGATGGCCAACGTCGTCGACATCGTCACGATCCACTCGGCCGCGCGCAGTGCCGACACGCTCGCCAAGGCCAGCGCTCCTGCCACGCCGACCCATTCCCACCGCGAGAGCCTGCCGCGGCGGGCCGCGAGCACGACTACGACGAAGGCCACGGCAGTGACCAGTACACCGAACGTGTTGTCCACCAACGTCGCTGCTCCGACCAGTCCGGCGAGAGCCGACCCGAGGAGTGCCGCGCGCGGGGGCTGCGAATACCGCAGCACCGGCCAGGTGCGCGGCCCCCAGACAGAGCGCACGTGCTTCGATCTCGGCTGAATCGGAATGTCGATCGTGCTCATAACACTTCCTTGTTGTGTGTTTCGGGCATGGAAGGTCGCCGGCTGCGGTACGAAGACGAGCAGTCGCGGTTCGGGTGGATCGGGAAAGTCAGTGCTCGGGGATGGCCACTCTGATGTGGCAGCCGAATTCGGTGTCGAGAACTTCGATGGTTCCGCCGTGCAGTTCGGTGGCCCAGCGGGCGATGCCGAGGCCGAGACCTGTTCCACCGTCGGTGGATCCGCCGCGGATGAATCGGTCGAACACCGCATGGCGATCGGCGAGGGCGATGCCCGGCCCCTGGTCTACGACGTCGAATGCATAGGCTCCGCCGATTCGGTGAGCCCGCAGCGTCACAGTGCTCGAATGGGGGGAATGCCGCACAGCGTTGTCGACGAGGTTGGTGATCACCTGTGTCATGCGAGATCGGTCGGCCACGACCGTCGAATCTCCGGGCGAGACGACGATCGACACTCGTCCTCGGTGAACGGAGGTCGCGTCCTCGAGGAATTGCTGCACCGCAAACTCCTCCGGGGCAATGGTGAGCACACCGCCCTCCACCCGAGACAGGTCGAGCAGTTCGCTGACCAGATCTCCGAGTCGTTCGGTTTGACGCAGCGCCACCGACAGCGTTGCGGGATTCGCGTCGGTCACCCCGTCGACCATGTTCTCGAGCACGGCACGCAGCGCAGCGATAGGCGTCTTCAACTCGTGCGAGACGTTGCCGATCAGTTCGCGGCGGTACTTCTCGGCAGCTTCCAGGTCACTCGCCATGGTGTTGAACGCCGTGGCGAGCTCGCCCACCTCGTCCCTCGACGTGGCTCGCACTCGTGTCGAATAGTCCCCTCTCGCCATCGCTTTGGCGGCCGAGGTCATCTCGCGCAGCGGCGACGTCATCCCGTGGGCGACGAACTGTGTCACGGCCAAGGACACGACGAGAGCTGCGAGGAGGGTGTAGCGAAATTGCCAGCCCGCCCCGATCCAGAAGACGACGCTCGCGAGCACCAGCACGATACCGACGACGAGCGAAACCTTGAGCTTGAACGACCGCAACGGATCCAACGGACGCGGCAGCATGCGCGTCATCGCGGCGACTCCACGGCATAGCCGACGCCGTGCACGGTGCGGATGAGATCGCCACCGAGCTTGCGCCGCAACGCTTTCACGTGAGAATCGACCGTCCTGCTGCTGGCTGAATCGTCCCAGCCCCAGAGTTCGGACAACAGGGTCTCCCGCGAGACCGCAGTGCGCGGCCGAGCAGCCAGATAGGCGAGGATGTCGAATTCCGTTCTGGTCAAGTGGATGTCACCGGAGGAAGTGGTCACCCGCCGTTCCCGGTGATCGATCTGCACGTCACCGACTCGAACCGCTTGCGGTTCGGCTTCCACCGCTCGCTCGGCACGCCGAACCAGGGCGTGCACGCGAGCGACCAACTCGCGCATACTGAACGGCTTGCCGAGGTAGTCGTCTGCGCCGACGCCCAGGCCCACGAGCATGTCCGTCTCGTCGGACTTGGCCGTCAACATCAACACCGGGACCGGGCGGGACGCCTGAATACGGCGGCACACCTCGAGCCCGTCGAACCCGGGCAGCATCAGATCGAGCACCACCACGTCGGGATCGATCCTGGCGCACGCGTCGACGGCAGCCGGACCGTCGGCGGCAGTGACGACCTCGTACCCTTCGCCGCGCAGCCGAGCGGCAACGGCGTCGGAGATCGTGGGCTCGTCGTCGACGACGAGAACTGTGCGGCTCATGAGAACTGACCCTAGAGGGCGCACGTGGAGGAGCCCGTCGGGAAATGTGGAGGTTCGGTGAAGGTTGAGCCAGGCGTTTCACATCGCACTCGGTGGAACGCCGGTAACGATCACCGGCTGATCCTGGGCGCTCCTACGCGGCGGAACGCTTGTCCATCCACATGGCGGTGGCCAGTACACCGAGACCGGCCACCGCCAGGCCCGAGCCGACGGCGGCGGGTGCCGTGTACCCGAATCCTGCGGCGATCACGGCACCACCGACTGCCGCTCCGATGGCGTTGGCGAGGTTGAACGCGGCATGGTTGAGCGATGCGGCGAGCGTCTGAGCGTCCTCGGCCACGTCCATCAACCTCGTCTGCAGACCGGGGACCACAGAAGAGCCGGACGCGCCGATGAGGAACACCAGCAAGAGTGCGGTGATCGGATTGTGTGCGGCCACGACGAACACCGCAAGAGTTACCGCAGTAGCGGCCAGACCGACGAAGGTGCCCTTGAGCTGGTACCGGTCGGCGAGCCAGCCGCCGGCGTAGTTTCCAACGACCATTCCGAGTCCGTAGATCATCAGGGCGACCGGAACGAGTGCGCGGGCGAGACCGGCAACGTCGGTCAGCGTCGACGCGATGTAGGTGTAGACCGCGAACATGCCGCCGAATCCGACGATGCCCACGAACAATGTCATCCATACCTGGCTGCGGCGCAGTGCGCCCAGCTCGGTGATGGGGCTGGTGGTCGGCATCGCGTCGAGTCGTGGCATCCAGAGGACGAGCGCGGCGACCGTGAGGGCACCGATGACAGCCACGAGGGTGAATGCACTGCGCCATCCCAACGCCTGCCCGATCCAGGTCGCCATCGGGACGCCGACGACGTTCGCGACCGAGAGTCCCATCATCACCATCGCGACGGCCTTGGCTCGCTTGCCCGGTTCGGCGAGGTGAGCAGCCACCAGGGCCGCGACACCGAAGTACGCACCGTGCGGTAGGCCGGCAACGAAGCGCGAGGCGACGAGTTCGTTGAAGCTGGGCGCGAACACCGTGCCGAGGTTGCCGAGCGTGAAGGCCACCATCAGCGCCAGCAGCAACATCCGCCGGGGCACGCGAGCAGCCAGGGCTGCGATGGTCGGCGCACCGACCACGACGCCGAGCGCATACGCGGAGATCATGTGGCCGGCCGAGGGCTCGGAGATCCCCATCGTCGTGGCGATGTCCGGCAACAGCCCCATCGACGCGAACTCCGTGGTGCCGATCCCGAAGCCGCCGATGGACAGTGCCAGCATCGCGAGCTTGCGGCGGGTGGAGTGCGGTCGGTGACTGACACTCAGGCCACTCGACACCTTGCCGCGCACAGCGCTGACTCGGGCAAGAGCGGAATCGGTGACAGTCACAGCAGTACAACCTTCGTGTGCAAATCGGGGGCAGAGGAAGCGGCCGGAATTCGAGCCTGCGGTCGGGGACCCACCGGGTCCGACCCAGAAGGCAACGTCGCTCCCGTCAATTGTCTTCCCGAGGGCAGATTGTTTCGCGCAGATGCACGGTGATTGTCCTCACCCGAACATCTGCGCGAGCTCGCCCCGATCGGACGCCATGCCCTCGTTCCGGTGGGGTGGCCGTTACCCGCTACGATGTTCGCCAGGTCATGAGTGCCAGCATCGAGCCCCGGCTTGCTGGCCGGCAACCCTCCAACCGCGGTGGGGTGCCCCGGGTGAACGACCAGGCCGATACGGCACGCGAGTGCCGTTTCGACAAGCGCGGGTCCGCAGGAAGCGGACCCACTGAACCTTCGGTCCCCAGGGGCCGAAGCCTGTCAGGAGGTTCTTCCATGTGTTGCTGTACCGATACGCCCCGTAGCGCTCGACTTCTCGAGCTCGATTCGACATTCGATTCGTCTCAGACACACTCGTCTCAATAAAACGGAGTATCACCAGCCATGACCGATTCCACCCCCGACGTCGTCGACGCCACCGGAGTACCCACCGAGGATCCGTTCACCGATCCCGCAGCCGACTGGAGCTTCGAGACCAAGCAGATCCATTCGGGTCAGACACCGGACGGCACCACCAGGGCTCGTGCGTTGCCCATCTACCAGACCACCTCGTACACGTTCGACAACACCGATCACGCCGCCGCCTTGTTCGGTCTGGCCGAGCCCGGCAACATCTACACCCGGATCATCAACCCGACACAGGATGTCGTCGAGCAGCGCATCGCGGCCCTCGAAGGTGGCGTCGCGGCATTGCTGCTCGCGTCGGGGCAGGCCGCCGAGACGTTCGCGATTCTCAACCTCGCCGAGGCGGGCGACCACATCGTGTCGAGTCCGCGGCTCTACGGCGGCACGTACAACCTGTTCCACTACACGCTCCCCAAGCTGGGTATCACCGTCTCGTTCGTCGACGATCCCGACGACCTCGAGCAGTGGCGTGCCGCGATCACTCCGTCGACCAAGGCGTTCTACGGCGAGTCGATCTCGAACCCCAAGAACGACATCCTCGATATCCCGGGGATCTCGGCAGTGGCCCACGAGAACGGCATCCCGCTGATCGTGGACAACACCGTGGCGACGCCGTACCTGCTGCAGCCGTTGAAGCACGGTGCCGACATCGTGGTGCACTCGGCGACGAAGTACCTCGGCGGACACGGAACAGCCATCGCGGGCGTCATCGTCGACGGTGGCACCTTCGATTGGACGCAGGGCCGTCATCCCAACTTCACCACCGCGGATCCGAGCTACCACGGCGTCGTGTTCGCCGATCTGGGCGCGCCCGCGTTCGCATTGAAGGCACGCGTCCAACTGCTGCGTGACATCGGTGCTGCAGTCTCGCCGTTCAACGCCTTCCTCATCAGTCAGGGTCTGGAGACGTTGAGCCTTCGGATCGAGCGGCATGTGGCGAATGCGCAGAAGGTCGCTGCCTTCCTCGCCGGTCGCGACGACGTCGTCTCGATCAACTACGCCGGACTCGAATCGTCGCCGTGGTACCAGCGTGGGCAGGAATTGTTGCCGAAGGGGCAGGGCGCGATCATCGCGTTCGAGCTGAAGGGCGGTGTGGACGCGGGCACGAAGTTCGTCAACGCTCTCACTCTGCACAGCCACGTCGCTAACATCGGAGACGTGCGCTCACTCGTCATCCACCCGGCATCCACCACGCATTCCCAGCTGACTCCAGAGGAGCAGCTGGCATCGGGCGTCACTCCCGGCCTGGTCCGTCTCGCCGTGGGCATCGAGGGGATCGACGACATCATCGCCGATCTCGAGGTCGGATTCAGCGCGGCGGCATCTTGAGCAACAGCTGCGACACAGGCGTTCGTCCGGAGGCGGTTCTTCCGTCTCCGGACGGGCGGTTGGGCACCATCGACATCGGTGGTCTCGATCTCGAGAACGGCGAGCGAATCCCCCAGGTGACCGTCGCGGTGCAGCGGTGGGGTGAACTCGCCACCGACCGCAGCAACGTCGTGCTCGTCGAACACGCCCTCACCGGGGACTCGCACGTGTCCGGTCCGCCGGACGCAGATCACGCCCTGCCCGGGTGGTGGAACGGAATGGTCGGTCCCGGTTGCCCTATCGACACCGACGAGTGGTGCGTCGTGGCGACGAACGTGCTCGGCGGGTGCGGCGGGACCACGGGCCCGAGCAGCGTCTCGCCCGACGGAACCCCCTACGGGTCTCGCTTCCCGGACATCTCCATCCGCGATCAGGTCGCTGCCGAGGCGGCCGTGGCCGACGTCCTCGGAATCGAGCGGTTCGCAGCCGTCGTCGGCGGCTCGATGGGCGGTATGCGCACCCTGGAATGGATCGTGGGACATCCCGACCGAGTGGCGGCGGCGTTGGTCCTCGCGGTCGGTGCCAGGGCGACCGCCGACCAGATCGGCACCCAGACAACACAGATCGCCGCGATCAAAGCCGATCCGGGATGGCTCGGCGGCAACTATCACGACACCGGCACCTCACCGTCGGCCGGACTCGGCATCGCGCGGCGCATCGCGCATCTGACGTACCGGACCGAGAGCGAACTCGATATCAGGTTCGGAAACTCACCGCAGAACGACGAAGACCCGTGGGCCGGTGGCAGGTACTCCGCGCAGAGCTACCTCGAGCATCAGGCTGCCAAGCTCGTCAACCGGTTCGACGCGGCGACGTACGTCCTGCTCAGCGAAGCGATGAACCGACACGACGTAGGCCGTGGCCGCGGCGGAGTGGCCGACGCTCTTGCGTCCACATCTGTCCCGACCATCGTCGGCGGAGTCGACTCCGATCGCCTGTATCCGCTTCGACTGCAGAAGGAGATCGCTCGCGAACTCCCCCAGTGCCGCGGACTCGAAGTGATCCAGTCGCGTGACGGACACGACGGCTTCCTCACCGAGGCCGATTCGGTGGCCAAGCTGCTCGCCGAGACGATGGAGCTGGCCCGCCTCGGTCGGCGCTGACACCGCACTCGTTCACCGGGTGCTTCAGCGCCGAGGTCAGTCGGTTCCCAGCGGATCGATCGACAGCGACAGAAAGACAATGGCTCCGCCGACGCCACCCAGCGCCAACACATCGAACACGCGACTGCGCACTTGCAGTGTGCCGACACGTGTTTCGGGCAGACACAGCCGCAGGACGGCCGCCAGCAGCGCTGCGCATCCGAAGATGAACGCGCCGCGCCGCCAGCGATCGGCCAGCACCAGAATCAGCGCGGCGAGGACGACGACCGAGACTGCGACGATCGGTAGGTTGCGCGCGACTGCCGCGCGAAATCCCGGATCAGGCTCGCTTCGCTCGTCCTCTGCATCGTTCACGTCGGGTCCGCTCAGCTCTCGGCGGCGACGCGTTCGGCGCGCTCGACGACATTGGTGAGCAGGAAGGCCCGCGTCAGCGGTCCGACACCACCGGGGTTGGGCGAGAGGAACCCTGCCACCTCCGCGACACCGTCGGCGACATCGCCGCGCAATCCGTCCTCGGTGCGGGTCACCCCGACATCGAGCACAGCAGCACCAGGCTTGACCATGTCCGCAGTGATCAATCCGGGCACTCCGGCAGCGGCGATGACGATGTCCGCACGTGAGACCTCGGCGGCCAGATCACTAGTTCCGGTGTGGCACAGAGTAACGGTCGAGTTCTCCGAACGCCTCGTGAGCAGCAGGCCGATGGGTCGCCCGACCGTCACACCGCGGCCGATGACCACCGCATGCGCGCCGTCGAGAGCAACGTCGTAGCGGCGCAGCAGATGCACGATCCCGCGAGGTGTGCACGGCAGTGCGGCGTCCTTGCCCAGCACCAGACGGCCGAGGTTGATCGGGTGCAGACCGTCGGCGTCCTTGTCCGGATCGATTCGCTCGAGCGCAGCGTTCTCGTCGAGATGCTTCGGCAACGGCAATTGGACGATGTAGCCGGTGCATTCGGGGTTGGCATTGAGTTCGTCGATCACGGCCTCGAGATCTGCCTGGGTGATGTCCGCGGGTAGGTCGCGACGAATCGACGTGATGCCTACCTTGGCGCAGTCGTTGTGCTTGCCCCGGACGTACGCAGCCGAACCCGGATCGTCGCCCACCAACACGGTCGCCAGACCTGGGGTGATGCCCTTCTCACGCAGCGTTGCCACGCGGGCGGTGAGATCGACGAATATCTCGTCACGGGTCGCTTTGCCATCGAGAATCGTTGCAGTCACCCGGTCATTGTTCCAGGTTCTGCGTCAGCAGCGGCGCACCGGTCCAATCACCGCCGTCAGCCCTCGACCACGAGCCCGTGCGCTCCTGCATATGCGACGGCCTGCATCAGCTCGATCTTCGTGTTGCGCACGCTCGCGCTGACCCACAGCGATGCGTCGGCGACGGCTCCGCGCAGATCTGCCTCGTCGAACTTCGCGTCGACGGTGCGGGCACCGGTGAAATCGACCGAGCGCACCGTGGCCTTGCGGAAGTCTGCGGATACGAGGTTGGCCTCCCGCATTCGGCACCCCGTCAGATCGAGGCCGCGAAGGTCGGCCCTGCCCAATGACGCGAGCGTGAAGTCGACCTCGTCGTACGTCGCGGGACGCATACGACTGTCGACGAACATCGATCCCATCAGAGTCGAATGGCGAAAAGTGCTGTGCTGCAGATTGGTACGAGTGAAAGTG
The DNA here is from genome assembly GCF_030056835.1 of Rhodococcus sp. IEGM 1372. Taxonomy (NCBI): domain Bacteria; kingdom Bacillati; phylum Actinomycetota; class Actinomycetes; order Mycobacteriales; family Nocardiaceae; genus Rhodococcus; species Rhodococcus sp. IEGM 1372. The sequence continues at coordinate 338,329 of NZ_JASHKS010000004.1, read as the reverse complement.
CAGGATCGAAATGCGGAGTTCGTGTGAATCGATTCGGTGAGGTCCGTGCCGGTGAAGTCGCATTCGGTGAACACCACCGAGTCGGTTCGGACGCCGCTCATGTCCGCATCACGAAAGGTGCACCGAACGAACTGTCTACCGGTCCACTCCTGCCCGTCCAGTCGCGTGTCGGAAAAGTCCTCGCCGATCGTCTGTTCGTCGTCCACCTGCCCCATACTTCCCGGGCTGGAGATGGCAGAGTGAACCGGGTGTTTCGACTCATGTTCTTCGAGCCCCGCATCCCGCAGAACACCGGCAACGCGATTCGCCTGGTCGCCGGGACCGGTTGCGAACTGCACCTGGTGGGTCCGCTCGGCTTCGACATGTCCGAGCCGAAGCTCAAGCGGGCAGGCTTGGACTACCACGACCTGGCGTCGGTGACGGTGCACGATGACCTGCCCTCGGCGTGGGCCGCGCTGGCACCGACTCGCGTGTTCGCCTACACCGCCCACGCGGCCCGGTCCTACGCCGACGTCGCATACGAACCCGGTGACGTCCTCCTGTTCGGACCGGAACCCACTGGATTGCCCGACGACGTTCTGGACGACCCGCACGTGACCGATCGACTGCGAATCCCGATGATTCCCGGCCGCCGATCGTTGAATCTGGCGAACGCGGCAGCAGTGACGATGTACGAGGCATGGCGCCAGCACGGATACGAAGGCAGCGTCTGACGGGTTTGCGTTCGACCGCGCTCGAACGCCCTAGCTGTCGGAGCGCGCACTGACCGAAGGTGCGTTGGCGGCGGGCGAAACTCTGGTCGCGTCGGTTCGTGAGGTCAGGTCTTCGACCATCGACGCAGACGGCCAGCATCTTCGGCCTCGGAGGTGAAACTGATTGTGAGCGTCGACAAATCGATCCGGTACGCGAGGTAGTTCTTCTGTGACACCGACCTGTCTAGTTCGCCCTGTCGGCTCGACCGTGTCGATTCCACCTCGACGAGATCGGCAGTATTCGACGCGGCCGCGGTCGGATCGTCGGCTCTCGTCGAGAGCCGTCCGGTAACGATTTCCTTGCATTAGATCGGCGCCGGGGCCCGCTGCCGTGCGGAGTCGCCTGCCATCTCGTGCGCGAGCGCCGGCCCTGCCAGAGAAGCCGAACAGTCAAGTGGTGGAGGCACATTCGATGGATCGGAAGCGGAGCACAACAGCAACACGAACGCGCATCCGGGTACCGCGACCGCTGCAGTCAGGGTGCGGAGAACCGGACTTCTACGACGATTCATCCCCGGATGCCAGCGGCACCGTTACACAAACCTCACCGGCTTGCTGCCATGGACTCGCGGGGCGGGGTACCGTGTGCCGCACCGGCCCGTTTCGCTCGTGAAGGAGCTTTCTTTTGTTCTCTGTTTCCCTCCCCCGTCTCTCGTCCTCCACCTCCTCCTCCGCGCGCACGTCCAGTCGGTTCGGTAGTCGAATTGCCCGCACCGCAGCAATATTCGCCATGGGCTCGGGATTGACGGTTGCAGCCCTGTCGGGCACGGCCACTGCGTCGGCAGCCCCCGTCAACTGTGTGTCTCCGCCCTCGGCCAACGACATCCAGGTCGACGACACCGCGAGCTGCGGAGCAACCTCGAACGGAACCGGACGGGCCACCGCAGGTGCTGCCGACAGCGGCACCGCAGTCAGCGTCAACGACGGCCCGGGCGCGACGACCACCTACGCCAACGGATACGGCGTCGCCCTCGGAGCGAGCAAGAATGCAGGGACGGCGTACGCACTGGCACTCGGCGGCGGAATCGCTCATTCGTGGGCAGACGCCGGACAGACGACACTCGCTGTCGCCGGGTGGGGATCGGGCGCTACCTCCGAGGCTCAGGGCGTCGACTGCGTCGGCCCCCTGTCACTGGCACTGAACCTCACGAGCGGCCAGTTCTGCGTCCTCGGTAGCTGATCGCCCGGTTGCAGACACAAATCCGGTCTACGGAGCCGATTACCCCGACACGAACTTGTCGAGGTAATCGGCTCCTCCTACATACACGGTGTGACCGGACCGCCTGGGCCGCTCCGCACATCCCTCGGGGAGCCGCGGCGCGGCCCGTTCGGTTTGCTCGAGGACTCCGACGGGCACCTGTTGCCTCCTCGAGACTTGGCAATGATTTGGGGCCGGCCACTCGAACCAGTCTGGCGATGGGCGCAACGATGGAACGAGGGTGCCGGCCCCGATCACCAGCTCTGACCAGCAAGCCAGCTGCCCCGAAGCGCCTTTCCGTTCTTGTCGGTGGGTCGAGATAGTCTTCTTTCAGTTCGAACGCACGTTCTGAATGTTGCTCACCGGGGGGTGAAAAGATGGGTGCAGTACCGACCGTGTCACTGGAGGCGTTGACCGCTGCCGCGCGTGAAGAGAATCGGCAGGCGGCCCGCAAGATCACCGCCTGCTATCGCGTGCACTGCGACTGGATCACCCGCGACACCAAACACAAGCATTACAGCCGATACGGGCGCACGGAAATGTCAGTGGCGTTGGGCTGCTCGGCGACCGTCGCCGAAGCGTATGTCTCCGTCGGCGTTGCTCTGCACACCCGGATGCCGCTGCTACGGGCAGCGTTCGAGACCGGTGAGATAGACCTTCCCCGTGTGCGGACGGTATGCCGGATCCTCGACAACCTCTCCGACGACATCGTCACCCGCGTCGAAGCCGAGGTGGTCGAAGCGGCGCGGAGATCGTCCCCGGGCCCGCTCGAACAGGCCATCTGGGACATCCTGCTGCGCGTCGCACCCGAGGAAGCCGCAGCGCTGCGGGAGTTCGCGAAGAAATTCCGCACCGTCACCTACAGTCCCGCCGGCGAACTCGCCCGCATCCGAGCAGAGCTGACCGCACCCGAAGCCGCCGCCGCATGGCAACTCCTCGAAGAGATGGCCGACACCCTCTGCCCGAAAGACCCGCGCGGGAAGAAAGAACGACTGTGCGATGCATTCATGGCCCGCATGCACGGCGAACCCCGACTGAGCTGCCTGTGCCAACGCACCGACTGCCCCAAAACCGAGGCAGTGCTGCCGGATCGGCGGGTGCCGCTCACGATGATCACCGTCGACATCGCCACCCTCATCGGGCTACTCGCCAACCCGGCCTATCTGGCCGGGCACGGTTCCATCGACCCCGACCTCGCACGAGAGTTGGCACGCAACAGTCACTGGCAGATCCTGCTCACCGAAGCAGTGACGCTGGCGGAGAAACTCGGGCTCGCTGTACAGAACCCAGACACCGGGGAATGGGAACGAACACCGAAAAACCCCACGCCGGAAACAGAAGAAGATACGGATCCGCCGACGAACACCGACCCGGCAGCATCAACGGCAGCGTCATCGGCATCGGTAGCGAGCACCGGCTCGGCAGCACGCGGGAACAGGACTCGTAGAGACACAGCATCGGCAACGGACTCCGAGACCGGATCCGGCACTTCCACCGATACCGATGCGACCACTGCACCGGAAACGGAACCGGCGAACGAATCCGCCGCAAGCAATGACCCCGACACCGAATCAACCACCGCACCATCACCCACCCCGGCTTCTTCGCCGACACGCGTGACGGCAACGGCCACTGCGCCAGCACCGGCGACAGCAGCGGACTCGGCCTCCGGCCCGGGGACAAATCCCGGCCGTGGCTCCGATGCAGCACAAGTACCTGCGCCGATTGCGGAGACGGCACCCAACGTTGCGTCCGATACACGTTCAGCTGCAACACAACACGAACGGTCCGACACCGCAACGGCGGCACCGACGGATGAAACTTCAACAGCAATGGAGGACGGACCATCGAGTCCGAGCGCTGACACATCCCCACACACAGCCGACAGCCGCGACAACCAGCGTCGCCCGCAATCGCTGACCTCCGCCGCAGCCCTGTTCTGCACCCACACCCCCCTCGCCCGGGGCACACGGCACAGCTCTGCCCTCGACCTGGACGACATCAGACATCCCGCCCACAACATGAGAGCACTCGACCTACGCTCGGCAATCCGGCCGAACAACCGAACGATCCCCACTGCAGGCCACACACCCGCAAACCGCACACCCTCAGGCATCTACCTCGGCAACGCCTCCCTCGCCGCAGCACTCGAAGCCGCCATCGCCGCAGACCCCACCCTCGGCAAATCCGTACCCCGCGACCCACTCACCGACCGCGCCCTGATCTACCGACCCGACGCCCTCACCACCGCAGCCGTCCGCCTGCGAGACAAACACTGCCGCTTCCCCGGCTGCCACCGACCCGCCGCACGCTGCCAACTCGACCACATCGTGGCCTTCGACCACGCCAACCCACGCGGCGGCGGCTGGACCACCGTCAACAACCTCCAATGCCTCTGCGACTACCACCACTCCGTCAAAACCGCCGGCTACTGGACAGCCGTCATGCTCCCCGGCGGAGCGATCCTGTGGACATCGACATCCAAGACCACCCGAATCACCCTGCCCACCAACGCAACATCCGTACCCATCCTCGGCAACGACCTCAGACCACACATCCCCACCACACCGAAACGATCCGGCCACATCGCCTACCCCAACCCACCCGACAACCTTGAGCCCGAAACAGAACCAACAGCCGAAGACACCGACACCCCGCCCTTCTGAAGATCGGAGTTTCACGGAAGTACGGCGGACCCATGCCGCGCGTGCACCAGGGCCGGGGAGCCGAACCCCGCTGCACGAACCCGCTCGGCCCCGACCGTCGCCGAACGTCGACGTCGGCCCACGCGGCCTGCAGAGTGGCCCTCGCTGATCGACCGGCATACTCGAGAAATGAGCAATCCACGTGCAACCGCTCGCCCCAGAGCACTGACGTTGCACGGCCGCATCCGAGTGTTGACGATGAGCGTGGCAGCCCTGGCGGTCGCAGTGAGTGCTCTCGCGATCTATCTCGTCGCGGAGCAGGCCCTCCGCTCACAGATCGCGGACCGCGTGGAACGCAACAGCGACGCCATCATCGCCAGCGCGGCAACGGGGGTTCCGGCCAATCTGCTCGGCTTCGCCATCGGAGACACCGAGGGCACCGCAGTGAAGGTCGCCTTCGCGACGACTGACGGCGCATTGGTGACGTCGACGAACGGCTCCGAGCCGTTCACCAATTCCGACGGCGTTCTGGACGCCGCGGAAAGATCGGTCATCGACGGCGACACCGATCAGTCCCTGCGCGAGGCGCGGGGCTATTACATTTCGGCCAAGCGCACCGACACCGGCGAAACGATCCTGGTGGCCGAATCGCTCACGTCGGCGTCACCGCTACTCGGCAAACTCACGCTGGCTCTCGTACTCGTCGGGGCGTTTCTCGTCGCACTGGCAGGTGTCGCTGGCGCGGCCGTGGCACGCACCGGACTCCGCCCGGTCAGGCGACTGCGGGCCGGTACCGAACGTGTTGCCCGCACGGGAGCTTTCGAGCCCATCGACGTCAACGGGGACGACGAACTGGCATCACTTGCCAACAGCTTCAACGAGATGTTGGCTTCCCTGTCTCGTTCACGAGCGCGGCAGGGTCAGCTGATCATCGATGCCGGTGCGGAACTGATGGAGCCGCTGACGGCGTTACGCACCAACATCGATCTACTGATGTCACTCGACCGGCCGGATACTCCGGATATGCCGGAGGACCAGCAGGACCGATTGCGCGTCGAAGTCATCGCTCAGATGGACGTCATCATCGGGCTGGTGCACGACTTGGTCGACCATGCCCGGGAGCCCTCGCCGACCCCTCGGTGACGACCGAGAACTTTCAGGACGAGAGCCGCACGCCGGTCAGGTGTTCCGAGGCGTCCCAGAGGCGACGCGCATCGTCCATCCTGCGCATCGGCTTCCACATGCCGACCTCGGTCGGTGGCCCGCCGATGACTCGCTTGGGGCCGAAGAACTGATCCCCACCTGCGTCGCTACGAGCGGCCGCAACGAATCCCGGCTGCGCTGCGCTGTCCACAGTGCCGGCAATGCCGAGGCGGGCAAGAACGCCGATCAATCGTCGGCCGGCAGAATCCTTCGGTCGCCCCAATCCCGGTTGTGCCGCAAGCAGATTGGTCGGCGAAATCCCCGGGTGAGCGATATTGCTGGTGATTCCCCAGCCGCCTGCCCTACTACGAGCCTCGAGTTCACGTGCGAACAGAGCCACCGCGAGCTTGGATTGGCTGTAGGCCTTCATGACGTCGTAGGAACGCTCCCAATTGAGGTCGTCCCAATTGATGGTCGCCGATCGCGCCGCAATGCTCGTCTGATGGGTGACCCGCGCACCACCCTTCCGCAGCAGCGGCAGCAGACCGAGGGTGAGCGCGAAATGGCCGAGGTGATTGGTACCGAACTGCAGCTCGAACCCATCCCGGGTGACCTGACGCTCGGGCGGCTGCATGACGCCGGCGTTGTTGACGAGAATGTCGATCGACCGGCCTTCCGAGACGAGTTCGCTCGCCAACGCTGCCACCGAGTTCAGTGACGACAGATCCAACGTGCGGGTGCTGATCTGTGCGCCGGGTACTGCAGTCCGGATCGACTTCGCAGCACGCTCCCCCTTGGCGGCGGAGCGGACCGGCATGACGACCTCGGCTCCGGAGCGGGCGAGTTGCGTGGCGATGACCGTTCCGATCCCGTCGCTTGCTCCCGTGACGACGGCAATCTTCCCCGTCAGATCGGGAAGTGAGGTGTGTGTTTCGCGGCCCATGACAAGCTCCTGTGCTGGTGTCGATCTGCGGATTCGATCTGCAGAACCCATGTTCGACGATCACTCCGAGCTCATCCAGGACTTCCCGATCCACTGATACGGCCGAGACCGTGGATCACGTCAGGACAGAACCTGGGTTCCCACCACCGCGAGCAGCTCCAACTTGGCGTAGCTTTCGCTGCCGGGGACTGCCGTGTACACCAGCAGCCGATGCGCTTGCTCGGGGTCCAGAAGGGTCTGACAGTTCAGCTCCAGCAGACCGACCGTCGGGTGCAGAAATCGCTTGAAATCGGGCGGGCGAACCCCCACTTCGCGCTTCGCCCACAGTGTTCGAAATTCCTCGCTGACCTCGAGGAGCTCTGTGGAAAGCTGAGCAGCTGTCGACTCGGGCCCGCGAAGAGTGACGATTTCGCGCAGACCCGACGCGTACACCCGAGACAGCGCTGCACGCTCCTCGGGCGGATACGACCGCCGGGCCTCGGGGTCGGTGAACCAGCGATACCCCAGACTTCGCTCGGGGCCGGTGCGCTGCGAGGCATCGCCGGTCAGCGCCGCACCCAGCGGCGTCTGACGGAGCGTCTCTCCGAGTTCGGACACGATCTCGGCGGGCGTGTCGTTCAGTCGATCCAGAATGCGTAGTAGTCCTGGGCTGATGTGGTCGCTCGACGACCCACGCACAGGAGGATTGTGCCCGGCGAGCCGGAACACGTGATCACGCTCGCCGAGCGACAGATGCAATCCCTGCGCGATGGAGGCGATCATCTGAGTCGACGGGGCAGGTCCGCTGGCCCGTTCGAGTCGTGCGTAATAGTCGGTCGACATGTGGCACAGTTCTGCGACCTCCTCGCGGCGGAGGCCTTGCGTGCGTCTGCGCTGCCCCCGTGGCAGACCGACGTCCTCCGGCTGCAACGACTGCCGTCGCTGCCGGAGAAACGCCGCCAATTCCGGTCGATCGATCACGTCGGTTCCTCCTTTCCCGCGTGTGCGTATCGCGTCTGCAGTGCATTGTGCCTGCTGCGCGATGGTTATTGTCGAGAGATGAATGCTCCCTTGACCGTCGTCACCGGCGGTAGTCGCGGAATCGGCGCGGCGGTGTCCAGGCGGCTGGTGGCCGACGGGCACGATGTGGTGATCGGCTATCGCTCCGACGCCACTGCCGCGGAAGCGTTGGCCGCCGAATTGTCGACCGACGGCCGAACGGTGATCGCCGTGCAAGCCGATACCACCGACGAGCAGGCGGTGATCGATCTGTTCACCGCAGCCGCCGAGATCGGCGCAGTCACCGGTCTGGTGAACAACGCCGGTTCGGCGCGCGCCGTGGGCGCGCTGGTGGACAACGACATCGAGACCATCAGAGCGGATCTCGACGTCAACCTCGTCGGGGTTCTCACCTGCTGCAAGTACGCGATCGCGGCGATGGCCGAATCAGGTGGCTCTATCGTCAACATCTCCTCCGCCGCCGCGACACTGGGCAGTCCGGGCATGTACGTCCACTACGCGGCAGCCAAGGCCGCCGTCGATACACTGACGGTCGGACTGTCGAAAGAAGTTGCCGCGCAGAACATCCGCGTCAACGCAGTGGCACCCGGGATCATCGAGACCGACTTCCACCGAGATCGTGAGCGGCCACAGAAGATGGCGTCGAGCATTCCCCTCGGTCGCCCCGGTGTGCCGGACGAGATCGGCGGTGCGGTGTCGTGGTTGTTGTCCGAGGATGCGCGATACGCGACCGGAACCGTCATCAGGGTGGCCGGCGGAATGTGAGTACGTCGACTCCTCTATCGAGGGGCGATGCGGTGCAGCTCCACATCCGTCAGCGCACCACCTTCGGCCGTGGCCGTCATGTACGTACAGAACGGTTGCCGACGCCGATCCGTCGGCGATCCCGGGTTGAGCAGCCGTAGGCCGTTGTCCGCGACCGTGTCCCACGGTATGTGACTGTGGCCGAACACGAGCACGTCCGTCTCCGGGTACGCCGCTGCCATTCGTCGTTCACGTCCCGTCGCGGCACCGGTCTCGTGCACCACGCTGAATCGGACTCCGCCGAGCACGACGTCGGCGCGTTCGGGCATCAGAGCCCGCAACTCTTCGCCGTCGTTGTTGCCCCAGCATGCAACCAGTCGACGCGACCGCTGCGAGAGTTGCTCGAACGCAGCCAGGTTCACCCAGTCGCCTGCATGGATCACCACATCGGCGTCGTCCACAGCCGACCACACCTCGGCGGGGAGATCACGAGCGCGCTTCGGGAGATGAGTGTCGGCAATCAGCAGCAACTTCACCACTCGATTGTGCACGTCGGCGATCCACTACCGCACATAGACAGCAGTGCGGTGCCCCTCGACGACGTGGACGCGAACCGGGGTATCGAACACCTCGGTCAGCACGTCGTCCTGCATCATCTCCTCGGCGGTGCCCGTGTTCACGATGCCGCCGTCACGCATCGCAACGATACTGTCGGAGTAGGCAGCTGCGAAGTTGATGTCGTGCACTACGAGCACGATCGTCTTGCCCAGTTCGTCTGCAGCACGACGCAATTGCTTCATCATCAACACCGAATGCTTGAGATCGAGATTGTTCAGGGGCTCGTCGAGCAGAAGATATTCGGTGTCCTGAGCCAGCACCATCGCCACGAACGCTCGTTGCCGCTGCCCACCGGAGAGTTGATCCAGAAATCGCGCTTCGAGGGCCTTCAGGTTCAAGAATTCCAAGGCGTCGTCGACGTGCGCCTCGTCCTCGGGACCGAGCTTGCCCTTCGAGTGCGGGAACCGGCCGAACCCGACCAGCTCACGGACCGTCAACCGCGCGGTGATGTGGTTCTCTTGACGCAGGATCGACAGGTGTTTGGCGAGTTCCCGAGACTTCGTGACGCGAACATCCATCCCGCCCACGGTGATCGTGCCCGAGGTCGGATCGAGCAATCGCCCGATGATCGTCAGCAAGGTGGATTTTCCTGCACCGTTCGGTCCGACGAGCGAGGTGATCCCGCCCTCGGCAATGGCGCCGGTGACAGGACCGAGGACGACCACGTCCTGATAGGACTTGGTCACATCACGAAAGTCGATCACAGCGTGCCCCTACGAAGAATCATGATCAAGAACAGGATGCCACCGGCGAATTCGATGATGACAGTGAGGAATCCGCCGGCGTAGAAGATGTGCTGCATGACGAACTGCCCGAGCAACAACGTCAGGAAGCCCAGCAGGAACGCCATCGGGAGGACGTAGATGTGCTTGTAGCTGCCGGTGACCTGGTAGGCCAGCGTCGCCACGATGAAACCGAAGAACGTCATCGGTCCCACGAGCGCCGTCGAGAACGCCACCAGTAGAGCGATCAACATCAGCATCGACGTCAGTTCGCGCTTGTACGACACCCCGATCCCCATGGCTGCCTCCCGCCCGAGAAGCAGTGCGTCCAGGTGGTGTCGTCGCTTCCACAGCACGATTCCGGCGAACAGGCACACCCCGAACGCCAACGGCAGGTAGTCCCCCTTCACCGCGCTCAGTCGGCCGAACAGCTCGACCGAGAGCATGTCGTATTCGGTGGGTGAGAGCAGGCGTTGCAGAAACGTCGAGATACTGTCGAACGCCAACCCGAGCACGACGCCGACCAGCAGCATCAGGAACAGGCTGCCGAGCTTTCCGGAGAACAGCCAGCCGTACAGCACGGTGGCCAGTGCCACCATCAATGCCGTCTGTGCCAACAGCTTCGGGATCCCTTCGGTGTCGGCGATGACGGTGCCGCCGAAGACGAACACCATCAGTGTCTGCATCAGCGTGTAGAGCGAATCGAACCCGATGATGGACGGTGTCAGAATGCGGTTGTCGGTGACGGTATGAAAGACCACCGTGCCGAGGCCGTGCGTGAACGCCGCAACGGCCATGGCTCCCACCATGTTCAGCCGCCGAGGGAACGCGAATGCGAACGATCCGCGCACGAACAGGAACAGAAAGCACACGATGGCGATCGCCACGATCACCGAGAGCACCGCCAACCGCATCCTCGGAGTGAAGCGCGAGGCCTTGGGTCCGTCCAGAACCGGGCCGGCGATGCGCGGGGCCACTCGGGAACTAAGCACTGACATACCGGCGCTGCCTCACGATCAGAACGACGAACACGACTGCCCCCAGAACTCCGAGAACGACCGATGCGGGAATTTCCATGGGTGCCACAACTGTTCGACCGACGAGATCGCATGCCAGCAGCAGACCGGCGCCGACGAGCGCCACCCAGGGGAGGTTCTTGCGAACGTCGTCGCCGAGCATCATCGACACCAGGTTGGGCACGATGAGTCCGAGAAACGGAATGAACCCGACGACGACCGTGGTGACGCCGGTCGCCACGGCAACCATGGCGACTCCGACCAGAACGATCTGCTCGTACCTGATACCGACGTTGGTCGCGAGCTCCTTACCGAGCCCGGCAACTGTGAAGCGATGCGCCAGCAGGTATGCCAGCACCGCAATGACGATCACCGCCCACATCGGTTCGTAGAACCCGCGCACGATGCCACTGAACCCTCCGGACCGCCAGGCCGACATCGCCTGCAGCAGATCGAAAGTCCCGGCGAGGAACGTGGTGACGGCCCCGACGACGGCCCCGAGCATGATGCCGACGAGCGGCACCACCAACGTCGTCCGGACCGACAGTCGCCGGAGCACGCCGACGAACAGCAGCGTGCCGACCAGAGCGAACACCGTGGCGATGAGCATCTTGGTCATCGGCGGGGCGTCGGGCAACACGATCAATGTGGCCAGAACGCCGAGGCCGGCCCACTGCGCCGTACCGGCGGTGGTGGGCTCGACGAACTTGTTCTGGGTGATCATCTGCATGATCACCCCTGAGATGCTCATGGCCATGGCTGCGAAGATCAACGCCAGCGTGCGCGGAACCCGCGAGATCAGGAACATGTTTCTGGCCGCGGGATCGTCGACCATCGAAGCGACGGTGATGTCGTATCCACCGACGAGTAGCGACGCGACGGTCAACAGCGTCACGACCACCACGATCGCGGCAAGCAGGAGTCTCTTGTTCGTCATGTCGGCAATGCGTCGAACGGTGTTCGCCGGGGCCTACGCGGCGTTCTCGAACGCGTCCGAAATCGATTGGAATGCTTCGGTGTACGCCTGGATTCCCTCGCGGGTGTAGAAGAACGGATCGAGGTAGATGATCTGGTCCTCGGTGGTGAAGGTGGTGTCGGCGAAGGCTTCCTGTGCATCGAAGACGGCCTTGGCGGGGGACGAACCGGGCTCACCCGCTGCGGCGTCGCGGTCCAGAACGATCACCCAATCAGGGTTGGCCTGAGCGATGGTCTCCGGTGCCAGACCCGAGTCACCATGGACATCGCCTGCCTGCCCTGCGAATACGTCGGTCAATGTGAGGGGTTCGAGGAGACGACCGATGCGCGCTGCACCGTTGTCGATCTTGCCGCCGTTGACGTTGGCAAGAAACACCGTCTGCCCGGTGGTCTGCGCCGCGGCGGAAGCCTCCGCAGCGTCGAGGGCCGCGATGATCTCGGCCGCCCGGTCCTCCTTGTCGAAGATGACGCCGAGTGTCTCGGTCTGGGTCTTCAGAGTGTCGACGAAGTTCTCCTCGTCGGGCGAGATGTCGATGGTCGGCGCGATCTGGCCGAGCTCGTCGGTGTACTCCTGAAATCGGTAGCCACCGATGATGAGATCGGGTTCTGCTTCGCTGACCACTTCGAGGTTCGGTTCGCGATGAGTTCCGACGTCGAGAATGGCATCGTTGTCGATCCACTCCTCGAAGCCCGTCGACGGCATGATGGGTTTGGGCAGAGCGACCGGCTCGATACCGAACGCCCGAAGCGTCTCGAACGAGGTGTTGTCCAGTGCTGCCACGCGCACCGGATTCGCGGGAACCTCCATGCTGCCGTTGTTCGTCTCGATGGTGACGGTTGCGGCGTCGGTCGACTCACCTGTGGCCGAGTCGGTGCTGCACGCACCGAGCACGAGCAGCGAGGTCGCGGCGGCTGCGACAAGCAGGCGGGGGGCGCGGAACGTTCTCACTTCGGTGTACTCCATTGCTCGATCTTTACTGGAACTTTGGTTGAGCAGTAAAGTAGCACTTAGGCAAGGCTATGCAAATTTTAGCTCGAGAATCAGCGAAAGTCCCTGGATCTGGATGCGACTCGAAGATCCATCAGTTGCAGATGATCGGCCACCACGGTCACCGCACCCTCGGCGTTCTGCACCTTTCCCCGAATCAGCAGCGCCGGAGCCGTGATCGCCAGCTTGCGGTACTTGGCCCACAACCCGACCGAGCACACCACGTTGACCATTCCGGTCTCGTCCTCGAGGTTGATGAACGTGACACCTCCGGCAGTTGCCGGCCGCTGGCGATGCGTCACCGCTCCGCCGACCAGCACTCGGTCTCCGTCCGGAATCTGCAGCAGCCGGTTCGCGGGAATCACGCCGAGCGAATCGAGCCGATCTCGAAAGAACTGCGTGGGATAGGAATCCGGTGACACACCTGTTGCCCAGACATCGGCCGAGGCCAGGTCGAGATCCGACATTCCCGGTAGCGCAGGCGCTTTCGTCGACGCACCGATGCCGGGGAGCAGTCCCGGACGCTCCCCCGCCGCTGCACCCGCAGCCCACAGTGCTTCTCGGCGAGTGATGCCGAAACACCCGAGTGCGCCTGCCGTTGCCAGCGACTCCGCCTGCGCCACCGACAGTTCGACGCGTCCTGTCAGGTCCAGGAACGAGGTGTAGGGCCCGTGTGCGTCTCGTGCGTCGACGATCTTCTGGGCCACTGCGGTCCCGATGAACTTCACATCGGCCAACCCCATGCGAATCTCGAGGCCATCCGCCTCGAGATTCGCATGGCCGAGACTGGCGTTCACGTCTGCACCGTGGACGAGCACACCGTGCCGCCTGGCGTCGGCGACCAGGGATTGCGGTGAGTAGAAACCCATCGGTTGAGCGCGCAGCAGGCCGGCACAGAATGCCGCCGGGTGGTGCAGCTTGAACCACGAGGAGTAGAACACCAGTGAGGCGAAACTCTGCGAATGGCTCTCGGGGAAGCCGAAATTGGCGAATGCGGACAGCTTTTCGTAGATTCGGTCTGCCGCCGCGCCGGTGATGCCGTGAAGATCGCGCATCCCGTCGTAGAACCGCCCACGCAGCAGTTCCATCTTCTCCGGTGATCGCTTCGACCCCATCGCACGACGCAGTTGATCGGCATCGGCGGCACTGAAGCCGGCGACGTCGATGGCCATCTGCATCAGCTGTTCCTGGAACAGCGGAACTCCGAGTGTTCGATCGAGTGCCTTCTTGAGCGACGGATGCTCGAAGATCACCGGCTCGAGTCCGTTGCGGCGCTTGATGTACGGGTGCACCGAACCACCCTGGATCGGACCGGGACGGATCAGCGCGACCTCGACCACCAGATCGTAGAAGTTGCGCGGCTTGAGCCGCGGCAGAGTGGCCATCTGCGCGCGAGACTCGACCTGGAACACCCCGACCGAATCGGCTCGCTGGAGCATCTCGTACACCGCAGGCTCGGACAGGTCGATCGAGGCGAGTTCGATATCGATGCCATTGTGCTCGGCGATCAGGTCCATCATGTAGTGCAGCGCCGAGAGCATGCCGAGCCCGAGCATGTCGAACTTCACCAAACCCACTGCGGCACAGTCGTCCTTGTCCCACTGGAGCACACTGCGATTCTCCATCGTCGCCCATTCCACCGGGCAGACGTCCGCGATCGGCCGATCGCAGATCACCATGCCACCGGAGTGAATGCCGAGGTGCCGGGGGAAGCCCTCGATCTGCCGCGCGAGTTCGAGAACCGATTCGGGAATACCGTCGCCCTCCTGATCACCGATTCCGGACCAGCGGGTGATCTGCTTGCTCCATGCGTCCTGCTGCCCCTGCGAGAAGCCGAGCGCACGGGCCATGTCTCGCACGGACGACTTGCCGCGGTAGGTGATGACGTTGGCCACCTGAGCGGCATGAGTGCGGCCGTACTTGGCGTAGACGTGTTGGATCGCCTCTTCTCGACGATCGGATTCGATGTCGATGTCGATGTCCGGAGGCCCGTCGCGCTCGGGTGCGAGGAACCGCTCGAACAGCAGCTTGTTCGCCACCGGGTCGACGTTGGTGATGCCGATCGCGAAGCAGACAGCCGAGTTGGCCGCCGAACCTCTTCCCTGACAGAGGATGTCGTGTGTCTTGCAGAAGTGGACGATGTCGTGGACCACCAGGAAATAGCCGGGGAATTCGAGCCTCTCGATGATGTCGAGCTCGTACTCGAGCTGCGAGTAGGCCGCCGGGTTCGCCGACTGCGAGCCGTACCGACGGGCGGCCCCCTCGAACGTGAGTCGACGCAGATAGCTGATCTCGGTGTACCCGTCGGGCACCTCGAAGGGCGGGAGGCGTGGCGCGATCAGCTTCAGATCGAACGAACACTCACGACCGAGCTCGACGGCACCGCGCACCGCGCCCGGATAGTGCTCGAACAGTTCCGCCATCTCCGCTCCGGACCGTAGATGTCCGCCGCCGGTCGGTGCCAACCAACCGGCGGCCTCGTCCAAACTGCTCCGAGCGCGCACAGCGGCCATCGCCATGGCCAATCTCCTGCTGCGCGGACTGGCGTAGTGCGCGGCCGTGGTCGCGATCGTCGGAAGACCGTACTTTCGAGCCAGCATCGCCAGCGCATCGTTGCGCTCGTCGTCGTCGGCAATTCCGTGCCGGGTGAGTTCGACGGTGACGCGATCGGCCCCGAAGCGATCGACGAGAGTGCGCAGCGCGGACTCGGCCGCCTCCGGACCACCGCGCGAGAGTGCCTGCCGAACATGGCCCTTCCGACAACCGGTGAGAATCTGCCAGTGCCCGCCCGCTGATTCGGTGAGTTCGTCGATGTCGTACTGCGGCTTGCCTTTGACCCCACCGGCCAGGTGTGCGGCCGCGATCCGACGCGAGAGCCGGCGATACCCCTCCTGGCCGCGAGCGAGCACCAGTAGATGAGTGCCGTCGGGATTGGTCTCCCCGGCTCGGGATCGATGCGTGTCCAGTGAGAGTTCGGCACCGAACACGGTTCCGATGCCGAGAGCTCTGGCCGCCTCGGCGAAGCGCACGACCCCGTAGAAACCGTCGTGATCGGTGATGGCGATGGACTCGAGGCCCAGGCGTACCGCCTCCTCGACCATCTCCTCGGGCTGCGAGGCACCGTCGAGAAAGCTGAACGCCGAGTGCGCATGCAATTCTGCATACGGCGTCGTGGACAGCACGGGCTTGTCGATGGTGCGGTCGTAGACGTCCCGCTTTCGCGACCAAGCCGGGCTGTCGCCACCGTCGCCCTCGGCCGCCGGCTTGGGACGTCCGGACAGGACGCGCTCCATCTCCGACCACGTGGGTGGTCCGTCGTTCCATCCCATCGAGCCCTCCCCTCACCGCATCGCCGTTGCATCGAACACTTGTTCTAATGAGAGCACGAGGGTCCGACACGATCAACTACAGTCGAGTCGCCACTGACCCCTTCCACAGAGCCGGAGCACCGTCGTGACCCGTTGGGCCTCGTTCGTCGTATCGCACAAACGATGGGTACTGGCTGTCGTCGTCGCCGTCGTCACCGTCGGCGGGGTGTTGGGACTGAGCGTCTTCTCGAAACTGAGCGAGGGCGGCTACGCAGACGCCGGCAGCGAATCGTCCGAGGTGGCACGGCTCGTACAGGGCATCGGCCAACCGACTCCCGACATCGTGGCGATCTACACCGCACCCGAGGGCGAGACGATCGACGACATCGGCCCCCGAGTGCAAGCGACGATCGACGAGTTCACCGGTCGATACACCCTCGGCAACGTCAACTCGTACTGGACCGCAGACCCGGTCAGCAGAGAATTTCTGATCTCGAAAGACCGAACCAAGGCCTTGGCGACGGTATCCCTGGGGGCGAACTCTGGCGTCACGTTCAACACCTTCGGCGACCTGCCGCCCCAGCTCGAAGTACCCGGCATCGAATCGCAGTTCGCCGGCGCATCGGTGGTCGGGGTATCGCTCAGCGAGACCCTCGAACGCGACCTCGTCCGCTCCGAGATCATCGCTGTTCCCATCACGTTGCTGCTGCTGATATTCATCTTCGGCGGCGTCGTCGCCGCAGCGGTCCCGGTGTTCGTCGGCATCCTCAGCGTGCTCAGTTCACTGGCCATCCTGCGGGTGCTCACCGAGTTCACCGAAGTCAGCTCGTTCTCCATCAATGTCGCGTCGCTTCTGGGGCTCGGCCTTGCCATCGACTACGGACTGTTCATCGTCAGCAGATTCCGCGAGGAACTACGCGGCGGGTCGACGCCGTTCGACGCGACCGTCCGCACGGTGTCCACCGCAGGCAAGACCGTCGTCTTCTCCGGACTGCTGCTGATCTGCGCATTCGCGGGCATGCTCGTCTTCCCGCAGGCGGTGATCCGATCCCTCGGGTTCGGGGCCATGGCGGCGGTGGCGAGCGCGGCCGTCCTGTCCCTGACCGTGATTCCGGCGCTGCTCGTAATCCTCGGCCCCCGCATCAACTCCTGGACGTGGTCGCGTACCGCGTCCGATCGCAGCGATGCACGGGCACACAAGTTCTGGGGCGGCGTCGTCACCCGCGTGATGAAGCATCCGGGAATCGTCGCGGCCGTCATCGTCGCCGGGTTGCTGATCATCGCCACCCCGATCCTCAAGGTCTCGCTCGGCGAGGTCGACTACACGGCGCTGCCGAAGGACAATCCTGCGCGCATGGCGTTCGAGACGCTCGGCACCGACTTCGAATCCACCGGCGAGGGTGCCACCGTGGTTCTTCGCGGCCTGGACGGCGTCAAGCCTCAGGGCGCACCCATCGCAGCCCTCACCTCGGCTGTGGAATCCACACCGGGTATCGCTCGCGCCGAATTCCTGGGCTCCAAGGACGATTTCGTGACACTTCAGGCGTCCTACAGCGAGCCGAGCGGCGGCCTGACCGAGGCCGAATCTCAATCCGAGGCAGTGTCTGCACTGCGCTCGATCGCCCCTCCCGACGGCACCGAGATCCTCGTCGGCGGCGGACGAGCCAACGTCGACGACGGCAATGCTGCCATCGCGAAGTGGCTACCGGTGATGATCGCCATCATGGTCGTCTCGACGCTGGTGTTGCTGTTCCTCGCGTTCGGCTCGATCGTGCTGCCCGTCAAGGCCGTACTGATGGCCGGACTGAGCCTGGGCGCAACCTTCGGCGCACTCACGTGGGTGTTCCAGGAAGGCCACGGAGCCTCCCTGCTCGGCGTCACCCCAGGACCGCTCGAGTCGACGTTCGTCGTTCTCATCCTCGCGGTCATCTTCGGCTTGTCGACCGACTACGAGGTGTTCCTGATGTCGCGCATGGTCGAGGCCCGCGCGGCGGGAGCGACTACCGAGGAAGCGGTGATCTTCGGTGCCCAACGCACCGGACGCATCGTCACTGCGGCGGCGTTGATTCTGATCGTCGTCACCGGTGCCTTCACCATCTCGGGTCTGTCGATCATGAAGTTCCTCGGCGTCGGAGTCATTCTGGCTCTGATCATCGACGCGACGATCATCCGTATGTTGCTGGTTCCGTCCTTGGTCAAACTCATGGGCGAGGCCAATTGGTGGGCACCCGCCTGGATGAAGAAAGTGCACGAAAAAGCCGGTATCGGGCACTAGCACCGGAACTTACTTCAGAGTAGGGTCGGCTCGCATGGCGAACTTCATCGTAACCGGCGGTACCGGGTTTCTCGGGAAGAACGTGCTGCCCCGATTGCTCGAACGCGATGCACTCGCGGCAATCCACGTGCTGGTGCGTCCGAGTTCGGTGGCACGACTCGAGCGACTGGCACAGCACCTCGACGGCGGCGACCGAATTCATCCGCTGGTCGGCGACCTCACCGAGCCGGAGCTCGGACTCCGAGACGTGCCTTCCGACATCGACCACATCCTCCACCTCGGAGCCGTCTACGATCTGACCGCGGGCGACGAGCAGACCCCGACCAACGTCGCCGGAACGGCCTCGGTGATTCGTCTCGCCAAGAAGACGGGGGCTCGCCTGCACCACATCTCGTCGATCGCCGTCGCGGGCGACCACCGAGGAACGTTCTCGGAGAACGACTTCGACCTCGGGCAAGCCTTTCCGACGGCGTATCACCGCACCAAATTCGAGTCCGAGAAGCTGGTGCGAGACAGCGCTGTGGACTGGCGGGTCTACCGGCCCGCCGCGATCATCGGCCACTCGGAGACCGGTGCGATCGACAAAGTGGACGGGCCGTACTACTTCTTCCCGTTCTTCGCCGAACTTGCCAAGCTGCCTTCTGCCATACCGATCACGGTGCCGAAGATGGGCTCCACCAACCTCGTTCCGGTCGATTACGTCGCTGACGCCATCGTCGAGCTCGTACATCGAGACACCTCTTCCGGCAGCGTGTTCCATCTGGTGAACACGAGTCCGCAATCCATGGCCGAGGTGTATTCCGCATTCTCGTCGGCAGCCGGATCGCGAGCGAAGATCGTCGACGTGCCGGGTGCACTGGTCGCTCCGGTCGTCTCCCCCAAGTACCGAGCCGTACGCAAGCAACGCGACGCCGCCCTCCGTGATCTCGGCGTACCTCCGGTGATGCTCGAGCACTTGACCCTGCCCACGGTGTTCGAGTCGGCAGCGACACAGAAAGCATTGCAGGGCAGCTCGATTGCACCGCCTCCACTGCGCACGTACGCCGATCGCGTGTGGACCTACTGGCGGGAGAACTTCGATCCCAAGCGCAATCGCCGAAACGATCCGCGCGGACCACTGTTCGGTCGTCACATCATCATCACCGGCGGCTCCTCCGGCATCGGCCGGGCCAGTGCCGAGGCGGCCGCACGCAAGGGCGCAGTGGTCATTCTTCTCGCACGCGGGCAGGATCAACTCGACGACGTGGTCGAAAGAATCCGCGAATCAGGTGGCACCGCATACGGTTACCCGTGCGACGTGACCGACAGCGAGTCGGTCGAGCACACCGTGAAAACCGTTCTGAGCGAACACGGTCATGTCGACATGCTGGTCAACAATGCCGGGCGATCCATCCGCCGCTCGCTCTATCGGTCCACCGATCGGTTGCACGATTACGAGCGCACCATGGCCGTCAACTACTTCGGGGCAATTCGGTTGGTGCTGGCGCTGCTGCCACACATGCGCGAACGTCAGTTCGGGCACGTGGTCAACATCTCCAGCGCTGCCGTCCTGGGACACCCCCCGCGGTTCTCCGCCTATGTGGCCAGCAAGGCAGCGCTCGACGGGTTCACCGATGTTGCTGCGGCAGAAACACTCTCGGACGGAATTACGTACACCACGATCCACATGCCGCTGGTGGACACTCCGATGATCACCCCGACGGGCGACAAGAACGTCGGCCCGGTGTTCTCACCGGAGAAGGCCGCGGCCATGGTGATCCGCGCATTGAGCGACAAGCCCAAACGCATCGATACGCCGCTGGGAACGCTCGGACAGTTCGGAGCCATCTTCGCCCCCAAGGGCAAGGACCGCACGATGCACCAGCACTACCGCACGTTCACCGAGTCCGCGGCTGCCAAAGGAGAAGCGCAGGTACCCCTCGAGGACGGAAAGGTGCCCTACCGAGTCCGGCCGTACGATCCGAAAGCTCCGAGCGCACGCATCGGCAAAGTGATCCGTCGCGCCGGCAGATTGGTTCCCGGCACCAGCTGGTGACCGGCGGGGTCAGCGCAGCAGTGCCTTTCCCCAGACTCGCAGGAATCCCTGACTCAGGTATGCGAGAGTGGCGATGGCCAGCACCCATTTGACGGTGCTGACCACGGTGGTGGCGCGAACGACGGTGTCGGTGATCTGTTCACGGTTGTCGACCAGTATCAATCCGACGATGTTCTCGATGTAGTCGCCGGCGGCAGAGGCCACGGGTGCGACGGCCAATGCCGTCGTCGCTGCAGGGCTCAGCGGCGTCTTGTCCGCCAGGCTCCTCGCGCCGGCACGCAATGCAACGGCGTAGATCGCCGGATGGACGAAATCGGGCAGATAGTGGCTGCGGAACCGGGCGATCTCGGTCTCGTCCATGCTCGCCAGGATCTGCCGATAACGCTCGGCGGACCACGCCGTCTGCACGGCAAGCACTTTCGGAGCTGCTGGGCCGAGCAGTCGGGCGATGTTGGCCTGGGATACGACGAACAGTGCCGACCAGCCCAGCATCCTGCGATCGAGCGCACCGATAGTCATGTCCGAAGACACTAGTGCTTCAGAAACGGGAGGACGGTGGCCTCGAACGCCGAGTAGCCGTCGCGATGAATGCTGTGTCCGGTGCGAAACGCCTCGACGCGGCAGGTCGAGATCTCGGAGACCATCGCGTCCAGTCGTTCCGGATCGACCATGCCGCCGGGACCGCCGCGAAGCACCAACGTCGGAGCAGCGATGTCGGCCAACGACTCCCACCACTGCGGATTCGGCCGACGGAACTGCTCGAGAGCAGTGGCGGTCATCGAGCGATCGAAGGCGAGTACCGCGCGGGGATGCAGAACGACGCTGCTCGCTGCGTGCCAGAGCTCGGTGATCGACGGCATCTTGCCGGTCAGCGTCGGCGGAGCGTCCCCCGGCCTGATCGGTATCGGGAGCTCTTCGAGTACCAGACGCCGAACGAGCTCCGGGCGACGTTGCGCGACGAGCGAGACCGCGTATCCACCGAGGGAATGGCCGACGAGATCGACTTCGTTCAGCCCGAGGTGGTCGATCAGGGCCAGCAGGTCTGCCCCGAAGGAATCGAACTCGTACGTGGACGTGTGCGCACTCTTGCCGTGTCCGCGCAGATCGACGGTGATCACCCGGCGGCCCAGCGCGGTGAGTGCCCGGGTGAACCGATCCCAGGTTGTGCTGTCACCGCCCATGCCGTGCACCAGCATCACCGGTGCCGATTCCGAGTTCGCATGCCCCAGCGGGGTGAACGACCGATACGCGATATCGACGCCATCGAGGTCGACCGTCTCCGACATCATCTGCATTCCCTCGACGGTAGCGGTGCCGCTATTCGTAGATTCCTTCCACCCGCCACCGACCCTCGTCGAACACCAGCAGCAGGGCCCTCTCGTCGTCGAGCACCACCTGGGCTCGCGCCGTCGGACCCGTCGCCGCGTGGCCACTGTCCCACCATCGCTCGTCCACCGGCCACGGTCCCGCCAAACCCGTCAACTCCCATTCCTTGGTGCCCCAGCGCAACCGCGACGGGGGCGCATCGAACACACCACGATCGGTGACGCCGATTCCGGTTCCCGCTCGATTCATCAACGTCACTGTCGGACGTGTCTCGATCACTGCCGCCGGAGCAGGCTCGGGTAGCCGTCCCGGCCAAGGAGCCGACGGGTCGGATATCGGCACCAATTCGTCGCCGAGCGGACGCAACGTGATCCGCTCGGCCGGCCCACGACCCCCACTGAGCACACCACCGAGCACCGATTCGCCACCGAGCAGACCCTGCACGCGCACCAACGCCCGGCGCGCCCTCTCGTCCTCGTCGCCGACACTGCCCCACAACCCCAATTGCAGCTCACTTGCGGCCACCACTTCGATCGGTTCGAGCCGCAGCACGGTGATCGCGGACGTCGGCTTGTTCTCGCTGCGCCCGGTGATCCAGCCGTCCAGTTGCCACCGCACACGATCGGCTGTTCCTTCCGGCGTCAACGGCTCCGCGCAGCGCCAGATCCGCGACAGGTTCTCACCGTTACCGGTACTGGCATGCACCAGCAGCCGAGTGCACGCAACGGCAGCGGCGGCAAGCTTGGTGTGCAGCTGCTCGGCCAGGCCGCGCCCGGCGAAGGCAGCGGCGTCGACCCGATCGATCGGTGGGTCGCACAGGTACTCCACATCCAGGTCGGGTGGAAGAGCCCTGGCCGACGGCGGACGCTCGGGCTCGCCTCGTGCACTGCGATGCGCCAACACCGCGTCGGTACCGAACCGGGACGCCACATCCCCCGGAGACAGCGCAGCGAAGTCGCCGATGGTTCGTAGACCCAAGCGCCGCAACAGATCCACCAGCTCGCCGCGATCGGCAGCGGACATGCTCGGTTCCGCCGAGAGTTCCGCCACCGGCAACGGCGCGAGGAAGCCTGCACCCCCGCCGCGCGGCACCACCTGCGCATACCGCGCGGCGACGACCGCGGTGGACAGCTCGTCGGCGATACCGATCTGACATTCCACTCCGGCAGCCGACGCTTCGTCGATCAGCCGTTCCGCGGCCCGATGCTCGGTACCGAAATACCGTCCGACGCCGCGGGCAGAAAGAACAAGCAGGCCAGGTCGCAGTACTTCGACTCCCGGTGCGATGGCGGCGATCGCCGAGACCACGGGCTCGAACAGCCGCGCATCACGATCGGTATCGGCCAGAGCGACATGCACTTCCGGGCACCGCGCCTGCGCTTCCCGACGGCGCAGGCCGCGCTTGATGCCCGATGCCCGTGCCGTCGCCGAGCAGGCGACGACCCGATTGGCCGAGGTGACGACCACCGGATGCGTTGCAGGGAGATCGGCCTGGGCAGCAGCTGCAACTGCAGGCCAATCGGGGCACCACAGTGCCAGAACACGGTTGGCATGAACACGGCTGGAGCGGTCGATGCTCATGTCGAGACCGCGATCGACAACGGATTCTGTTCGCGCCCCTCGGCATGCCACTCGATGCGGCCGTTCTCCGAACGCAGGTCGAGTCGAACGGTGCGGGGCCGCATAGCCTTGCCGCGAGCGCACACCGACAAACGGACGCCGCGCAGTCGGCCGCGACCCAGCTCCCGGCCCGTGCCGAGACCGTCGTATCCGTGGACCGATGCGTCCAGTCGTAACTCTGCCCCGTCCCAGTGCCCATCGGTCACCAGCAGCGTCGAGCCCTTGCTACGCGCTCTGGCCACCACGGCCCTGGCCCGAGTGGGCGATACCGACAGACCACCGAGACCGAGCACGACGAGGTCGACACCGTCGAGCAGAATTGCCGCCACTTCCACCGGATCGGAACCGGGATCGGGAATCAAGGCCAGCTTGCTCAGCTGTGCACCCATCTCGACCGCGGCCAGAATCCCGAAACGGGGCTGCCCGATGACGGCGACATGCCCACCGGCACCGGTCACCGCAGCCACCAACCCGATCAGGAGCGAGCCTGCACCGGATACCGAGGCCACCGTTCCACGCACCAGGCCGCCGTGCGGTAGTACCTCGATCAGCGCGGACGGCACCGGGAGAACGGGCCGCTGACGGGTTGGACGCTGCGTCGACGGTTCCTGAATCACGGGCTCGACAGGGTCCGAATTCTCGATGCGCACCGATGCCGTTTCGCCCCGAGAAGGCACGGCAGCCATCCGGCTACGCAGCAACGCCACGCGCTCCGGCAGCGACAACCCGTCGAGCGCATCCGGCGTGACAGAAGCTCCCGATACAGTCATGTCACTCCCCTTCGCGGCGTAGAAAATCGAGCCGAAACTTCGGTGTTCGACGGACGCGGGAAGTGGCGCATTCGAACACAATTTCGATCTGCACTCAGTAAAGCCGCTCGGACGGCAACTCGTCAAGGTGATGCCGAAGCCCCTGGTAGATGCCTCCGTTCCGTGGCTGCAGGCACGTCCCGCCATCGTCAACTAACCTGTGGACGTGACGGATCAGCAGCGTGTTCGACGGGGCGTCGGGCCCGACTACCTCCTGGCAGGCAGATACCGCCTGGCCGGCAAACTCGGCGGTGGAGGCATGGGCGCGGTATGGCTCGCCACCGACACACTTCTGCACCGTCAGGTGGCCGTCAAGCAGGTCACGTCCACCACTCGACTGACCCCTCAGCAGGCCGAGGAAGTACGCAACCGGGCCATGCGCGAGGGTCGCATCGCTGCCCGACTCTCCAGCCCGCACGCCATCGCGATGCACGACGTCGCTCTCGTCGACGGTGAGCCGTGGTTGGTCATGGAATACCTGTCCTCGCGCAGTCTCGCGCAGGCCCTCGGCACCACCGATTCGCTACCACCGTTCGAGGTAGCACAGATCGGCGCACAGATCGCCGATGCACTGACCGAGGCGCACGAGGCCGGAATCGTGCACCGCGATATCAAGCCGGGCAACATTCTGATCGCCGATCGCGGCAAGGATCTGGGCATCGTCAAGATCAGCGACTTCGGTATCTCCCGCGCCAAGGGAGACGTCGAAGAAGCCGACGACAGCGTGATCACCGGTACCCCCGCTTATTTCGCCCCCGAGGTCGCGCGCGGACAGGACCCCACCGCGGCCAGCGACGTGTTCTCCCTCGGCGCAACGCTGTACACGGCCATCGAAGGCAAACCGCCGTTCGACATCGATCACGATTCGATCGCACTGCTGCACCGAGTTGCCAAGGGGCAGATCATTGCTCCCACCCGCAGCGGCGATCTCACGGGACCGTTGCTGCACATGCTCGAGCCCGATCCTGCCCGACGCCCCACCATGGCGCAGGCGCGCGACGAGATCATCGTCGCCGCGATCAGCAAGCGCGGCACCATAGCTCAACTGCGCGGGGCACCGCTGACATCTGCGGACGGTGTGGTCCCGGCATGGGCCAGGCGCTCGACACCGGTCTCAGAATCTCGCCGCCCGTCGCGGGAGTTCGGAAGAACCATCGCGGGCCTACCGGCCGTGCAACCCGGTGAGAGCCAAGCCAATCCGGTCCCGTCCACGTATTCGCCACCACCGTTCGACCTGCCGAAAAAGAAGAAGAACCCGATCGACGACGTCCTGATGCGCATCGAGGACGTCATCGGTGATCGAACGTCGATTCCATCGACCGCAATCCTCGCAGCACTCGTGCTCGCCGTCGTGGTCGTTCTCGTTCTCGTGATCATGCTTGTGATCTGACCCTCGACACCGATCTCCGCATCCGATTTCCCCGCCCCGACAGCACCCGCAACCACGCGCCGACGATGGGATCGGCAAGTACCCGCCATCGAAAGTCGATGTAGCCGAGAACTTTCGGGCACGTCGCCCATCGATCAGCCGAGAACCGGCATCACCAGCGTCGTCAGAGCGCCGTCGACTGCCGACCGCACCAGCATCGGCTGATCCGGCGCGGCGATATCGAGCATCAGGTCCGGCCCAACGGCCGATGCGACGGCAGCCTGCAGGACGGCCGCGTCGAAGAACACCGTCATCTCGGAACCGGTGACCCGTGCGGGGACGGCAACTCCCTCGACCGTCAGGCCGTCCGGGCCTGCGTCGATCCGCAGCGTGCCGCTGTCGAGGGGAACGAAATCTCGTTGCACCACAACCCGCGTCGCAGTTGGAGCCAGACCGTCGACCATCGTCCGCCAGTCGGGGAAGTCGCCGTCGACGAGATCCACGGTGTGCTGGACGCCTTCGGACTCGAGCATCATCGCGTCGTCGGTTGCCGTCAACGCACAGTTCCCCGACGCGGGTAGAGACCCGAGGGAGCCGACCGCTGCGATACGCGACCAGGATGCACCGGGTGAGCTCTGCGCGACGAGGCTTCGAGTGGAGAGTCGGTACCGATCCGTCGCGGTGAGCGTGACAGTGCCACCGTCCACCTCGACCAACACGCCCCGCAGCACCGGAAACTCCTCGCTCGTTCCGGCCGCCGACGCGACCTGTTCAACCGCCGACGCGAAGTCGGCAGCAGATACCGTTGCTGTGCAGTACTTTTCGTCGAACAACCGGCGAATGGAGACCGCAGCCTCGGCTGCTGCCCGGGCGCGCGCGGCAAGCTCCTCGACGTGCCGATCCACCATCTCCACCGCTGCAGCTCCGTCGCCGTCGAGGGCGGAGGCCACGGTGTCGAGCGGCATGCCGATTTCACGCAGTTGGCGGATGATGTTCGCTCGCTTCGCTTGTGCTCGGGTGTAGTAGCGATAGCCGGACTTGGCCTCGATGGATGCCGGCGCGAGCAACCCACAGTCGTCGTAGAAGCGAAGGGCACTGGGGGTCAGCCCGCTCGCGCGAGCGAACACGCCGATGGTCAGGAATTCTTGGTCCGAATCAGTCATGGGGAAATCCTGAGGCTTCGGGTAGGTCGAAGGTCAAGCGCGATCGGTCACCTAGTCGATTCGACGCTTGTGCGCCCATCTGGTGAGCGCATTCCTGTTGGACTGCTGAGTCTTTCGGAGAACGTTCGAGGCATGCGTCTCGACGGTCTTGACGGAGATGAACAGATCCTCGGCGATCTCACGATAGGTGTACCCGCGCGCCAACAACCGCAGCACCTCCAGTTCACGGGGCGTCAGCGAATCCAGTTCCGGATCCAGCGGGGGCTCCGGGGCGGCACTGCGACCGGTGAACGAGTCGAGGACGAACCCGGCAAGGCGGGGGCTGAACACGGCATCTCCCCCGGCGACGCGTCGAACACCGTCGGCGAGCTCCGAGCCGGAGATCGTCTTGGTGACGTATCCCCTCGCCCCGGCACGGATGACGGCGATGACGTCCTCGGCGGCGTCGGACACACTCAGAGCGAGACACACCGGCCCCTCGGAGATGCGGTTCAACACGGCCACGCCGCCGCCGTCGGGCATGTGCACGTCGAGCAACACCACGTCCGGCTTGGTCGATTCGATTCCCGAGACCGCCTCGGCGACGCCTCCCGCTTCCCCGACGACCTCGATGTCCGCCTCGCGGCCGAGTTCGGCTCGCACACCGGAACGGAACACCGCATGGTCGTCGACCAGGAAAACGCGGAAAGGTTCGGTCACGTCGGCTGCTCCTGCTGAGTGGATTCGGATGATTCGGTAGTCACGGAGGCACCGTTGCGGGGCATGAATATTCGCACTTCGGTTCCCTTGCCGACGGTCGACCGTACCTGCACCGTGCCGCCGCGGCGCTCGATGCGTCCCCGAATGGACTTCGCCAGGCCCTGTCGATCCTCGGGTACCGCGGACTCGTCGAATCCGGTGCCGCGGTCGCGAACGAAAACACTGACCTGGTCCGGTTCGGTTTCGGCGTACAGGTCGATATTGGTCTCACCGGAGTGCTTGGCCGCGTTGACCAGTGCTTCTCGGGTTGCACCCAGCAGAGCGGTGAAACTTTCCCTGGACAGGCCGGATTCGACGTCGTCGGGCAGTAGTTGCACGTCACCGACCGTGATCGGTCTGACGGTGACACCGTGCTGATCCTCGACCTCACCGGAGATGGTCTCGAGCGCATCGGACAAGTTCGAGTTGTCGGTGTCGCCGCCGTCGAACAGCCATTTGCGTAGTTCACGCTCCTGGCCGCGCGCCAACCGCATCACCTCCTGCGGATGATCGGATTGCTTCTGGATCAGGGCCAGTGTCTGCAACACCGAATCATGCAGGTGCGACGCGATTTCCTCGCGTTCGTCGTTGCGGATGCGCGCAGCCCGCTCGGCACCGAGCGCACGCCAGGTGCGCAACCAGATGGGAACCGTCAACAGGCCGACGCCGACGAGAGTGACCACCACCGCCAGCAAGGACGAGCGCAGCGCCGCCAGATCGACGCGGGCGAGCACCACCACGGCCAGACCGAGCACGATCAACGTCGCTCCGCCGACGACCCTCGCCCAACTCAACACGGTCGGATGCTTGGGGAGCCCCAGAGCCGTTCGCGGCCCCTCGGAGTCGAACTCGCGCCATACCAGGGCAGCACCGATCACCACGACGATGACCGGCACGATGACCGAAGCAGCGGTGCCGCTGAGCAGCCAGGCGAGCCCGACGGCGAGGCCGAGACCGATCGCAGCCAACCCGAGCGCACGCTGACGTTCGGCGGCACTCGGGTGCGCAGTGTCCTCGCCCGCGGGCGTGAACATCCAGATCAGTCCGTAGGCGGCAATGCCTGCACCGGCCGACGCCGCGAGCAGTGCGAAAGCGACCCGAACCTTGAACACGTCGACGCCGAGATGGTCGGCGAGACCGCCTGCGACCCCGCCGACGATGCGTCCGCCGCCGCGTCGTTGGAAGGCGGCAGGAGCGGAGCCTGCAGAAGCGACAGGGAAAAGAGGAACGGCATGGGTGACCGGCACGTCGCCGGCTTCGGAAGATGTGTTGCGGGCGGCGTCAACGGGTGGATTGTCGACAGGGTGCACGCCTCGATCCTGGCACGGACCGGGTCGGTGTCGCATCAGGGTTCGCCCTGATGTTCTCGCGCGTTCACCGACGTCCGATCACGCTCGGGGTGGATATCAGGGGTATCCCTGATGTGCTTCTCGGCCGGCACCGCCACGATGGTTGGCATGAGCAACGTGACCGTCTCGGATCAACTTCAGCAGATGTGGCGCACCCGTCCGCACCGCTTGCCGCAACGCGGGCATGTGGCGGGTGTTGCGGCCGGTATCGGCTACCGCTACGACGTCGACCCCGTTCTGATTCGGATCGCGTTCGTCGTCTCCACCTTGTTCGGCGGTACCGGCATCGTGCTGTATCTGGCGGGATGGCTGGTACTCAACCGCGCCGGTGACACGGCGTCGGGTGCGGAGTCGCTGGTCGGGCGTGGGAACAGCTCCGATTCGACGACCAAGATGGTGGTCGTGGCCGTGGCCTTGGTCATCGCGGTGTCGACCATCGGCCCGGTAGGTGTCGGACTCGGCGGTTCGGGGCTGATCTCACTGGTGGCGATGCTCGGTGGACTGTGGCTGCTGCACCAACGGTGCCCGGAGCCGCCGCCGTACATGCGGACGGCGGAGTTCTCCCGTAATCGCTACGCTCCGATGCCTTTCGGCTCGACCAGCACATCGGCCGAGCAGTGGACGGCCGCGCAGTATCGTCCGCCACAGTTCCAGCACGAGCGCTACACCCCGTACACGACCCTGCCGAAAAGCTACGTTCCGACGCCGAAGCGCATCGAGCACAACGGCATCGACGCCGACGCGCTCACCGTGAACCTGAGCAAGTCGACCGCATCCGCCGAGAAGCCGGCCGACCTGCCCACCGACCTGCCGACCGTGACTCCCCCATCGTGGGATCCGCTCGGTGTGGCCCCGTTCGCCTGGGATCTTCCCGAACCGGCAGGCACCTTTCCGCCTGCGGCGATCGAACGCAAGCGCCGATCACGTTGGACAGCAAGCTTTCTCGGCCTGGCTCTGCTCGCTGCCGCAGTCACCGCGGCAGTCGGTTCGGCTACCGGCGGAGACTGGGCATCACCGGGCCGTGTCGGTGCCGTCGCTCTGGCAGTCATCTCCGTGGGACTCGTATTGGGCGCGTTCCTACGCAAGGGCTACGGACTGCTGGTGGTCGCAGCACCATTGGCCGGCTTCGTCGTCCTGGCGTCGGCGGTCGGTCCGGTAGACCTCAGCCAACGGAACTCGGGCAATCAACTGTTCGCTCCGATCAGCGCCGCGGACCTCGAACCCTCGTACACCAATGCGCTCGGCAACGTGACGCTGAACCTGGGCGCGGTGACACTGACCGAAGACCGCCGGGTCGCCATCGACGTCACCGCCGGCAACGCAACGATCACCGTTCCCGACACGATGAACATCGACGTCCAATGCAGCGCGACGCTGGGAACGACCGACTGCGGCCTGGGTGGCATACAAATCGGTTCTGCTGCCACAGCCGACGCGCCGGTGTTGACGATAGACGCGAACGCGACCTTAGGAAACATCGAGGTAAAACGAGCATGAGCAGCGACAAGCGCACCGCACACGCCTACGGCGACAGCGATTCCGACACCGAAATGCAGAACTCGAACCGAAGGGGACCGTCGGCGCTGCTGTTGATTGCCGGCCTGGCCGCCATGATCGTCTCGGTCGCAGCACTCATCGGTCGAGATGCGATCGCGGCACTGGGCGACGTCCAGTTCCGCTGGGTGTTCGTCATCGCCGCGGTGGTCGTGGGCTTCGTGCTTCTACTGGGCCCCAGCAGGAAGAACTGACGCCGTCACTCCCACTCGATGGTGCCCGGCGGCTTGCTGGTGACGTCGAGAACGACTCGGTTGACCTCCGGAACCTCGTTGGTCACCCGAGTCGAGATCGTTTCCAACACGTCGTACGGCAGCCTGGTCCAGTCCGCCGTCATCGCGTCCTCGCTCGACACCGGACGCAGCACGATCGGGTGCCCGTAGGTACGGCCGTCGCCCTGCACTCCCACGCTACGCACGTCGGCCAAGAGCACCACCGGGCACTGCCAGATCTGCTGATCCAAGCCCGCGACCGTAAGTTCTTCTCGGACAATCGAATCGGCATGGCGGAGCGTATTCAGACGGTCGCGGGTGATCTCACCGACGATGCGGATCGCCAGGCCGGGTCCGGGGAACGGCTGCCTGCCGACGATGTCCTCGGGCAATCCCAGTTCGCGTCCGACCGCACGCACCTCGTCCTTGAACAATGCACGCAGCGGCTCCACCAGGGCGAACTGCAGATCGTCCGGCAGTCCGCCGACGTTGTGGTGACTCTTGATGTTCGCGGTACCGGACCCGCCGCCGGACTCGACGACATCCGGGTACAACGTGCCCTGCACCAGGAACTCGACGGCGTCGCCGTGCTCGGCGTTCTCGCCCAGTACCTCGGCCACGGCACCTTCGAAGCTCCGGATGAACTCGCGGCCGATGATCTTGCGCTTCTCCTCCGGGTCGGAGACGCCCTCGAGCGCGCCGAGGAAGGTATCGACCGCATCGACCGTGACGAGCTTGGCTCCGGTCGCGGCCACGAAGTCCTGCTGCACCTGCTCACGCTCGCCGGCGCGCAGCAGTCCGTGGTCGACGAAGACACAGGTCAAACGGTCACCGATGGCCCGCTGCACCAGTGCCGCCGCCACCGCGGAGTCGACGCCGCCCGAGAGGCCACAGATGGCCTTGCCCGTGGGGCCCACCTGCTCCTGCACTGCGTCCACCAGAGCGTCGGCGATATTGGCCGCAGTCCAGTCCGGGGCGATGCCCGCCGTTTCGTGCAGGAATCGGCTGAGCACCTGCTGCCCGTGCGGGGAGTGCAGAACCTCGGGGTGATACTGCACGCCGGCCATGCGCTTGCCCTCGTTCTCGAAGGCAGCGACCGGCGCGCCTGCGCTGGTGGCCGTGACCGTGAAGCCTTCCGGGGCCGCGGTGACCGCGTCACCGTGACTCATCCAGACCGGCTGCGTTGCGGGCAGACCGTCGTGCAGACGACCGCCGTCCACGCTGAGTTGAGTGCGTCCGTACTCCCGGGTTCCCGTGTGTTCGACGGTTCCGCCGAGGGCCTGGGCCATGGCCTGGAATCCGTAGCAGATGCCGAACACGGGAATGCCGAGGTCGAGGAGAGCGGAGTCGAGCTCGGGCGCGCCCTCGGCGTAGACGCTGGAGGGTCCACCGGAAAGCACAAGCGCGACAGGGTCCTTCGCCGCGATCTCCTCGGCCGTCGCGGTATGCGAGATCACCTCGGAGTACACGTTGGCCTCGCGCACACGGCGGGCGATCAACTGCGCGTACTGGGCTCCGAAATCGACGACGAGAACCGGGCGTGCGTGTGCGGGATCGTGTGCAGAGGAGTCGGTCACCAGGTCAGTCTAGTGGGACTGTTCCAGCACTCATGCAACACCCGAATGCTCGACGGGCATCGCCGAGGAACCCGACCGAATCTCCACGATCGGCAGTCGCAGACCGCCCGGAGCATCCACCGGGACGACCGGAGAGTTCGGGGCGATCGGATCGAGACGCTGGTACGGCAGCCCCTGTGCCGGACGGAGATCCAGCTCGCCCTTGTTCGGCCACAGTGCCGCGGAACGCTCGGCCTGCGCGCTGATGGTCAGCGACGGGTTCACTCCGAGGTTGGCCGATACGGCAGCCCCGTCGACCACGCTGAGGGTCGGGTAGCCGTGGACGCGGTGGTACGGATCGATGACGCCGTGCTCGGAGTCCGTGGCGATGGCGCAGCCGCCGAGGAAGTGGGCCGTGAGTGGAATGTTGAACAGTTCACCCCAGGTACCGCCCGCGACGCCGCCGATCTTCTTGGCGATGCGTCGGGTGGCGTCGTTGCCCTCGGGGATCCAGGTCGGGTTGGGCTCACCGTGACCCTGTTTGCTCGAGATCTTGCGGCCGAACGGCCCGCGCTTGGTGAACGTGGTGATCGAGTTGTCGAGGTTCTGCATCACCAGCGCGATGATGGTGCGCTCGCTCCAGTGCCGGACGTTGACGACGCGGACGAACTGGATCGGATGCGCGATCAGCGCGAACACGAACTTGAGCCACCGTGGGATTTTTCCGCCGCCGTCGGTCATCAGCGTCTGCAGCATGCCCATTGCGTTCGAGCCCTTGCCGTAGCGGCACGGTTCGATGTGGGTGTTGGGGCTGGGATGGAACGAGGACGTGATCGCGACTCCGCGGGTGAGGTCCATGTTCGGATCGACCGCCAGCTTGGCCGCTCCGACGATCGACTCGGAGTTGGTGCGCGTCAGCTCCCCGAGCGTGTCCGACAGACGGGGCAGCGCACCCGTGTCCTTCATCTTGTGCAGTAGGTTCTGCGTGCCCCAGGTGCCTGCGGCGAGAACGACATTGGCTGCGCTGTAGGTCTTGCGCCCCTTGCGAAGCCGAGCGCCGGTGCGTTCGGTGTCGACGTCCCAGGTGCCGTCGGATCGAGGGCGGAGACCGGTGACGGTCGTCATCGGCACGATCTCGGCTCCTGCGCGCTCGGCCAGGCCGAGGTAGTTCTTCAGCAGGGTGTTCTTCGCTCCGTGGCGGCAACCGGTCATGCACTCACCGCACTCGATGCATCCGGTGCGCTCGGGGCCTGCACCGCCGAAGTACGGGTCCGGGACTGTCTTTCCGGGCTCGTCTCCGAAGAACACGCCCACCGGGGTCTGAATGAAGGTGTCGGCAACGCCCATGTCCTCGGCGACCGACTTCATCACCTCGTCGGCGGGGGTCATGTGCGGGTTGCGCACGACGCCGAGCATGCGGGTGGCCTGGGCGTAGAACGGGGAGAGTTCACTGCTCCAGTCGGTGATGTGCGCCCACTGCTTGTCCTCGAAGAACGGGGCCTGCGGCTTGTAGAGGGTGTTCGCGTAGTTCAGCGATCCGCCGCCGACTCCGGCACCGGCGAGGATGAGGCAGTCGCGCAGCAGGTGCACGCGCTGGATGCCGTAGAGGCCGAGCTTCGGTGCCCACAGGAAACGCTTGAGGTCCCAGCTGTTCTTCGCGAAGTCCTTGTCCTCGAAGCGCTGCCCGGCTTCCAGGATGCCGACGCGGTATCCCTTCTCCACCAGGCGCAGCGCGGTGACACTTCCGCCGAAGCCCGAACCGACGATCAAGACGTCGTAATCCGTGGCGCGAACAGCTGAACCCATGGTGACCTCCGCTACATCCGATGCTGTCGAACAGTATGCACACCCCCATGTGACTACCGCCACAAGCGATTCTAGCTGTTACGAGAGGTATCACCAACCCAGGGTCGACTTACGTGGACGCAATGCAGCAGAAAGGGCGCGCACCCCCGTGTGAGAGGAGTACGCGCCCTGCTGGAACAGACGTCGTCAAGCCCTGACGTTCAGGCCCACCTTCTGGAATTCCTTGAGATCGGAGTATCCGGACTTCGCCATCGACCGACGCAGTCCGCCGACGAGGTTGATCGAGCCGTACGACTCACGCGACGGTCCGTTGAGCACCTGATCCAGGCTCGGACGGTCCCCCGCCGACATCGGCAGCAGCGCACCGCGCGGCATGGACGGGTGCGCCGCGGCGGACGGCCAGTACCAACCTCCGCCGGGAGCCTCGGCAGCGACGGCCAGCGGAGCACCGAGAACCGCAGCATCGGCCCCGCAGGCGATGGCCTTGGCGAGTGCACCGGAGGTGGTGATGTCGCCGTCGGCGATGACGTGCACGTAGCGCCCGCCGGTTTCGTCCAGGTAGTCCCGACGCGCCGCGGCCGCATCGGCGATGGCGGTGGCCATCGGAACGCCGATTCCGAGCACCTCACCGGTGGTCGTGCCACCTTCGACCGAGCCGTAACCGACGATGACGCCTGCCGCACCGGTACGCATCAGGTGCAGTGCGGTGCGGTGATCGCTCACGCCGCCGGCGATGACGGGAACGTCGAGTTCCGCGATGAAGGTCTTGAGGTTGAGCGGCTCGTCCTCGCCATGTGCCACGTGCTCGGCGGAGATGATCGTGCCCTGGATGACCAGCAGATCCAGGCCCGATGCCACGAGGGCAGGGGTGAGCGAGCGAGCGTTCTGCGGGCTCACCCGAACGGCGACGGTCACCCCGGAGTCACGGACCTGACCGACCGCTGCGGCCAGCAGATCCGGCCGAAGCGGCGCGGCGTGCAGTTCCTGCAGGAAGGCGATCGGCGCGTCGGGATCGAGATCGGTCTCGGCGATGTGGATCAGCTGATCGATCTTGGCCTGCACGTCCGAGTGGCGCGCCCACAGCCCTTCACCGTTGATGACCCCCAACCCACCCTGTCGACCCAGCTCGATCGCGAACTCGGGCGAAACCAGAGCATCGGTCGGATGCGCGAGGAGGGGAATGTCGAAGCGGTACGCGTCGAGCTGCCATGCCGTCGACACCTCCTTCGACGACCGGGTACGACGGGACGGCACGATGTCGATGTCGTCCAGCTGGTAGGTGCGGCGGGCTTCTCTGCCCATGCCGATTTCAACGAGGTCGCGCACGCGCGCACCTTTCTACTTCGAGAGCGAATCGAATCGGCCCAGGACAGGCCGAAGCGACTATCGGGTGGTGTAGTTCGGGGCCTCTGCGGTCATCGTGATGTCGTGGGGGTGGCTCTCCTTGAGCCCGGCCGCCGTGATCTGCACGAACTGAGCCTTCTGCAGGTCCTCGATCGAGGTGGACCCGGTGTACCCCATCGCAGCGCGCAGACCACCGGTGAGCTGGTGAATGACCTGGTTCAACGGTCCGCGGTACGGGACGCGACCTTCGATGCCCTCGGGCACCAACTTGTCCTCGGCCAGCACGTCGTCCTGGAAGTAGCGGTCCTTGGAGAACGACTTCGCTCCCCCGCGTCCCTGCATCGCGCCGAGCGAACCCATTCCGCGGTAGCTCTTGAACTGCTTGCCGCCCACCAGGATCAGCTCACCCGGGGACTCGGCGGTTCCGGCCAGCAACGATCCGAGCATGGCGGTCGAGGCACCGGCAGCGAGAGCCTTGGCGATGTCGCCGGAGAACTGCATACCGCCGTCGGCGATGACCGGCACACCGTGCGGCTTGCACGCGGCCACGGCTTCGAGGATGGCGGTGATCTGTGGAGCGCCGACACCCGCGACCACACGGGTGGTGCAGATCGATCCCGGTCCGACGCCCACCTTGACCGCATCCGCGCCTGCCTCGACGAGAGCGAGTGCGCCCGCGCGGGTGGCAACGTTGCCGCCGACGACCTGAACGCGGTCGCCCACCTCCGCCTTGAGCTTGCTGACCATCTCGAGCACCTGCGAATTGTGGCCGTGTGCGGTGTCGACGATGATGACGTCCACCCCGGCGTCGGTCAGCGCCATCGACCGAGCCCAGGCATCCTGCCCGACGCCCACAGCGGCACCCACCAGCAGACGACCGTCACGGTCCTTGGTGGCATCGGGGTGCTGCTCGGTCTTGACGAAGTCCTTCACGGTGATCAGGCCGGTCAACGCACCTTTGCCGTCCACGATCGGCAGCTTCTCGATCTTGTGACGGCGCAGCAGGCCGAGCGCCGCTTCCGCAGTCACGCCCTCCTGTGCGGTGATCAACGGGGCCTTGGTCATCACGTCGGCGACGCGGCGATTCTGATCGACCTCGAATCGCATGTCGCGGTTGGTGATGATGCCGACCAGTGCGCCGGTCTCGTCGGTGACGGGAAGACCGGAGATACGGAACCGCGCACACATGGCGTCGACCTCGGCCAACGAGTCGGTGGGCTTGCAGGTGACGGGGTCGGTGACCATCCCGGCCTCCGAACGCTTGACCGTCTCGACCTGGGATGCCTGATCCTGCAGTGACAGGTTGCGGTGCAGCACGCCCATACCGCCTGCGCGGGCCATGGCGATGGCCATCCGGGCCTCGGTGACGGTGTCCATGGCCGAGCTGACCAGCGGCACTCGCAAGCGGATCTCGCGGGTGATCTGGCTGGACGTATCGACCGAGCTGGGAATCAGATCCGAAGCGGCCGGCAGCAGCAGGACGTCGTCGAACGTGAGGCCGAGCATCGCGACCTTGTTGGGATCGTCGCCGCCTGTGCGGACGTGGGCTCCGGGACTACTCATGCGAATCTGGCCCTCCCTAGAGCCTGGTTGCACTTCGGCGCGGCGTGCGGCCGGTGAGAGCTCGCAGGCGCACCGCAGTGCGGGATTGGAGAACGGATGGAGTTTCGGCACTTGCACTCATCTGTTCAGCGCCGTGAACCATGGTATCGGCTAGGGCACAACCAGTGCGAATGCGTCTCGCTGTCAGTGGCCTGCGAGCCCCGAAACGACGGTCCTCGGCGTTGTCGGTGGCGGGTACGTCCGGCATGTCGCGTTCGAACGGCTGGCGCAGACCCACCAGTCCTGCGTACCGTGGAGGCGTGCGCGATCAACTGCCTCCCGGTCTACCCCCGGATCCGTTCGCCGGAGACCCAGCCGACCCGTCGGCCGCCCTCGACGCCATCGAGCCAGGCCAGCCCCTCGATCCTCAGGAGCGCCTGGCCGTCGAAGAGGACCTGGCGGACCTGGCTGTCTACGAGGCTCTCCTGGGCCACCGCGGCATCCGCGGTCTCGTCGTGTGCTGCGAGGACTGCCAGCAGGACCACTACCACGACTGGGACATGCTGCGCGCGAATCTGCTCCAGCTGCTCGTCGACGGAACCGTCCGGCCGCACGAGCCTGCCTATGACCCTGTACCCGACGCCTACGTGACCTGGGACTACTGCCGAGGTTTCGCCGACGCTTCGATGAACGACGCGTTGCACGGCGACGGATTCGACAGCTGAACCCTGACTTCCGACACGAAGAAGCCCGACACGATGATCGTGTCGGGCTTCTTCGTTGCCGGTGAAGGATCGAAAACCTGTCAGCTGCCGCCGGATGGAACCGACATACGGTCGCGGTTCTCCGAGGAGCTGCTGCCGCCGGCGGTTGCCGTCGGCTGACCGGGCTCTTGCAGCACCGTCGGCACGACGTCGGTGGTCGTTGTCGGGCTCGGCGTCGTCGTCGTGGGCGGGACCTCGGGCGTCGTCGTTGCCGGAGCCGGAGTGCTCGGCACGCCCGTGGTGTCGGGCGTGACCTGCTCCACCGGTGCCGGTGGCACGAAGACATCCGGACTGGGGACCGGAGCCGGGACGACCTCCGCAGGGAGCGGAACAGGAGCAGGCAGCGTCAGAGCCTGCAATTCCTGCAGCAGACGTTCCAGCCACTGGTCCAGCTCGGCGCGCTGACCGTCGTCGAGAACAGCGGAACTGCTGTTCGACGCGCCGTCGAGGAGTGCGCGAGCGGCAGTGGTGTCCCCCGAGGACAGGAGATTCTCCGCCTCTTGCAACTTCGACGTCGTATCGATCTGAGCGACAGTCGAATCCGCCTGCTCGGAGAAGACGACCGACTTGACGCTCCAGAGCGGATCGTCCGGTGTCGAGTTGTACGAGATGACCACCAGGCCACCCATCACGACGGCGATCGCGGCTGCGGCACCGGCGATGGGACGCAGCAGACGCATGCGTCCACCGCGGTTGGCCGAGCTCGAGCGCGCCATGTCGGCGGCGAGCTTCTCGCGTTCGACGGAGGCGACGACCACGTCGAGGGAGGGTCCGGCCGGCATCGCCGGCGTGATCACGTCTGCTCGCCAATTGGCCAACAGAAGGGCGAGTTGGTACTCGTCTGCGTCATCGGTGGCAATCGGTCCGTCGCCACTGATCGCGTCGATGAACGCATCGTCACGACGTACGGCGACGAGGTCCACAGGACCACCGTCTGCGCCGATGTCGGCATAGGGATCGTTCTGCTTCGGTCCAGTGGAGTTCACGTGCTCACCGATACGCGAGATTCCGCGACGCGGCGTCTCACCGGGGCCACCGTGACCATTGTCCCTAGCCATACATTTCACCTGCTCTCACAACTTCGTTCTTCAGTTTTGCGATAGCTCGGTGCTGAGCCACGCGGATAGCGCCTGCAGTGCTGCCGACGGCGGCTGCTGTTTCCTCGGCCGACAATCCGACGATGAGTCGGAGCACCAGAATTTCGCGGTGCTTGGCGGGCAAGGTGTCCAGCAGTGCAGTCATCTGTCGACTCGACTCGGATTCGAGAGCGCGTTGCTCCGGTCCGTGCTCCATCGACACGACATCTGGTACTTCGGCGGCCGGGTCCGATTTGTTACGCGAGGCGCTGCGATGGGCGTCGGCGACCTTGTGAGCCGCGATGCCGTACACGAATGCCATGAACGGACGACCTTGATCCTGGTATCGCGGCAAGGCGGTCATGACTGCCAAACAGACCTCCTGCGCCACGTCGTCGGCCGAAAGCTGACCGCGCTCAGCCGAACCGACCCGTGCCCGGCAGTACCGAACGACGAGTGGTCGGATGAATTCCAAGACCCGGGACAGAGCCAGTCGATCGCCTTGCGCTGCGGCAACGACGAAAGAGTCCAACTCCTCACCCGCACTGTTCATCGTCGACAAATTTCCCCGCGTTACAGGTACGCACCCGCATGGGAGCGCTTCCACGTGGTGGTGGAACGAGACCAAGGATAGCGACACCACCCGGCCACAACCGAACCAATCGGTCCGCCTTCGACCCAGGTCCTGGTCAACCGACCGTCGAACCACCCAGGCGATCGATCGCGGCGGCCAGGTCGGCGGACGAGGCCATCCCGGCGTCGACCCCGCCGGTTCCTTCGCAGAGCATCGTGGCGGCCCAGCGCAAGGGCAGCAGCCCGGCCATCTCCGCAGCGCAGGCCACCTGAACGGCCGACTCACGAGCACGTCCGGTCTCACCGATACAGCTCAGCGCCGCCGCAGACACCAGGTCGGTCTTGACGATGTGGCGTAACGAATCGGCATCGTTGGCGAGAGCCCGAGCGTTCTCGGCGTGTCGGACCGCCCCTGGCCCGTCGCCGCGCATCATCGCCAGCTCGGCCGCTACCCACGACGCCCGTAGTGCCGGACGCCACAGCCCTCGACCGGCGGGGTCCTGCCGCTGCTCCGCACTGCGGGCCAACAGGGTGTCCGCGAGGCCGAAACGTCCGATTCCCAACGCATCTGCGGCCAGGCCGGTCAGCGCATCGCTCCGGGCCTCCACCGAGTCCGTCGATCTCGGCGGTCCCCCGAGTCCGACGAGAAGGACCGCGATGCCGTCCCAGTGGCGGGCTCGCTCGTGTTCGCCCACCTGACGCAACCACGACGCCGTGGTCGACGCGTGCAGCGATCGAAGCTCCGCGCTGCGGGGTCGATACCGCCGAAGCTCGACTCCGGCGGCGCTGTACCGGCCCTGCCCTGCCAACGCGACACTGCGAAACCAGCTCTCTCGCGGATCGGTGGCTGCGGGCAGCGGGAATCGGCCGGGTTT
This sequence comes from Rhodococcus sp. IEGM 1372, assembly GCF_030056835.1. NCBI lineage: Bacteria > Bacillati > Actinomycetota > Actinomycetes > Mycobacteriales > Nocardiaceae > Rhodococcus > Rhodococcus sp. IEGM 1372. The sequence goes on along the minus strand of NZ_JASHKS010000004.1, from coordinate 298,292 downwards.
GCCGCCGAATGCGGCGTCGAAGAGTTCGGACTGCGTCGCGGTGGACAGCGAGCTCTGCTCTGAAGGCACGGAGGCAAGGGTAGGGCCATCGCCGATGACGAACGGCGTCCGAGTCCTACCGATACGACGCGACGCAATTGCGTGGGGCGAATTCACTGTCGGTACGAAAAGGGACAACAGCGCGTCGTTTCGCGTGAACAGAATGCAGTTTTCAAGGAATTAACAATGTGAACGCAGCCGACTCGAAGACGAGAATCTGAACGCTGTGTGGCGAATAGGTTAATCGGCGCAGTCGGTCACACGATCGGCAACCGATGCGTCGCAAGCCGTCCGTGCGCCCCTTCGGTCGCCGTACGGCGATCCGCGCAATCGTGTCGGACACCTCGCGCGGCCTCGACCGAATGGATCGACGCCTCACCCGACGCGTGCATCGGAGCTGCCCCGAAGCACCAACGAAACGCCTGTGATCAGGCGAAACACCAACTACGTCATGCCGGTCGCATCGAGCGATCACCCTGACGACCGACGCCCGACAACTGAGCTCCGCGACTTCGCTTCGACAGCCGGAATGCCGATGCCCTTCCCATCGTCTCCCGCGTCGACGGATTCTTCAACAGGAAGGACACGCACGCGGGTGAGTCGAAGTAAATATCGCCCGTGTTAATTCTTTGCCCCATAACTATGCATTTGCACACGACAGAGAACTATTGACTCGATTTCGTCGATCCACATAACGTTGTCGGCATTCGGATCACGAATCCGAGAAGCCACACCACCCTAGGAGTTTCCATGCCGCAGCCGAATCACCTCCCTGGGCCGAACGCCGACATTTGGGATTGGCAGATGCACGGCCTGTGCCGTGGCGTCGATTCGTCCATGTTCTTCCACCCGGACGGCGAGCGGGGCCGGGCACGAGCACAGCGCGAGATGCGGGCGAAGGAAATGTGCCGTAGTTGCCCCGTCCTCGCCCAGTGCCGTACACACGCTCTCAACGTCAGCGAGCCCTACGGGATCTGGGGCGGAATGTCGGAGACCGAGCGAGAACTGCACGCTCGTCACAACCGCCGCCGCATTGCGGTGTAGTCACCCGAACACACGAGAAAGCCCCCAACCCGAAAGGGGTTGGGGGCTTTCTCGTGTCATGAACGTCAGTGAGCGTGTCCGTGCCCGGAAGAAGGCTCGGAGGCCTCTTCCGGCTTCTCCACGATCGCGCTCTCGGTCGTCAGGATCATGCGTGCAACCGACGCGGCATTGACCACAGCGGAGCGAGTCACCTTGACCGGATCGACGACGCCGTCGGCCAGCAGGTCGCCGTACGTCAGGGTCGCGGCATTGAATCCGTGTCCCTTCGGCAGTTCTGCCACCTTGCTGACGACGACGGAACCGTCGATGCCCGCGTTGGAGGCGATCCAGAACAGCGGTGCGTTGAGTGCGTTGCGCACCACGGCCACACCGGTGGCTTCGTCGCCGGTCAGGCCGAGGTCGTCGGCCAGAGCCAACGCTGCCTGAGTCAGAGCCGAACCGCCGCCGGGGACGATGCCCTCTTCGACGGCGGCCTTGGCCGCAGCCACAGCGTCGTCGACGCGGAACTTGCGTTCCTTGAGCTCGGTCTCGGTGGCAGCGCCGACCTTGATGACCGCGATGCCGCCCGAGAGCTTCGCCAGACGCTCTTCGAGCTTCTCGCGATCCCACTCGGAGTCGGTGTTCTCGATCTCACGGCGGAGCTGACCGACGCGCGCGTCGATGTCGTCCTGCGTGCCCGCACCGTCGACGATGGTCGTGTCGTCCTTGGTGACGACGACGCGACGAGCGCGACCGAGCAGCTCGAGTCCGGCTTCCTTCAGGCTCAGACCCACATCGGCGGTGATGACCTGGCCGGCCGTCACGACCGCGAGATCGTCGAGGAACGCCTTGCGACGATCACCGAAGAACGGTGCCTTGACCGCCACGGCCTTGATCGTCTTGCGGATGGAGTTGACGACCAGCGTCGAGAGAACTTCACCTTCGGTGTCCTCGGCGATGATGAGCAACGGCTTGCCGCTCTCGGCAACCTTTTCCAGCAGAGGCAGAAAGTCCGGAAGCGAGGTGATCTTCTCGCGGTACAGCAGGACGTACGCGTCCTCGAGAACTGCTTCCTGCGCGTCGACGTCGGTGACGAAGTACGGCGAGAGGTAGCCCTTGTCGAACTGCACGCCTTCGGTGACCGAGAGCTCGGTGAGCAGCGTCGAGGACTCCTCGACGGTGACGACGCCGTCCGCGCCGACGCGGGTGAGCGCCTCGCCGACGAGTTCACCGATCTCGGGGTCACGCGAGGACACGGTGGCGACCTGAGCGATCGCCTGCTTGCCCTCGACCGGGGTTGCTGCGGCGAGCAGAGCCTCGGCGACCTTGTCGGCCGCCTTGGAGATGCCGGTGCCGAGCGCGATCGGGTTGGCACCTGCGGCGATGTTCTTGAGACCGCCACGCACGAGCGCCTGCGCGAGGACCGTCGCGGTGGTGGTTCCGTCGCCTGCAACGTCGTTGGTCTTGGTGGCGACGCTCTTGACCAGCTGCGCGCCGAGGTTCTCGAACGGATCTTCCAGGTCGATCTCACGAGCGATCGAGACACCGTCGTTCGTGACGGTCGGACCGCCGAATGCCTTGGACAGGACGACGTGGCGTCCCCGCGGCCCGAGCGTCACCTTGACGGCGTCGGCCAGCTTGTCGACGCCGCGTTCGAGTGCGCGGCGCGCTTCCTCGTTGAATTGGATTTGCTTTGCCATGTTTCGGTGTTACTCCTTCGAGTAAAGAAACTCGATCGAACGCACACCGCCCCGGGACCGACACGAAAATCGGATACCGGGGCGGGATGCGTTGTGGCCTACTTGGCGATGACAGCCAGCACGTCGCGTGCCGACAGAATCAGGTACTCCTCGCCGGCGTACTTGATCTCGGTGCCGCCGTACTTGCTGTAGATGACGGTGTCACCTTCTTTGACGTCGACCGGGATGCGGTTGCCCTTCTCGGTGACACGGCCTTCGCCTACGGCGACGACGGTGCCCTCCTGGGGCTTCTCCTTGGCTGTGTCGGGGATGACCAGACCGGAGGCGGTCGTCGTCTCGGCCTCGTTGGCCTGGACGAGGATCTTGTCCTCGAGCGGCTTGATTTTCACGCTCGCCACGTTGAGCCCTCCAAAGTTATGGGGTACGCGTCCGGGGTCGGATCCCCGGACAGCTGTGTGTAAGTACTTCTCCTGCGGTTCTGACAATCACGGCCTGAACTCGTTCCCGTCGTCGCGGGTGCCGGGACTTCGCTCGGTGCCAACTAGCACTCTATACACGAGAGTGCCAGCACTCAAGGGCTGGGTTCGCCAGGTTCGTGACGCGTGGGTCGCACGCGTGCGCACGCGCCCTCCCGCACCACCACAAAGATCCGAAAACGGGCGAATCAGGACCCGAAACGCCGAACACCGGAGTCGTTTCCCGCTGTTTTACCGGCGTCCGCGAAGTCATCGAACGACCAGGTAGGAGGCTATGAACTCTCACCGAAGAACCTACCGAGCGGCATATTACGCTCGCGATGAGGCACGAAGTAACGTTACGATAACGGAGCTGTCCGAGCGATAACGGTCGACAGCCGTGCCGCGACATGGCACACAGAGCAGTCGATTCCGGACAGGTACACAGGGGCGGGAGGTGCAGCATGCGAGTAGGCGTGGGTATATCCACCGGATCCGAGGTCGTGTGCGCAGCCCTCGTCACCGTCGACACCGACGGTAGTCGCACGGTCGAGTACCGCACCGTATCCACCGATCGCCAAGCGAACACCGACATCGGCGATCTGGTCACCTCGGCCATCGAACTGATGGCCTCTCTGATTCCCGGTCACCGGTCGCCCGACGCGATCGCCGTCACCTACCGCACCGAGGAGCACGCTGCGGGTATTCGCGCCGCGCTGGCCCACACCACCCGCGATGTTCGACTGGTACCCGAGTCCGCTGCCGCGTCCGCGCATCTGGCGACCACCGGCCTGATCGATCGATACGACACGATCGCGCTGGTCGATCTCGGTGCCTCGGGCATGTCGGTCACCGTCACCGATCGGACCACCGACAAGGTACTGGCGCACGGCCGATCGGACGCCGTCGGCGGCGACGCACTCAACGTGCTCGTCAGGAACCTCGTGCAGGACATGACCCGTGACAACCTTCGGGACGACATCCGCGACGACCGCGGAATCGGGTCCGCGCGGTACCGATCGGTCAAGGAACAGCTGTCCCACTCGGACGAAGTCAGCATCGCGCGTTACAGCGGAATCCCGCTGACGGTCACCCGGGACGCGTTCGACACCGCCGCGACCCCGATCTTCGGCACCGCCGCCGAGTTCGCCCGAGACGTGTTCGACGAGAGCACTCACGAACCCCAGGTCATCGTGCTGATCGGTGGAGGGGCGCACATCCCCTTGCTCGCCGCCACGCTCACCGACATGTTCCACGCCCCGGTCGTTCGAATGTCCGAGCCCGACGCCGTTCTTGCCGTCGGCGCTGCCTCCGTTGCCGCGTCGGCCGACGGCGGCGGCTACCAACTCGTCTCGGCCACGCGCAACACCGCGACCCGGATGAGCCGATACTCCGGTGCGATCGCGGCCGCCGTCGTCGCAGGTGGTCTCGTTCTCGCCTACGGCGTGCAGACGATGACGCCTGCCGACGATGCCAGCGTCTCTCCGGCCGGAAGTACCGCGCGATCCGCGACCGAATCCAGCGATACCGGTACGCCGGCCACCGGGGGCTACTCCCCCGACGAGAGTCCGACGACGGCAGGACGCACCCCTGGGGATCGATCCGACCCCACGGCGACCTCGGTCGACGCCACCGGATCGTCGGCGCGGTTCACCACGACCGCTCCGCCGACCAGTACCCCGACGCTGCGTCCCGCACCGGACCTCCCGCGGATCGACTGGCCGATCGACCCCACCACGAACCCGGCGTCCCCCGACGCCACCACCGGGATCCCGATCGAGCCGCCGACCTCGGTCACCACGACTCCGGTTCGACCCTCCGAACCGATCGAGTCCTCGGACCCGAGCGATACGACCGAGATCGTTCCCGGCCCGACGCCCGAGCCCACTACCGAGGTCACACCCGAGTTCACTCCGGTGCCGACCGAGTCGATCACCGTGCCGACCACCGATGTCAGCGGTTCGGAACCCACCCCGGAACTGACGGCACCACCGACGGTATGGTCGCCGCCGGTCGTAGCTCCCGCGGCGTCCGGATCCCCGACCGATCCACTGTCGGCAGCCGAGCCGTCGGCTCCGCGTTCGTCCGAGACCACAGCCGCAACGCAGGACGCTCAGCCGGGCACCTGACTGGTCGCGACCGAGAGGCCGGGGTCGGTCACAGCGGTCAACGCCGACGGCTCGGCTCCGCCCGCAACCAGGTGGGCACCCAGTGCTGCGATCATCACGCCGTTGTCGGTACACAGTCGGGGCTTCGGAATTCTCAGCGTCAAACCCTGCTCTGCACAACGACTTTCGATCAGCGAACGAATGCGAGAGTTGGCGGTGGCACCCCCACCCAGCACGATCGTGTCGACATCGACGTCGGTTGCCGCGCGAACGGCCTTCATCGTCAGGACATCGGCGACGGATTCCTGGAAGGACGCCGCGATGTCGGCGACAGGAATCGGATCTCCCGCACGTTGCCTGGCCTCGACGAATCGAGCGACCGCCGTCTTGACCCCGGAGAAAGAGAAGTCGTAACGGGCATCGCGTGGGCCGGTCATGCCTCGGGGAAACGCGATCGCAGCCGGATCACCGTCGCGCGCAGCGTCATCGAGTGCCGGACCACCCGGGTACCCCAATCCGAGGAGCCGCGCAACCTTGTCGAAGGCCTCCCCGGCTGCGTCGTCGACCGTGGTCCCGAGCTCGGCGATCGGCCGGGACAGATCGTCGACGTGCAGCAGATGAGTGTGACCTCCGGAGACCAACAGCGCCACGCACGACGGCATCGGGCCGTGCTCGAGCGTATCGACCGCGACGTGGCCACCGAGATGGTTGACCGCATAGAAGGGCACGCCCCAGGCCGCGGCGTACGCCTTCGCAGCGGCAACCCCGACCAGCAACGCCCCGGCCAGCCCCGGCCCGATCGTCACCGCGACGGCGTCGGGACGCTCGATGTCCGCGGCCGCCAGAGCCCGCCGCATGGTCGGCACGATCGCTTCGAGATGTGCGCGCGACGCCACCTCGGGCACCACTCCGCCGTACCGCGCGTGTTCGTCGACGCTGGAGGCGACCTCGTCGGCCATCAGCTCGCACGTCCCCGCTCCGCCCCAGCGGACGATCCCGACTCCTGTTTCGTCGCAGGAACTTTCGATACCCATGACGATCATCGGGCCGATCCTTTCGTCTTCTGGGGCCGACGCATGGTGAAGGCGTCGGCCCCGCTCGGCTGGTAGTACCCGGCCCTGGTGCCCACGATCTCGAACCCTTCACGTCGGTACAGCTCGATGGCGGGCTCGTTGTCGGTGCGCACCTCGAGAAAGACCGGCCCACCGTGCTCGTCGGCCACGCGCAGCAGTTCGTCCAGCAAACGCCCGCCGATTCCCCTGCGGTGATGCGACGGATCGACTCCGATGGTGTGCACCTCGGACTCACCGACGACGAACGCTCCGCGGCTCGGCTGCCCCAGCAGCGAGATGCCTGCGTAGCCGACGACCTCATCGTTCTCTCGCGCGGTGACGTAATGATTGTGTGGCGCGGCCAATTCCGCGATGAATGCATCCTCGGCCCACGGGTCGTCACCCGGGAACAGCACGGTCTCGAGATACGCGCACCGAGCAGCATCCGCCGCCGTCATCGACTCGATCGACACGGTCACTTCAGAGCCTTCGCTGCGGCACGCTCGTCGAGCGTCTTGGCGTCGGGGCGGCGCAGATACAACGGGACGAGCGGGCCGGGGACGATCCCGCTGCCGATATCGGCGGCGGCCACCGCGACCAGTCCGGCCGGAGACGGTGCCTGCACATCACGAATCGGAAGCTCGAATGCCGCTGCATGCGGTGCCGATCCGGCGACCGAATCGACCCCGACACGGTCCAGTTCGGCCGGGGCCACAACGTCGGGTCCCGCGACTCGCACTCCCGCTTCGTAACGCGCCCAATAGATTTCGCGTCGACGCGCATCGGTCACCACCAACAGGGACCCGGGTTCGGAGACATCCGAGGCAATGGCGTCGAGACTGCAGACGCCGAACACCGGAAGACCGAGTGCGTCACCGAAGGCCGCTGCCGTCGCCATTCCCACCCGTAAGCCGGTGTAGGGCCCTGGACCGACGCCGACGACGACGGCACCGAGATCGGCGGCGGTGATCTGCGCCTCGGACAGGCACTCGAGGATGTTGGGGGTGAGTATTTCTGCATGCGATCGCGCGTCCACCCGAACCCGCGTGGCGAGCGTCGTGGCCACTGCACCGACGGCGGACTCGGTCAGACTCACCACACCTGCGGTGACGGCGGGGGTCGAGGTGTCGACGGCAAGTACAAGCACGATGTTTCAGATTACCCGCACGCTCGCATGCCGACTCACTGCCGTCGTGCACAGCCGGCCGAGCTCAGTGCTGCGGCGTGACCACCGATTCCACGCGGCGTGCCGTCGCGCGTCGAACGTCGGAGTCCGGGTCACGCGTCAGACGAACCGACACATGGCCGTCCGACAGCTTCTCGACCAATCCCTCACCCCACTCGACCACGACCACGGCGTCCGTGAGGTCGGTGTCGAGGTCGAGGGCATCGAGTTCGTCGAGCGCCGACTGCCCCGTCATCCCCAGCCGATACGCATCGACGTGGACGAGCGCAACCGGCGGCAGACCACGGGGCCGCGACCCGGCCCGGTGCTCACGGGCGATCACGAACGTCGGCGAGGTGACGCGGCCCTGCACACCGAGTCCGGCCGCAATCCCCTTCGTCATGGCTGTCTTTCCGGCACCGAGCGGGCCGTCGAGAATCACCAGATCGCCGGCGACCAGAACGTCCGCAAGCCGTGCACCGAACTCGGCAGTGTCTGCGGCAGTGGCCAATTCGACATCCACCGGCAAGATCAGCGGCTCGTCAGACAACGCCCCACCGCCGCTTCTTGCCCGCGGCCTCCGTTGCCCGTGCCACGAGGCGCGCGATCGCACCGTTGACCTGTTCCGGAAATTCGAGTTGAACCAGGTGCCCGCCCTGGCGCACACGCACCATCTCCGAACGCGGCAGGGCCTGAGCCAGAGCCTCCGAGCTCGCGAACGGAATGATCCAATCCTCGTCGCCACACACGACCGATACCGGAATGTTCTCGAATTCCAGCAAGGCCTCGGACTCGTCGTGCAACTCGAGCGTCTCGAGGAAATTGACGATCGTGACGACGGACGTGTCGTCGATCATCGACTGGGAGAATGCCACCAGTCGTGGGGACACCCTGGTGCCGTAGGACGCCGCGCGCAGTACCGGTGAGATGAGCGCGCGCACAGCTCCGCGACCGAACTGCACGAAGCCGGGCGACGTCCGCACCGCGAGCCGGAACGCGTCGACCGCCGGATTCTGCAGACTACGACCCACCCCGGATTGCGCGAGACCGGCAGCTGTCGTCGAGATCAGGACTGCGCCGATCACTCGCTGGCGCAGCACGTCCGCTCGTTGCCGCGCCATGGACAGGATCGACATCCCGCCCATCGAGTGCCCCACGAGAACGATGCGGCCCTTGGGTACGACAGAGCGAATCACCGCATCGAGATCGAGGCCGAGTTGACCGATGGTGCAACTCTCCGGGCTCGGTACTCCCGACCGCCCGTGACCGCGCTGGTCGTAGAAGACCATGCGGACCGTCGAACCCCATTGCTGTTCGAGTGCACGCCGTTGGAAATGCCACGACGACGTGCGAAGGCAGTAACCGTGTACGAATATCACGGTCAGTTCGGCATCCGACGGACCGACTTCGCGAACCGCGAGCGGCACGCCGTCGTCAGCGGTGACGATACTGCCTCGGTCGGCATCCATCAGGTCGAGATTCTCGGTGGCCAGTGGATCCTTGTTGGACCGGAACGCCGTCTCGCGCACCACAATTGCAATACTCTGCAGCAATCCGAGCATGATCTATTTCGTCGCCTCCCCTGAGTGTTCGGCGACGAACCGTCGTCGAACACGTCCACGAATGCCGGTGACGACCTCGTAGCTGATTGTGTCGAGCGCATCCGCCCAATCCTGAGCGTGCGCTTCTCCCCTGTCCCCTGGCCCGAACAGTAGCGCCTCGTCGCCGACCGCGACACCCGAGCCGCCGCCACCGAGGTCTACGACGAATTGATCCATGCACACGCGCCCCACCGAGGGGTAGCGGCGACCTCCGATGGTCACCTCGAACCGCCCGCTGAGGCGGCGAACGACACCGTCTGCGTAACCGAGAGCGACGAGTGCGACCACGGTGTCTGCGGGAGCGGTCCAGGTGTAGCCGTAGGACACCGATTCACCTTCGCTCACCTTCTTGATGTTCGCCACCTGCGCCGACAGCGTCATGACCGGACGCAGTCCGAACGTTCCCAGCTCGGGCACCGGCGACAAGCCGTACAGAGCAATACCCGGGCGGACCATGTCGAAACCGAGATCGGGTCTGGTCAACGTGGCAGCCGAGTTGGACAGATGCACGACGGCGGGAGGTGTTCCGCGGCGGGTGGAGCGCCGCACCGCGTCTCGAAGCCGCTCCGCCTGGGCATCGTTGGCCGGATGACCCGGCTCGTCGGCGCATGCCAGGTGCGAGAACATTCCGGTCAACCGAACGGTGCCCTCCGCGACGGCAACCGCCGTCGTGTCGAGGACGTCGTCGAGATCAGCCTCCGCGACCCCGTTGCGGTTGAGCCCGGTATCGATCTTGAGCGAGAGATCTGCGGTTCGGCCGACTCGACGCGCGGCGTCGACCACGGCATCGAGCTGGGCGGCCGTGGACACCGCGATCCCCACCTGCTGGGCGATTGCCGCAGCGAAGTCCGAATCCGTTCGATGCAACCACGCCAGCACCGGGACCGTGATTCCCGCTGCCCGGAGTTCGAGGGCCTCGCCGATGGTGGTGACGCCGAGCTCCTGCGCCCCCGCTGCCACTGCGGCGCGTGCGACTTCGACGGCACCGTGGTTGTATCCGTCGGCCTTCACGACCGCCATCACAGCGGCGTCCCCGGCGAACTGCTGCAACACGTGGACGTTGTGAGCAACTGCGTCGAGGTCGACGGACGCCACAGCGCCCGAACCCGTCCGAGGATCGGTCCTCTCGTCGTCGCAGCCGATAGTCACAACATTCGATAGTGCCATCCGGGCCGCCGATACGACGGATCAGGGTGCCACAACTCGTGACACACCTGGTGTCGGACGTGGGCCACGCACGACCACGGTCACAGAGTGAGTGAGCGCACTGTTCGGATCGCGTCGGGAATGGCCTCACACAGCGGGCTCGCAGAAATGGGTGCCGCGAACTCTCCGCCCGAACCGTGAGCCGCACGTGCCGCGGCCAGGGCGTGGACCTTCGCTCCGCAGGCAGCCGCCGTGGACGGTGCCATTCCCGACGCGAGCAGGGCCCCGAGAATGCCCGACAGTACGTCGCCCGAGCCGGCCGTCGACGCGGCCGATTCTCCGGCATCGCTGACGAACGTGGTGCCGTCCGCATCGGCCACGATCGTCGCCCGTCCCTTGAGCAGAACGGTGACGCCCCAACGCGCGGCGAGATCTCGAACCGATCCCACTCGGTCGGGTGCGGGGTCGGATCCGGTCAGGCGGGCGAATTCTCCGGCATGCGGGGTCAGCAGGGTCGGTGCGGCGCGTCCGGCAACCCAGCCTTCGTTCTGTGCGAGGACAGTGAGCGCATCCGCGTCGACGACCACCGGCAGGTCCGTGTCCAGAACTCGACGCACGATCTCCGCGGATCCCTCGTCGGTGCCGAAACCGGGACCGACCACCCACGCCTGCACCCTCCCAACCGTGTCGAGATCCGGGGCGGCAACGACCTCCGGATAGTGCGACACGACCTCTGCGCCTGCGCTTCCCACGTAGCGGACCATCCCGGAGGTGGCCGCGACAGCCGCGCCCGCGCAGAGCAGTGCGGCACCGGGGAACGTGGCGCTGCCGGCCAGGACACCCACCACGCCCTGCGAATACTTGTCGTCCGCGGCCGTGGGAATCGGCCACACCCGTCCTACGTCGGCCGGCTCGAGCGACGCCATCGCCGGCGCGGGCAGCTCGAGGCCGATGTCCACGAGTTCGATTCGGCCACAACGAGGTACGGCCAGTACATGCACAGGCTTGCGGGCTCCGAACGTCACCGTCACGTCGGCGGTCACGGCCGGGCCCGGTGCGGCACCGGTCTCCGCGTCGACTCCGCTGGGAATGTCCACGGCCACGATCGGTGCGGTGATCTGCTCGACCACCGCAGCCGCATCGGGCCGCAACGGACCCTTGCCGGAAATTCCCACGATGGCGTCGACCACGATGTTGGCAGGTCCGCACCGAGTCACCACTCGTCCGCCCGACGCTCGCAGGGCTGCAAGACCTTCGGCGTGCACCCGCATCGGGTCGAGCAGAAGAGCCGACACCGAGACACCGCGGCGACGCAGATATGTCCCCGCCCACAGACCGTCGCCGCCGTTGTCGCCCGTGCCCACCAGAATCGTCACGCGCCGCCCGGCGACGCCTCCCGTGCGCGCGGCCAGTTCGCCCGCCACGACGGTCGCCAAGCCGTACGCGGCGCGCCGCATGAGAACACCGTTGGGCAACGAGTTCAGCAGCGGCGCTTCCGCATTCCGAATCTGTTCGGGTGTGTAGTAACCGCGCATGCCGAGCGCTACTCGACGGTGACGGACTTGGCCAGGTTGCGCGGCTTGTCCACGTCGTAGCCGCGCGCCTGCGCGACCTCGGCGGCGAACACCTGCAGCGGAATCGTCGACAGAAGGGGCTGCAACAGCGTCGAGGCTGCCGGGATCTCGATGAGATCGTCGGCGAAAGGCCGTACGGCCTCGTCGCCTTCTTCGGCGATGACGACCGTTCGCGCACCACGAGCCTGAATCTCGCGAATGTTGCTCAGCATCTTCGAGTGCAACACCGCACGACCCTTCGGCGACGGCATCACGATGATCACCGGCACGCCGTCCTCGATCAGCGCGATAGGACCGTGCTTGAGCTCGCCCGCTGCGAATCCCTCCGCGTGCATGTACGCGAGTTCCTTGAGCTTGAGCGCGCCTTCGAGCGCAACCGGGTACCCGACGTGTCGGCCGAGGAACAGAATGGTCGTGGCCGTCGAGAGCTCTCGTGCGAGCGCCCGAACAGGTTCGACCGTCTCGAGCACCCGCTGCACCAACTCGGGCATCGCTTCGAGTTCGGCGAATTCACGCGCGACCTCGTCGGGATACTTGGTGCCGCGAGCCTGCGCCAACGCCAACCCGACCAGATAGTTCGCGGTCACCTGCGCGAGAAAGGCCTTGGTCGACGCGACGCCGATCTCCGGACCGGCACGCGTGTAGAGCACGGCGTCGGCCTCACGCGGAATCTGCGAGCCGTTGGTGTTGCACACCGCGAGAACCCGGGCCTTCTGATCCTTGGCGTGCCGAACTGCTTCGAGAGTGTCCGCAGTCTCGCCGGACTGCGAGATGGCGACGACCAGGGTCGATCGATCGAGAACCGGGTCGCGATAGCGGAATTCGCTGGCCAGTTCCACCTCGACCGGAAGCCGAGTCCAGTGCTCGATCGCGTACTTGGCGAGCAGGCCCGAGTGGTACGCGCTACCGCAGGCCACGACGAACACCTTGTCGACGTCGCGCAACTCCTGATCGGACAGTCGCTGCTCGTCGAGCACGATTCGACCGTTGTCGAAGTGGCCGAGCAACGTGTCCGCCACTGCGGCGGGCTGCTCCTGGATCTCCTTGAGCATGAAGTAGTCGTGGCCGCCCTTCTCGGCGGCTGCCAGATCCCAATCGATTCGGAACGGACGCCCCTGCGCCTCGTTGCCCTCGAAATCGCTGATGTCGTAGCCGTCGGCGGTGATGACGACAACCTGGTCCTGGCCGAGTTCGACAGCGTTGCGAGTGTGCTCGATGAAGGCAGCGACGTCGGACCCGAGGAACATCTCGCCCTCGCCGACGCCGAGAACCAATGGCGTGGAGCGGCGCGCCGCGACGATCGTGTCCGCATGATCGGAATGGGTGAACACCAGGGTGAACGCACCTTCGAGACGACGCAGGACTGCTTTTGCGCTGGCCACGAAATCGCCCGCGGTCGGGCCATCGGCGTAAGCACGCGAGACCAGGTGTACCGCGACCTCGGTGTCGGTATCGGAGAGGAACTCGATCCCGACCGCTTCCAGTTCGGCACGCAGCGGTCCGAAGTTCTCGATGATGCCGTTGTGCACCACCGCGACCGTTCCGGACGCGTCCCGATGCGGATGCGCGTTGCGATCGGTGGGACGGCCGTGTGTCGCCCACCGGGTGTGACCCATTCCGGTCGTGCCGACGAACGTATCGGTACCGATGTCGTCCAGTTCGGCTTCGAGATTCGCCAGTCGACCCGCCTTGCGCTCGACGGCTGTCGCTCCCGAACCGTCGAGAATGGCGATGCCCGCGGAGTCGTAACCCCGATATTCCATACGCCGAAGCGCTTCGACCACCACACCCAGAGCTGGGCGGTGGCCGACGTAACCCACGATTCCGCACATGGACAATCAGGGTACTCGGCGGGGCGCGCACGACCCATTCGCTCAGGTTGACGTGTCCGGTGTCCCCCTGACGCGCCGCGGTTCGGTAGCGTCATCTCTCGTGGCGAAACCGAAGAAGCTGGCATCTGCTCTCTCCAAGCGCGGCCCGCACAAGGTGCTGCGAGGCGACCTGGCCCTCGCCGGGCAACCCGGTGTCGTCTACACCCCAGCCGAGGGTTACGGCCTGCCCGGCGTCGCCTTCGCACACGGCTGGATGCTGCGTCCCAGTCATTACACCGACACCCTGAAGCATCTCGCGTCCTGGGGCATCGTGGTTGCGGCTCCGGACACCGAGCACGGTCTCGTACCGTCTCATCGCGGCCTCGCCACCGATCTGGGCACTGTGCTCGACATCATGACGGGCGTGCGACTGGGCCCAGGCAACATCAGCGTGCATCCGGACAAACTTGCCACGGCGGGCCACGCGATGGGTGCAGGCACCGCAGTGCTCGCCGCTTCCCGACGATCGGACATCAAGGCCGTCGCCGCGCTGTTCCCCGCACCGACTGCGCCCTCGTCCGAGGACGCCGCAGCCGGCCTTTCCATGCCGGGACTCGTCGTCGGAGACAACTCGAACGCCGATTCGCTCACCGACAATTCACTCGCTCTCGCCCAGGCCTGGCACGGGCCGTCCATCCTGCGGCGAATCGACGGCTCGACCGCAGATGGTTTCGTCGAGGGTCGCCGGATACTCGGCGCACTCGGTATCAACAAGCCCGACCGCAAGACTCAGCAGCGCACCCGCGCCGTCCTGACGGCCTTCCTGCTGTTCCATCTGACCGGTGACTCCGACTACGAGGAACTGGCCGGATCGACCGGCGAGATCGACGGCACCAGAGCTGTCGATCCACACGCGCCTCTCGACGCGCAGCCCAAGCCCAAGGCGTCCGCGTCGATCAAGGCGCTGCTCGGACGGGGTTAGTCCAGGCTGTTGTCAGACCAGCCAGGACCTCGGCCGTTCGTCGGGTTCGGTCTCGACGTGCGGTGGGGGCTCTCGCTGGTCGAGATGAGCCGGTTGCAGCACCGAGCCCGACCCTGGCTCGACGTCGGAGTCCGCTCCGCTCACCTCTGCTGAACTCCGTCCGCCTCGGTCGACTGCCGGAGCCTGTGCCCGACTCAACGTCTCCGCCGCCCGCCCCATCGCGATGCGGTGCTCATCGCGTATTCGATGCAACTCCCGACGCCACCCACTGTCGGTGCTCACAGCTCCCCTGCTTCACTGAGGCCCGCGCCGCTACCCGTGTCGGCGGGTTGCGGATCGGTGACCGGTCGATCCGCAACCACCGGATGCTGCACAGCAGGCTGCTCGATGTCGGGTGACTCCGGCGTGCACTGCACCGATGCATCCGAGTCGAATTCGGACGTGGGTGCCGGTTCGGCAGCCGGTACAGGTTCGACAGGAGGCACGGGTTCCGCCGCCTGCACGGGTTCCGCCGCCGCGACGGATTCGGCAGTGGGTTCCGGTTCGGACGGGGGTTCCGGTTCGGACGGGGGTTCCGGTTCGGACGGGGGTTCCAATTCGGACGGCACCGCTGCCGCCGGGGCCGGCGCGTCCACCGCGTCGACGACACCGGGGACCTCGACGATCTGAGGTAGGCCGAGCGGTCCGATTCCGAGCTCGAACGAGCGAGTTCCGAGTCCGGGAGTCTCGAGTTCGACAGACACCGTGCCGTCGTGTTCGAGTGCGATGCGGGCGCGATGCCCGTCGAGCTCGGCCTCGAGATGGCCGCGCTCGTCACCGGCCCCGGGCAACGACTGCCCGGGCTGCGGCAACGGGTCCGACTCGGGTTGCCGGTAGGCGCTCATGTCCGGAGAAGCTCCCTCGGTGTTCTCGTCACCTGTCCGGCTGTCGACTGCGGTGTCGCCTGAGCCCTGGAGATCTCCACTGTCGATCGTCTCGGCCAGCGCGTCGTCGACACGGTCGACGATCTCGGCGACGACTCGATCCACGAGTCCGTCCAGAGAATCGGCCAATCGATCGACGACACGACCGTCGGCGATCAGGGATTCGGCCGGATCCACACTGTCCGATCCGGCGAGTGCGTTGCCGCCGGATGGCGAGACGGCCGGGCCGACAGCGGCGGGTCCGACCGCTGGCGGCCCGACAGCGGCGGGTCCGACCGCTGGTCCGACTCCGGAACCGGCAGGCGTGGAACCGATCCCGGCAGGAGTCGGGTCTACCGAAGAGCTGTCGGGCCCCGTCCACGGCACTGCTGTACCGGGCTCGAGTGCCCAACTGCGCTCGTCGAGTCCGCCGAACGAAGGCTCGTGGACACTGCCCAGAATGTCCACCACCAACTTCAGACAGTCTCTGACGGCGGTGTCCGTGGCGCTGCATGCTGCGAGGACGGCCTCGCACGTGCCCTGCACCCGCGGAACGAACTCGGTGTCGATCCAGCGCCCGCAGCGTTCGGTCACCTCGGCAGCGAACTCGTCGGAGACATCGCCGCTGCGCACACCGTCGTTCAGATCCTCGAACGCAGACGCCAATCGTGGGAACACCGACTCTCGATCGACCGGCAGGCACTCGATTCCCGACGCAAGCAGAATCGCATCGATCTGGACGACGTCTTTGCCGTCCACCAGGTCGGTGTCGAGGCCGCCGACGAGCTCGGCCTTGTCGGTCACTGCCTCACGGAGAACGTCGACGGCCGCACACATCGTCTGGTGAGAATCTTCGATCGACGCGAGGAACTGGGAAGCCTTTTCCTGTTCGGCCGAAAGGTAGGTCTGCACGGCATCCCCCGCGTCGCCGTGCCAGCGCAACTGCAGGACTCTACGAAGCTGAATCTGCTCCTCGAGTTGATCGGCGAGTACTGCGGACACCGTCCCCACGGCGTCTGCATCGTGTCCGAGTGCACCGAGGTTCAGCCCACGCTGCTCGTCGTACCTGGCGCACATGTCCTGGTACTGCGGAACCTCGACGCCCGGGACACGGCCGACCAGCGGCAGAAAGCGCTCGAAGAACAGCAATCCTTCTGCGTTCGCATCGAGAATCTCGTCGATCGACGCCCTGTCACCGGACGAGGCCGAAGGAGGTGTCACCGGGGTGACTCGATCGCGTACGCGGTGGCGTCGTCCTGTTGCTCGTACTCGTTCATCGCGGTGGTGAGGGCATCGGCAATGTCGTCGACCGCGGACCGCCATGCCCCGACTGCACGCCCGAGCCCGAGGTACGCCTGGGAGTACGCAGCGCCAAGGTCACCGTAGTTCCGTCCGGCCCCGGCTGCGCCGAAGCCTGCGTCGGCGACGGAATCGGCGGCGTCACCGAGCACTTCCGCCGACGACACCAATGCATCTGCCACCCCGCGAACCCGGTCCGCGTCCACCCGAACTCCGTCGCTCATACGTTCCCGTTCCCCCTCCGAGTACCCCTTTCTCACTATGACGTGCGCCGACTCACATCGGTTCCCCAGGGAGCGGTAACGTCCCGATGTGAAATGTCCGTAACAGGTACCTGAAGTGGCTGCACCAGCTACTCACCGAACGAGGAGTCCCATGCACATCGGAACGATGCTGAACTACAGCGGTGGTTTCAACGAGACCGTTGCCGAGGTCGCCGAGCTCGAGAAGGCAGGTCTCGACATCATTTTCGTGCCCGAGGCCTACTCGTTCGACGCCGTCAGCCAACTCGGATTCCTCGCGGCCAAGACGAACACGATCAAGATCGCGTCCGGCATCTTCCAGATCTACACCAGGACACCATCACTGACCGCCATGACCGCCGCCGGTCTCGACTACGTCTCCGAGGGCCGATTCGTGCTCGGGCTCGGCGCATCGGGACCGCAGGTCGTCGAGGGCTTCCACGGCGTCAAGTACGACGCACCGATCGCCAGAACCCGCGAGGTCATCGAGATCTGCCGCCAGGTCTGGCGTCGCGAGAAGGTGCAGTATCAGGGCAAGCACTATCAGATCCCGCTGCCGGCCGACCAGGGAACCGGTCTGGGCAAGCCGCTCAAGCTGATCAATCACCCTGTGCGCGATCGCATTCCGGTCGTCATTGCCGCACTGGGCCCCAAGAACGTCGAACTCACCGCCGAGATCGCCGAAGGCTGGCAGCCCATCTTCTACTTCCCGGAGAAGGCCGCCGACGTGTGGGGCGATTCCCTCGCAGCAGGCAAGGCCAAGCGTGACCCGTCACTCGGCGAGCTCCAGGTCTTCGCAAGTCCGACGCTGGCCATCGGCGAGGACGCGGAGAAGTACCTCCCCTGGGTCAAGCCACATCTGGCGCTGTACATCGGCGGCATGGGAGCCAAGGGCAAGAACTTCTACAACTCCCTGGCTCAGCGATACGGATACGAGGCCGAGGCCGAGAAGATCCAGGACCTCTACCTGGCCGGCAAGAAGGAGGAGGCCGCCGCGGCAGTTCCCGACGAGCTCGCGCGCGCGGTCAACCTCATCGGCCCGGAAAGCTTCGTCAAGGAGCGGGTCGCAGCCTTCGCCGAAGCGGGTGTCACCACCCTCAATGTCGCGCCGCTCGCCGAGAACACCGCAGGCCGCGTGGCGCAGCTGACCGCACTGCGCGAACTGACGGCCTGAGAAACGTCAGACAGACGCGACCCGGCCCGCCAGCTCTTCGGCGAGCCGGGTCGCGACGTCGAGTTCGGACGCTTCCACCATCACCCGCACCAACTGTTCGGTACCGCTGGGGCGCAACAGAACTCGACCCGATTCCCCGAGTTCGCGCTCGGCCGACGCGACGGCGTCCGATACCGACGGTGCCGACGCCACCGCTGCTTTGTCCGACACGCGGACGTTGATCAGCACCTGCGGCAGTGTCCGCATCGCCGACGCCAGGTCCGCGAGGGACCGCCCGGTCTGCGCCATCCGCTCTATCAGTCGCAGGGCAGTGGCAATTCCGTCTCCGGTCGTTCCGACTGCGGGCAGCACGACGTGTCCACTCTGCTCACCCCCGAGCGCGAACCCGCCGCGGCGTAGCTCCTCGAGCACGTATCGATCTCCGACCGCGGTGGTACGCAACGTGATTCCGGCCTCGCGCATCGCAATGTGCAGACCGAGGTTGCTCATCACCGTTGCGACCAACGTGTCGTCGGTCAGGTGGCCGGCGTCGTGCATCGCGATGGCCAACACCGTCATGATCGCGTCGCCGTCCACCACGGAACCCGATGCATCGACGGCGAGACAACGGTCGGCATCTCCGTCGTGCGCGATACCGAGGTCGGCACCGTGCTCCACGACGGCCTTCTGCAATCCCTCCAGGTGCGTCGACCCGCACCCGTCGTTGATGTTGATGCCATCGGGTTCTGCATTGATCGCCACGACCGTCGCACCGGCCCGTCGGTAGATCTCGGGCCCGACGACAGAGGCGGCACCGTGCGAGCAATCCACCACGACGGTCACGCCGTCGAGTCGATGCGACACCGACGAAGCGAGATGCTCGGTGTAGCGGGCTGCCGCGTCGTGCGCGACGTCGATGCGGCCGATCGCGGCACCGGTGGCGTCGTAGGGCTGTGCGTCGTTCCGGGAGCGCCCCTCGGGATCCAGGGCAGCTTCTATCCGGTCTTCGACGTCGTCGTCGAGCTTGTGTCCGCCTGCGGCGAAGATCTTGATTCCGTTGTCGGGCATCGCATTGTGAGACGCCGAGATCATCACGCCGAGCGCCGCGTCGTATTCGGCGGTGAGGTAGGCAACCGCAGGCGTGGGGAGAACTCCGACGTCGATCACGTCGACACCCGACGCGGTCAGTCCCGCGGACACGGCTGCGCTCAGCATCGCCCCACTGATACGCGGATCACGACCGACCACTGCCACCCGCCGGACGCCGTCGACGTTCGGTGCCAACACGGCGGCTGCGGCTCGCGCGATCGTCAACGCCAGTTCTGCGGTCAGAACCCCGCCTGCCAGTCCGCGAACTCCGTCGGTGCCGAACAATCGCGCCATGAACCAAGAACTCCTTCGAGCGGAGAGAATGTGGTGGGAAATGCCTCGAGGGCAGGCGTCCGATACTGCTGGATGCCTGCCCTCGAGGATGAAACGGGTAAGACGCGTCAGCGCTTGGAGTACTGCGACGCCTTACGGGCCTTCTTCAGGCCGTACTTCTTGCGCTCGACTGCACGCGCGTCACGCGTGAGGTAGCCCGCGGCCTTGAGCGGCGGGCGATCGTCGGGTGCGAGTTCGATCAGTGCGCGCGAGATGGCCAGACGCAGTGCGCCTGCCTGTCCCGACGGTCCGCCACCGTGCAGCAGTGCGACGATGTCGAAGGACTCCGCGCGGTCCACCAGAACGAGAGGAGCCTTGATCAGCTGCTGGTGCACCTTGTTCGGGAAGTAATCCTCGAGGGTGCGGCCGTTGAGCTTGAATCCGCCGGTGCCCAAGGACAACCGAACACGAGCGACGGCTTCCTTACGGCGACCGACAGTCTGGATCGGGCGATCGAACACGATCGGGGCCGGAGCGGCTGCGGCTTCGATGTCCGAGACGACCTCGGGATCTTCGACTGCCACGAACTCGTCGGCGGCGATCTCTTCGATGTTCTCCTGCGACGTCACGTCATTTCCCTCCGGTGCCGTCACTGGGACACCTGCTTGATCTCGAACGGAACGGGCTGCTGAGCGGCGTGCGGGTGGTTCGGTCCCGCGTAGACCTTCAGCTTGCTCGCGATGGCACTACCGAGCTTGTTCTTGGGGATCATGCCGACGACGGCCTTCTCCACGAGACGATCGGGGTTGCTCTCGAGGACCTGACGGGTCGAGCGCGACTTCAGACCGCCCGGATGGCCGGAGTGGTGGTGGTGGAACTTGCCATCGAGCTTGTTGCCGCTGATGGCAACCTTCTCGGCGTTGATGATGACGACGAAGTCGCCGCCATCGACGTTGGGTGCGTAGGTGGGCTTGTGCTTACCGCGGAGCAGTGTCGCGGCCTGGACGGCGAGGCGTCCGAGCACGACGTCCGTGGCGTCGATCACATGCCACGTCCGGGTGGTGTCCCCGGCCTTCGGGGCGTAAGTAGACACAGAAAATTCCTGTCTTCATGATGTCGCTGCTGGCCAAGACGTGTGGATGCCCTCGGCGGCCAGTTGAGACCCGAGGACAAGAGCTCGATACGCACGTGAATACGTGGCGAGCCCATACACGCCAACGGGGAACGATACCGGGAGCGGACGCCCAGGTCAAAACGCCTCCGCTCGTCAGCGCAGGCGCACACACTGCACGCACCGACGGGCAGCGGGCAGCGCCTCGAGCCGGATCGCCGGAATCTCACCACCGCACCGCTCGCAGAAGCCGTACGTCCCGGCCGTGAGCCGCGACAACGCCGCACCGATCTCGCGTATCTCGGATTCGGTGTCGGTGATCAGCGCCGCGATCTTCGCTCGCTCGAACGCGATCGTCGATCCCTCAGGATCGTGCTCGTCGTCGTCGGTGATTGGGGCTTACCGGACCCTTCGCGCGTCAGCGTGTACCCACCAGCTCCGGCAGACGCGATTCGACCCCGACGTATCCGGCCAGCAGTAGCGCAGCTACCCGCTGAATTCCCGGCCAGTGCTCTTCGAGTTGCACGTCCCACGCCTGATCACGCCGCCCGCCATGCACTTCTCGCAGCGCCTTCCGGTAAAGCACCCCGTCCGATGTCGGTCCCGCAGTCTGCTCTTTGAGCGCGTCTTCGACGGCCCGTCTAAATCCCCTGGCTTTCGAGTGACACTTCAACCGCGTCTCGGCCCATGGACCGGCGTAGGTTATGAATGCCTCGTCAGCGTCGACGGAGGTGATTCCGCTGGGCGAGAAAGAGGTATAGCTCCATTCCGACGGCCCATGATGCGTCAGACCGCGAGCGTCTCCGTCTCCGTCGATGTCGATCTTCCGAACGTCGCAACCAGAGAGGAACGCAGCGACGGCGTGACCTGCTTCGTGATGCGCCGTCACGAGACGAGCCTCAGCCGCTTCACGACGGCGTTTTCCGCGTGACCACTGTTGCCGACACTTGGGCGAACAGGTGACCGCGTCCTCCCGACCCCTGAACCGGGAGACGCACACAGCGCAGTAGTGCAAGGAATTCATATCCGTGACGATACACGTCACACATAGCCGTGACAATAAATGTCACTCTTATTGTGGAGAGCTACCAAACAGACCCTCGAACGCACGAAAGCCCCGACCAACCGGAATCGACGACCGGATGTTCGGGGCTTTCGTCGCACTGGGAGCGAATCAGCGCGGTACTCATCAACAGAACGGGGAGAGCTTTCGATCTCCCGCACGCTCAGCATACCCGCGATCCTCGGCGCGCGCTGGCCCGATCCGAATGCATGATTATGCAGAATGTCTGTTCCGTAGAGTTCGATCGGCGTAGACTTTCATGCCATTTTGCCCGCAGATTCGGCGTGCCCAATCGGCAAAAATCGGCAGAACGCTGGTGAGAGGTGCTAAGCCCCAGGTAGGAGGCGTAGAGAGAGGCGCGGCTGACTGGTCGCGGGGTCAGCCAGGCCCCCCGAACGGTCGGTCGGTATCCCCCCTACCCCAGTCGGGGGCTCCGTATGTCATTGCATGAACCTGCATGATCATTCATCGGGTGCCGACCTGGACAACGGTTCACAGTCGTGTCACTCTCGAGTTATGGGATCGAGCGAACCCATTCACACACAGGATCGGCAGGCACCAGACATGTACGCAGACATCGCATTCGGAGGCAGTCCACTACTCCCAGCGCCCACCACTCCAGCGGCACCGAGCACGGACACGATCGACACCGAGACCATCGACACGAACGATGACAGTTCAACTGAGACAACAACAATCACAACAACGATTACGAATATTGTTGTGAGAGTGTGGAACACAGGAACGATACAGACGATCACACGTTGGGCACTGCGACTGCTGGTGGTCTACGTAGTGGTGGGTGTGGCATGCGCTGCTGCACTGTTGGTGCATGTGTTGCCAAGGTCTGTGCAGTTGATGGTCAACACAGTGTCATTCAGTTGGTGGACAGCACAGTTGGTCATGTTCGTTGGGTGTGCAGCGACAGGACAGGGGGCACGGTGCTCACGTCGACCACGTCTGCTGCAGGTCCACCCGACCACACCATGGTTCAACACCGAGAACGCCCGGCTCGTGTGGACCCGAACGGCGTGGATGGTCTAACCCCACTGGCGAGAGGTGCGAGGCTTGAACGGCACTCTGCGGCCTTCGGAGGTGTACACGAACTGTTGAGCCTCGGCGGCTTTCTTCTGCGCCCTGCGGATCTCTCGGCGCTCGGGGTAGTAGTAGTCGAGGGCAACGTCTTTCAGATGCGGCGGGCGCTCGGCAGCGATACGTTGCATGACAGTTTCCTCGCCAGGATCGAGCACGTGGATCGTGGCATCGACTTCGGCATATCGTGTGCGCTGGTGAGCATTCGGAGCTGTGTGCACGATGTAGGCATCGAGAGCGAGCCCGCGCCAGTGATCGGACTTGAGAACGTAGTCGACCGCAGCGCGTCGTGAGGCCTGGACCATCCGAGCGAACGCCTGGTCGTACGTTCGAGATCCACCCGCGCCGAACGCGTCGGCCATCACGTCGAAGTCGATCACGAGATCCACACCGGCCCGCGCATGCTCGGCGACGAACGTCGACTTCCCCGACGCTGGTGGTCCTGTGACGACGTGGATCATGATGATTCTCGGCTCTCAGTCGATCTGTGGCAGCGTTTCGAGGCGCTGGTGATACTGGAACACCCCCGCCGATCATCGGAGACTGCTGCGGCTTGGTGGGGTAGCCGAGCGCTCGACAAAGATCGGTCGGGGGTGTCGATCCCGCTCGGGAGGCTCCGCGAAGAACTACCGAGCGGGAAGTGTTGCTCTGTAGGCGAACTCGGACCAACACGTCCAGTCGCTTACGCCGGGGTGAAAGAAGTCACAAGCCCCTCGGCGTACATCGGACTACTGAGCTATCGGATCACGCGGACCCGACCTCTCGACCCCGCAATTGAGTCGAGAGAAATCTAGGGACCTGCAGTGCGGTAGCCGCGTCCGACGAATACCGCACTGCAGGTGGTTCTTACTGCCTGAGCTTGTCAGGCTCGGCGGTCGGACTATCGGGCAGTGAGCGCCACTGAGAGACAGGAATACCCTCCCGCAGTGGCTCACCGATCAGATCGTCCTCGCCAGCCAGGAGACGCTGAGCCTGCGACCACTCGGAGGCGAGCCAGTCGACTCCCCCGGCACTACCGCCGACGATGCTCGGCATTACGCACGGAGCCCGAGATCGACCTGGAAGGCCTTGGGCTGAGCAACTGCCACGTCCCAGCGGCTGGACGCGAGGAATGCGACCTGTCCGGTATCGGCGTAACGCTCTTCGAGCACCTTGATCGTGAACTCGCTTCGGAGACCGATGTACAGCTGAGTGAAGTCACCGGTAATCAGGTAGCTCGTGTCGGTGCTGGTGCCCTGCAGCACGTTGTTCGGGACGACCGAACTGACCAGTCCCGAAGGCAGATTCGCGGGCGGTGCGAGGTAATCACCCTGCGAGTTCTTGAGAAGCGCCAGCGACGTAGCCGTACGGGGCGATCCGATCTGCGCGGTAGGCAGGAAGTTCTCGGAGAGCACGTTGCCGTAGGCCTGGATCAGCCAGTCGTAGTTCGTGACCGCGGTACCGTTGGATCCGTGCGAAACCTTCGGCACTGCAGGCACGTTCACGATACCGAGCGGATTGGGAGCTACCCCGTCGCCGAACAACGCGAACTTGTCGATACCCACGGCATACTGTGCCGCAAAAGCATTCGAGATCACGTCGCCGATATCGGGGTTCGAGTCTTCGAGCAGTTCCTTCGAGATCAGGATCAGCCGGTCGAACGTCTTGGCGTCGAGGGTCACCGAGTCGAACGTGAGGTCCTGCGCGACACGTTGCGCACCCTCGGCATAGAAAGCGGGCTGCCCCTCGCCGGTCAGTCGCGGCACCCGCAAGGTCTTCGAGGTCATCGGGACGACGGTAGCGCCAGCCTGCAGAACAACGGCTTTCGCGCGCGCCAGGTCGATCACCTCGGACCCGAGTGGTGTCGGCACGATCGCAGTCGAGTTGGTCGTCACGAGAGCGCGCTCGTCTGTTGCGCCTTCCCAGCGACCGGTAGCCATACCCCGCAGGAGCTTGTCGAGACTGAGACCCGTTCCGCGGCCTTCGATGTGGCCGTTCTGAGCTTCCCACTGGCGCAAGCTCTCACCCTTGGACAGAGTGAGCTTTCCGCGAAGTGCGTTGGCCGACTTGTCGTCCCGGTTCTGCGGCTTCGGATCGTCGGTGTGGTCGGAATTCGCCCCGAACTGCTTGAGCGCGTCCATCCGTGCCTCGATCTTCGCCAGGTGCTCGCGGGCTTCCTTGTGCTGAGCTTCGAGGGTGTCGAAACGCTCGGCGTCCTCGCCCACGAGATCGGTTCCGCGGGTCGCCAACTCGGTGAGTTCGGCACGTGAGTCTGCGAGGAATTTGGTGACTGCCTCGCGGTTCATCTTCGAGATATCCATGATTATTCCTTGTCTAGTTGTCTAGGGAGAGCAAACGCAAACGTCGCTGCGCTGCTTCGGAACTGAGTGATTGTGTGTCCGCGTGTCGTGAACCTGTAACGGCTGCAGCATCGCCATAGGCCCCTTCGAGGACCAGTGAGACCTCGGAGAGTGCTACCTCGGTGAGCGTGCGCTGTGTCGACTTGCGATCCCAGATCTCGGTGATGGCGCGGAACCCGATCGAGAGATGATCGAGGCTGCCGTCCCGTACCAATTCGAGCGCCTCGTCGCCTGCCTGAGTGCGTGAAACTCGGAACTCGGCATAGAGACCCTCGGTGCGCTCTTCCAGAAGTACGGCGCGGCCCAGGGGCATCTGCGAGCGGTTGTGCAGACCGAGCAACTTGACCCGATCGCCACGCTCGCGAATGGTCTTCGCGAAAGCGCCCTTGCGGATCACTTCGGTGAACGTGCCCTCCCAACTGTTGATCTCGGCAGGCGAGTCGAAAGGGGCGGCGATACCGGCGATGATCCGTTCGTCTGCGGCGTCGGACCTGAGTTCGAGCTGTAGCGGAGTGGTGCGGTGAAGGAGACTGGTAGACATGGGATTTCCGTTCGAGGTTCTGCGCGGCGTGGACACACGTATCCTTCGAGAACGGCCCTAGGTGCGCTGCGACCAGTGGGTTTCCTTCCCCGGCTGGTGCTTCTTCGCTGGTGAGCGTTGCTGCGGCGCTGGCGTATTCCCGTGGCTCGTGAGAGCTGAGTCGGGGCGACCTGCTATCGCTCAGGATACCCCCCTGGGGTACCAAGGTCCAGGCGCGCGCCTTGGATCGGTCGATACCCCCTCGGGTCAACGGAGCTTGACGGGCCGATGACGCTTACCGGGCCGTGCTGGCGCTACGTCGATCCGCTCGCCAGGATGGACCCAGCGCCCGAACGACTTGCCGGTGTCACCGATATACCCGATGGTCTGGAACATCAGCCGTTGACGGCACTCGGGGCACGTACGGCGGCGTCTCAGTGTTGGACCAGGTTCGGCAACAACTGATCCTCGTCGTCATCGAGCCACCACCGCGGTACGGCCACGATCACGCGATCCTCGGCCCTGACTTCGACGAACTCGGGAGTGATGTACGGCTGCAGCATCGGCAGGGCGGCACGGGCGTCGGGGTCCATCTTCGACAGCACGTAGTCCAGGCAGGCACCCAGCTTGATAGCTACCAGCTCCTCGTGCAATAGAGATTCGGGCGCGGTCAACGTATCTTCTCGGCCACCGGCAACGATTGACCACACGAGGTGCAGAACTTCGTCGGTGTGTTGCCTGCCTGGCATTGACCGCCGCCGCACACGAGCTGCCTACCGCTGGCGGTGTCGAGGTACTTGACGAGCATTCCTTTTTCTATTTTGCGGGTGCAGCGGCCACACTGGCCGGATGAGAATCGGGCTGGAAAAGGTCTCGGAGCCTTGTTCACTGATTTGTCTCCTGACTCGGGTCTATTGCGATGTAGTGCAGTCTGTCGGCACCGGACAATCGGATGCGCTTGCTTTGAATGAGGGTCGCGATATCGGTTGTCGTGAATCCTGAATCGAGTACCGATCGAACAGTGCAGCCGGATATATGGGTGCGGATGTGTAGCGTCAAGCGATCGAGGTCGTTCACGGTAATTCGCCCTTGGACTTCTCGGTTATCTTATATTCGCCGCTGTGAATTTTGGTCGATCCCACGAAATGCGCCGGAGACTTGGTGATGTCATCGACACGAACGAGGGCGGTGAGAATGCGCCTGGTGGCGACGGAGGAAAATCCGACGATCGCGCTTATCTCGTCGTCGGTCATCGGGCGATCGTGCGAGGCGAGAACCTTGAGGACTTCGATCTCGCGGGCGGTGCGGTAGCGGGGTGCGCCTGCTTCGGACATGGGTGCTCCTTGGGTGGTTGAGGGTGAGGTGACGAGACGATTTGGAAATGACGAGACGACGAGACGTGACGAGACAGGGGGGTGTGTATTTTTCGAGAGTGAACCGACGAAGCGCCTCGGTCACTCGAATGCGCGCTGTGACCAGGTAATATATAGAGAAGATTAAATTTCTATACAGGCGCTTCGTCGGGCGGTCTTGTCGAAAACACCCACCCCCTTCGTCTCGTCACGTCACGCGTCTCGTCATTTTTCGGTGGCGAATCAGTCCGGCGCTTTGCCGACGACGAGGTTCTGGAACTGTCGACCGTTGGGCGCTTTGTACGAACGGCGGTGGACCAGGTTGTCGCCTTCCATGGTCTCGACAGCGTTATCCATGTAGCGGCGCAATCCTGGGGTGATGCTCCGGCGCACTTCGGACATCATTCTCCCGTCAGGCCTGTCTTTGATCAGTCCCAGGATCTTGTCGCACGTCTCGTCGATTCGCTTCTGGTCGTAGTTGGCCCGATAGTTGTCGGCGTTGGCATCGACGACCGCTCGCTCGAATGCAACAGCGCTTCGACGTTCGGTTTCCTTGTCGGCTATGGCGCGCTTGATATCCTCGCGGGTTTCGTCGGACTTCGTGTAGATCGTCTCGGCGGTATCCCAATCGTCCTGAGTGACATCGAGCCGGCCGTCGAGGCAGGCCAGCGCAATAGCGACCCGTTCGATTCCTTGCAACCGGTGGCCGTCCATTCCGCTGCCGTTGATAGACAGATTCGCCTCGGCCACTTTCCGGTAGATCATTTCGGTTATCGACTCCGGCAATCTGAAGTCGATGTACTCGCCGGGTTTCGGCATATGCCAATTGATGCCCTGCCAGATGATCGGTTCGGGCATCTCGGGAATGATCGACCTGATAGGACGATCCTCGAAAGGATTCGCCGGACCGTACCGATTCGATGCCGGTAGCCATACGAGGCGCTGAGGAAAGCCGTCGGCCTCGCCGGACATCAACCAATTGGACTCCGACGGCTGCGCCCCGACGATCATCGAGAACCGGTAGCTATGCGCCTTGAGGATGTTCCGCTTGTCGTCGCCTGCGTACGCGTAACCGAGTTCCGAACCGGTCCATGCTTGCTTGATGGTGTCCCTGAGCGTGTTGGATGATTCAGCGAGCGCACCGACCGAATTGACCTCCATCGCTGTGAAGATCGCTCGGTCGGTGATGGTCTCTATGTGACCCGGCTCGGGAGGCTCGCCCTTGAGCGCTCGTTTGGGAGGTACGTACCGCTGATACGTCTTGGGGATGCCCTGAGCGGAACCCAGGGGCGCTACCGGTACGTCGTCAGCGAACACCACTGCAGCGTTCGCAACGGCGCGTGAGGAATCTTTCGATGTGCCGGAGCCGCCGACGGCGATGCCGATCAGATTGAGCGGCTGCCTGCCGCCGACGATCGCGGGCAAGGTGTAGCCGGGTGCCACGTGGGCCGTGACGTTGACGAGCACGTTGAGCAGGACTGTCCAGGGGCCGACTCCACGAGCGAGCGCGCACTGGTGAATGTGTCGGAGGATGGGCCTCGATTCCCAGAACGGGCGTTCCGGGTCGGGGTTGGACGGGTGACCGTAGTAGTCACCGTTCGGGGTGGTGGTCATAGGTGGTCATGCGTTCCTTGTCTGTCGTGGCTATTCGGCGTGCACGATGCAGCGGTCACCCAGGACGGCCGGACGATCGCACTCGGCGCATCGGGGCTTGGGTGCGGCCGGGTGTTCCGAGATCTCGTTGCAACACGTCCCGTTGACGGTCCCGTACGAGCGCATCAAGCTTGCTTCTCACGCTGCGCCACAAGGGCTTCGACTTCCCGGCGATCGACGAGTGTCATGCGCCCTACGGGCAGCCGGTAGCCGGTCAGGTGCTTGAGGTCGATGTGCTTCTGGACTGTCGGCAGAGAGCAACCCAGGGCCGCTGCGGCCACCTCGCGGGTGACGAGGTTCGGGTCGATGGGGTGCTCGATGGTGAATGTGGGCATGGCTGTGTCCTTCTCGTGTTTCGGGCATGAAAAAACCCGGCCCCATCATGGGTAACCGGGTTGGATTGCGAGGTCTCGCTGTACGTGAGTCTACTGCTGAAAACGTCACGCCGCTTGCGTAGAAATCTCGCTGAAGCTCAGCTTACAGGGTGGGGCGTCACGGCGCTGGTGTGAAATCTCGCTGAAGCGAAGCCTACAGGCTGGGTGGTGTCACCGCTTGCGTAGAAATCTCGCTGAAGCTTAGCGTACCGGGCAAAGGTAATCACCGCTCGCGCGTCAGCGCCGATGCGTGGTCTGCAGGTAGACTGGGGTCTGCGCTCCTTGCTCATGGATGCACGAAAATCCCCCTACTCGGCTGGTCACCGGGCAGGGGGATTTTCGCCGTCAAGGGGTCCGTAGTGCTCGAATCCCTCGGGTTGGGTGCGGAGATTCTTGTGCATCGTGATCTGAATCCGGTCAGGGTCGAAGGTGCGCCCCTCGGCAGGCAGCATCACTATGTCAGCGGCCGATCTGATGAACTCCCGCTTCTCGTCGAGCGACCATGACGCCCATAGGTCCTCGGCCGGGGTGTTCAGGATTCGCGCTGCCGGATCGGACACACGAGCGGCACTCTGGGCGGCTGCATTGGCGGCGTCGATTCTCTTGCGCAGTCGGGCGGTCAGTCTCAGATACTCGGGCCTTTCGATCACTCCGTCGGCGGCATCATCGGTGTACCCGTCGAGAACCTGCTGTAGTCGCCGCGCCTCGGCTAGGTGCACTCCCACCTCTGCCATCGTTGGGTCGACCGGTTGGTCGTCATCGTCGTATTCTGCTGTGACGAAGACCAGTTCGAGGCGATAGTGCTCGATCGCCTGCAGAATTCGTTGCACGACAACGTCATCCACCTTCGATAGCTCGCGCGCCATATGCGATGGCCGACCCGAGCACTTGTAGATCGGCCTGCCGTGGTTTGCGCTCTTGTACAACGGGATTCCGCAGACTCCACACTTCGCGATGCCCGACAGTAGGTAGCGCGGCGGCGTGCCACGCGGGATATGGGCAGTCCTTATCGGGTCGGTCAACACGGCCTTGAGTCGCGCATGCTCTTCCTCGGAGAGAATCGGTTCCCAGCTACCTCGAATCAAGGTGCCCTTGTGGACCCGAAAACCTGCATAGGCTGGCCGCATCACCATGTTTCGGATCGTGTAACCGTGCCAGCGCTCGGTCCCGTTCGCGGTGCGCAGTCCGCGCCCCTGGAAGTCGAGCCCGATGCTGCGCAACGATTCGCCGGTCAGTACTCGCTCGGCCGCTTCCCTGACGATCGGTGCCGTCGACTCGTCGAGTACCCGTTCGATGATCTTCCCGGTGTTCGGGTCGCGTACTGCCCTGTATCCGTAGATAGTTCTGCCGTGCCAGCGCCCGTCTGCGGCGTTGGATGCGAGCGTGCGGCGTACTCGGTCCCTGGTCTCCTCGGCCGCTTTCTCTGCAATGAGCGCGTCGAGCCCCGTCGAGAAGCGAGAGTCGCCCTCGGTCAGGTCGTAAGTTCTGCCGCTGTAGTTCAAGAGAACGTCACGCTCGGCGCAGAGGTTGCGGAGCGCCAGATAGGTATCCATGTCCCGAGCGGCGCGGGAGGCTTCCCAGATCACCAGGACCATGCCGGGGCGCAGCACTTCGGTCAGTCGGGCGTACGCGTCACGAGTGCCTCTGGAGTGTCGCGAGGCTCCCCTGTCGTTGTCCTGGAGCACCTCGGCAACCGGCCAACCCTCGCGCTTGCATACCTCGCGACAATCCGTTTCCTGGTCGTTGACGCTGCGACCGTGGTTCTTGTCGCTGCTCACCCTGGTGTAGATAACAGCTCGGCGTGTCATCTGACCAGCGTATACCTAAAGCGCAACGTCGTCGGTGGTGAGCCGCGATCCCTCGATCACCGACGCGAGTTCGCCACGAAGCGACTCGAGACGATGCAGGGAGCGCGACCGCTCCGTCCCGAGTGCTGCTGCGAAGTCCGTCACCACTCCAGTAGACTCCGCGACGGACCGGCGTGCGACGAAACGACGTCTGCCCCGACCGATGTTCTCGGTCGGGGCAGATGCGTGGTGTCGAGACCGGTCAGCGAGCCATCCGCGCCTTGTTGGCCATCTCGACGCCGTGCATCGTCTCGCCACCGGTACGGGCGGCTGCGACGAGGCTCGACAGAATGAGGTTGAGCTCGTCGGATGCAGAATTCCACTGACGCTGCAGCTCGTAGTAGGACGTCATCGCGTCGCCCTCCCACGACTGGTAGAGCCGCTTCGCGGTGCTGTCCACGTCCCCGAGGAGGTCCTTGGTCACGTTCGCCTGCTTGTTCATCGCCTCTGTCAGCGCCGCGATCTGCGCGAAGTCGTATTTCATATCGGATCGGTCTCCTTGGTCGAGCGTGGTCGTGTGAGTTGTCGTGTGGTCACCGGATGCGGCGTCACTTGAACGAGGACAGTCCCGAGTTCAGGGATCCGGCCACCTGGTTCACGGCCGACACGTTGTCGTCGTCGGCGTCCGAGTAGCCGTGGCCGTTGGTCTTGATGTCCGCGGAGATCTGTTCGAGCGCACTGCGCATCTTCTGCGCACTGGTGTCCCACTGGGCCATCACGTCCTGAAACGATTTGCCCGCCTTGCCGACCCACGCCTCGGCGGTCTGCTCGACGATCGAGCGAACGGCCGAATTGGACGCGTTGATCGACACGCTCAGGCCTTCGATCGTGGCTCCGGCAGCCATGAGCTCCTGCGGCGTGACCGTGACGCCGTTCGACGAACCCGTAGATTCCGGTCCCCCTGGATATCCCACTTCGACTCCTTGTCTTCGATACTCGATTCACCTGCACCCGCGGCGCACGTGCTGCTCGACCGAGAGGCCACTGTCGGCCCGCTCACTCCCCTACATCTCCTTGGACGCAACGACCCCTCGATTCGGTTCCGGCCGTGCGCGAAAAATGTGGGCCGCTCTCACGAGGCCGGAACGATGTCCAACGTCTGCGTCGCCTGCCCGCATTCGACGTCGATCACCGCCGCGTCGTCTCCCTCGAACTGACAACCGATGCTGACCTGCAGGTCGGATTCGACGAACACCCGCCACAGCACCGTCGAATCGTCGATTGGCCTCTCGGTGTAGGCGATTCCGACGCGGCCGCCGAAATCTCGTGTGGATTCGAGAGATCCGATGGTCGAATCCGGCCCACGGGCATCGACGGCCGACCGGAGCTCGGCAGCGACCTGCTCCTGCGTCGAGCCCGGCAACAGGTCCGCCACGGTGACGACGATCCGACGCTCGGGCGGGGTCGGTGGAATCAGCACCATGCGGTCGGGGTCGTCCAGCTTCGTCCAGGTGCTCGGCAACTGCATCGACACCCGCCCGGACACGAAGGTGACCGTCTCGACCGGCGGTGGCGCATCCGCTGTCGTGGTCGGTAGCGGTGCGGCTACGGACGAGGATGTAGCACTCGGGACCACGACCGGCGAAAACGGTTGCGCTGCAGTCCCATCCGGCTCTATTGGAGACTGTCCGGCGAAATACCCAGCTGCGCAGACGAATACGAGGATCGCCGCCACGGCACCCACGGCTGCGAACAAAGGGCGACGTCTTTTCTCCCGGGACCGCGGCGGCGCGGCGACGTCGTCGAGCCATGCCGCCGATCGCGTCGTCGCGGCACGTACCGACGGTGCCGGGACGAGATCCGCCCCGGCTCGCCGGTACAGCGATCCGGCGACATCGAGACCGGTCAGCCATTGCGTGGGGTGATCGACGACGGGATCCGCTCCGATGGGCGCCCCCACCACGTACACCTCATCGGGGCAGCGCGTGATCGACGACCGAACGTAGTCCCCGATCGCTCGTCGCCACGCATCGTCGTCACCGATGCCGAACGGAAGGATCGCGCCGGTGTCTCCGCCGTGCGCCCCCGACTCGTCTAGCACGACGACGGACGTATCGAGAGCTCCGACTTCTACGACCACGGCGGCCGACGGTGCCCGTTCACCCGAGGACGCAACGGCGGCCTCGGACGT
The DNA here is from genome assembly GCF_030056835.1 of Rhodococcus sp. IEGM 1372. Taxonomy (NCBI): domain Bacteria; kingdom Bacillati; phylum Actinomycetota; class Actinomycetes; order Mycobacteriales; family Nocardiaceae; genus Rhodococcus; species Rhodococcus sp. IEGM 1372. Next base: position 265,196 of record NZ_JASHKS010000004.1, on the reverse strand, counting down.
CTCCACGAGCACCACCTCGTTTGCCGAGGTCGCGAACATTGCACGAACGATGCCCACACGTTCCTCGCCCCAGGTCGACGGATACGCGATCTCGAGCACGTCGAGTCGGTCGTGTACGCCGGCACCGCGCAGGGCCGACCACACGATTCCGTGGAACACCGCCTCTCGATCCCACACCGTGGTCCCGACCGGGATCGACGCATCGTCGATGCACAGCAGCGGCGGTATCTCGTCTTCGGCTGCGCCCCGGCCGAACACCAGTCGGCCACCCTCCTCGGTGGCGAACGCCGATCCGACGCTCTCTCTCGGCCCCTCGAAGGCTGCGCCCGTGGCGACGACGGAAATTTCCGTGTAGCCCAGATGCACTGCGGCATAACGCCACGAGTGGCCCGTCAACTCGAATGTCCGAGCTGGACGAGCGACTGGCCGGAGCGGTCGACGAAGACCCCGCGTCCGGGTGGCATGGCACTGGGACGAACCGTCCCGAGCAGGTTCCCCTCGTCGCGGCTTCCGCTCATGACCAGTCTCGGCGTCACCAGATCGCGCAACCGTCCGATCACCGGGTCGAACAGCGCCCGGCCTGCCCCGCCCGAACGACGCGCCACGACGACGTGCAGCCCGATGTCCCGCGCATGAGGAAGGTGTTCCACCAACGGGGCCAACGGATTTCCCGACGACGTGGCAACCAGGTCGTAATCGTCGACGACGACGAACACCTCGGGGCCGTTCCACCACGACCGCTCGCGAAGCTGTTGCTGGGTCACGTCTGCTCCTGGCATGCGATCGGCCATGCGGCCGGCGAGGTCGACGAGCATGGCCGTCAGCGTCGCCTGCGAGGCCGCGTACCCGGCCAGATGCTCCGAATCGACGGTGCCGAGCAGCGTTCGGCGGTAGTCGGCGACGATGAGTTTGACGCTGTCGGGCGAGTTCGCCTCGACGAGCGATCGACAGATTCCACGCAACAAGGAAGTCTTGCCGCACTCGCTGTCACCGAACACTACGAAATGTGGATTCTCCGCGAAATCGACCACCACCGGCGCCAATTCGGCCTCGTCGATGCCGATGGGAACTGCGAGCTCAGGGATGCCGCCACGGGTTCGTGGCCACGCATCACCGAGCTGATCGAGCACCGCTGATCGTTCGAGCAGCTCCGGCAGCATCCGCACCGGCGGCGCTGGAGTTCCCGCAGATGCAGCCGCGATCGCGGCGACCGACTCACCGACTGCGCGAGACAGGTCGTCGACGGAACAGACGTTGTCCACTCGCGGAAGTGCGATCAGCAGATGCAGTCCGTCCCTGGTCATGCCCCGGCCCGGCCGCCCCTCGGGAACGCTCGCCGCCTTGGCGCGACCCATGTCCGAATCCGACGGGTCACCGAGCCTCAGTTCCAATCGGGTACCGATCAGGTCCTTGGTCGCGGGCCGAACTTCCGCCCACCGCGAGGCGGTGAGGATCAGATGCAGACCGAAGGCGAGGCCCTGCGTCGTCAAAGTGGCGATCTGCTGTTCGAGACTCTCGAAATCGGACCTGATCGACGGCCAACCGTCGATGACGAGAAAGACGTCGCCGAAACGATCCTCCGGGTCGACGGGTTGCGTTGCACGTCGCCGTCGGAACTCGGCCATCGAGTCGATCCCGCGATCCCGGAACGTCCTCTCTCGCTGCCGAACGACGCCGGCGACCTCGGCCACGGTCCGCCGAACCCGATCGACGTCGAGCCGGTTGGCCACCGATCCGACATGCGGCAGATCGGCCAACCCGGCCAGCGTTCCGCCGCCGAAATCCAAGCAGTAGAACTGGACCTGCGCGGGCGAGTGCGTCATCGCGAGCGCCAGGATCAACGACCGAAGCGCCGTCGACTTACCCGATTGCGGGGCACCGACGATGGCGACGTGGCCCGCAGCACCGGACAGATCGACGGTCAGTAGATCGCGGCGCTGATCGAAAGGCCGGTCGATGATCCCGATCGGGGCGCGGAGGGTGCTGAGCGGACCGATCCGCTCGGTCAGAACCGATGCGGGCAGCAACCGGTTCAATGTCGGTGCGGTGTCCAACGGCGGCAACCACACCTCGTGGGCCGGCACTCCCCGACCCCGAATTCGTCCGACGACAACGTCGAGCACCGTCGCACCGGTGCTCTCGGAGTCGACCGGATCCGGTTCTGCCGCCGGCGCAGTGGCAGCCTCGATCCGGCCGACATCGATGGAATCGAGTGGTACCGCGTAGGCAGTGAAGGGCTTCGGCCTGATGTCACTGCCGAGCGAGGGCCGCGCGCCAGGACCGGAACGCGGCGGCGAGTAAGGACCGGAGACGTATGCCGCAGCGAACCTGACGATCTCGGCCGAGTCGCACTTGAGATAGCCCGCACCCGGCTGAGCAGGAAGGTGATACGCGTCCGGAACCCCGAGCACCGAACGAGACTCGTTCGCGGAGAACGTCTTCAGACCGATTCGGTACGACAGATGACTGTCGAGACCGCGTAGTTTTCCTTCTTCGAGGCGCTGGCTGGCCAGCAGCAGGTGCATGTGCAGCGAGCGCCCGAGCCGACCGATCGCGACGAACAACTCGGCGAATTCGGGTTGCTGACTGAGCAATTCCGAGAACTCGTCGACCACCACGAACAGGGCGGGCATCGGTGCCAGATCCGCTCCCCCGGCGCGCGCCCTCTCGTAGTCGGAGACGTTCGCGAAGTTGCCGGCCGAGCGCAGCGACTCCTGCCGCCGGTTCATTTCGCCGGCCAACGCATCGCGCATTCGATCCACCAACGCCAAGTCCTCGGACAGGTTGGTGATGACCGCGGCCACGTGCGGTGCCGATTCGAGACCCGCGAACGTCGCGCCGCCCTTGAAGTCGACGAGCACCAGGTTCAGCTGTTCCGGCGAGTGAGTCGACACCAAGCCGAGCACCAGCGTACGGAGAAACTCGGATTTACCGGAACCCGTTGCGCCGATGCACAATCCGTGCGGCCCCATACCGTTCTCGGCAGATTCCTTCAGGTCGATCTCGACAGCACTGCCGTCGGGGGCGACACCTATCGGTACCCGCAGCCTCTCGCGTCCCCGGCGCATCGTCCACGCTCGGTCCGTGTCGAGTGCGCCCACATCGGCGATACCGACCAGGCTGTTCCACCCCGAAATCCGGACTCCGCCGTCGTCGACCACATCGACGACCGACGAGGACGACGGCGCGCGGTACGGCGACAGGCGTCGCGCAACGGCGTGTGCTTGCGTGGTGCTCATCGAATCCGCGACGGCGAACACCTCGACCGTGGTTCCGCTGACCGCTCCGATCGACCCGTTCTCGACGAACAGCTGGATTCCACGCAATGCAGCCAGTCGTGGGCACAGGCCGGACAGATCGATGATCGTGACGGAATCGAGGCCCGTGTCGGTGAGATCGGTCGAACGGTTGTCGAGAAGCCCGCCGTCCACCACGATCACCAACTGCACGACGCCGGCAACAGGCACAGCTCCACGCGCAAATCGATTCCGCACACTCAGCACGTCGCCCAGCGCACCCTCGAGTTCGAGAAAACTACCGAAGATCATCCGAGCGGACCCGGCCCCGTCGCGCAGAACGTCGTGCTGAGTGTGTGGAAGCCACTTGGCCCACTCCCACTGCTGCACGGTGTCCGGACCACAGACGATCGCGACCGCGACGTGGTCGGGCCCGTGAAAGGTGCACAGCGAGGCCAACATCGCGCGCACCATCGCGCGGGCACCGTCCCGGTCGCCCGCTATGGACAGCGCCGCGAACCCCCTCAGTGACACCGCAGTCGGCAGCGCGGGCACCACCGAATGCGCCCGCACGAATCGACGCAGGGACACCGCCGAAACCGGTTCGAGTTCCTCCACCGGCCCGGTCTCGGGCGGAACCAGTCGAGTGGCAAGCCGCTGATCCCCCAGGCCGACTCGGACGTGAGCGAAATCCGGATCCGACAGTCGCCGTTCCCACATGCGCTCGGTTCCGGCGACCGACCACAACGTATCGGGGCCCGGGTGGCTCCATTCGAGGGCTCGGCGCTGCGCGCGTTCGGTTTCCGCGACGTCGCGGCGGAGCTGATCGAGATAGCGGAGGTAATCCTTGCGGTCCTCATTGGCCTCGGCGGTGCGCGCCCCGCCGGACTTCCCGCCGCCGGCCAACATCCCCACCATGGACATCAGCATCATGGCCGGGAACATCAACATCATCGGGTTCGCCGCTGCGCCGGAGGTGAACATCAGCGCGACCATCCCGACCATCGCGGCAACCATCACGAGCGGCATCAGCTTCATCAGCAGATTGCCCGGCACCGCGCGTGGGATCTCGGGCGGCGGCTGCAGGGTCACTTCACCACCAGGAGATCGAGGCACTTCCCGTCGGGCACCGCGAACGAAGCGCACGGTACTCATAGATCCGCCCCCACGGCCACGCCCCCAGAACTGCATCGCGGCAGCCTCCCCCCGAGGCTGCAGGACGACAGGCTAACGCATCGAAGACCGGGCGGTCCACAGTCGGCATCGCCACCCCGGACGGACATGACCACCGGTACGTCCGACGAGAAATAGAACGCTGCCCGACACCGTTGCAATTGAATGCGGCTCTTCGGCCGCGTGCTCGACGAACGAAAGGCTGGCCCCAACCGTGTCCGTACCTCTGTCCATCCTCGATCTCGCTCATGTGGGCGAGGGCGAAACAGTCCGCGACAGCTTCGATGCAAGCGTCGCACTCGCTCAGCATGCCGAGAACTGGGGATACCGACGCATCTGGTACGCCGAACACCACAACATGAAGACGATCGCGTCGTCGGCCACGTCGGTTCTCATCGCGCACGTAGCTGCCCACACCGAGCGCATCCGGCTCGGATCCGGCGGAATCATGCTTCCCAATCACGCGCCGCTGACCATCGCCGAGCAGTTCGGCACCTTGGCGACGCTGTACCCGGGACGGATCGATCTGGGGCTGGGCCGCGCACCCGGCAGTGACCAGGTGACGATGCGGGCGATGCGGCGCGATCCCGCGTCGGCCGATCGCTTTCCGCAGGATGTCCAGGAATTGCAGGGCTACCTGTCGGAAGAGTCTCTGATCCCCGGAGTGAGCGCGACTCCCGGCGCAGGTACCGAGGTACCGCTGTACATCCTGGGGTCGTCGCTCTTCGGCGCGCAGCTCGCCGCTGCACTCGGCCTCCCCTATGCCTTCGCCTCGCACTTCGCACCCGACGCTCTCGAGCAGGCCGTCGAGATCTACCGACGTGACTTCCGGCCGTCCGCTCAATTGTCCGAGCCACACCTGATCGTGGGCGTCAACGTGATCGCGGCCGACTCTCTGGCCGACGCGCAGGCCCAGTTCCTCCGCACCAAGCGCAGCCGCGTCAGCCTCCTGCTCGGCCGCGGCCGGACCTTCACCGACGAGGAAGCCGACATGGTCCTCGAAGCGCCTGCGGGCCAACAGATCACGAAGATGACCAAGTACTCGGCCGTCGGCACTCCGGACATGGTGAAGGACTACCTCGACCGTTTCGCCGAACGCACGGGAGCGGACGAGCTGATCGTCGCGTCCGGTGTGTCCGACCGCGCATCGTGGCTTCGCTCGTTCGAGTTGCTCGCACAGGTGAGTGACCTGGTTCCTGCCTGACGGCGGTGCCGCGTCACCGGCAGATCCCGACGGGCGATTGCTTGTCGCCGCGATGTCGTAAGGTTTGGACACCGATGCCCACTGGGGCGGGCATCGGAACGCGAATCGAACGTATCCGGGGGGATATCCATGACACGCGCCGACAGCCGTCCATCGGCCGGCATTGCGCCGTCACGCACGGCACCTGCCGATCCGACACAGTCACCCGCCGCGTCGGACGTGGGTCGGCGGGCATCGGGTGGGCAGTCCGTCTTTGCGCAGGAAGTCTGTCGGGTGACGGTGTTGGCCAGGTCCACGCAGGTGGACATGGCGCTGCCGGTTGACGTTCCGGTCTCGCTTCTCGTACCGGGAATCGTCGACCTGATCGCGGCGGGAGTGGAGCCTGCGGAACGAGCGGTGCGCTGTGAACCCGGCGACGAGGATCCCGCGTCGGACGGGTTGCCCGTGGCGTGGACGCTCGCGCGGATCGGGTTCCCACCGTTGTCACCGACTGCGACGTTGGCGGAGCTGTCGGTGCGTGACGGTGAGTTGCTCGTGTTGGGTGTGGCCGAGCGGCCCGCGCCGGTTCCACTGTTCGACGACCTCATGTATTCCGTTGCGCGATCGGGTACCGACGATGTTCCGCACTGGATTCCGCGTACCGCGCGCACGGTGGGTTCGGTTGTCACCGGTGCGCTGGTGTTGCTGGCGTGCGCGGTCCTGTTACGTGGGCCGATCCGGGCCGGAGCCGAGCACGTCGGCAGTCTCGTCGAGGGGCTCGCTGCCGTCACTGCGTCGATACTCTTCGCGATCGCGGGAGTGATTCTGGGGCGGGTGTATCACCAGCACGCCGTTGCAGTCCTCTTCGGCGGGTGTGCTGTCGCGCTGATGTTCACCGGCGGAATCGTGCTGGTACCCGGGCAAATCGGCGCGGCTCAGCTGATGCTGGGTTCGGCCATGGCGGGTGCGACAGCTCTGCTGTCCCTTCGTATCGGCGGGACCGGGTTCGCACTGTTCACCGCTGCGATATCGGTGGCGCTTCTGACGTTCGCTGCCGCGGTGTGCGCATCGTTCACCACGATGGCACCACCGGCGATCGGTACTGCCGCGGCCCTCACCGGCCTGGCGGGTATCGCGCTCTCTGCCCGCGTGTCGATGATGCAGGCCAAATTGCCGCTTCCACCGGTCCCCACCGCGGGAGCACCGCTGGACACCGTCGAGGAAGCCGAACTCGACGCGATCTCGTTCGAAGATCTGCAGGTCGCCGCGGCCGAAGCGCGTAGTTACCTGACCGGTCTGCTGTCGGCGTTCAGCGTCGCCGTGGTGGCGGGCGTGCTTGTCGCGGCGGGAGCCGATCCAGGAGGTGGCGTCCGTTGGCCTGCGGTTGCGCTCGCGGCGCTGTGTGCGCTCGTCCTGCTGCTGCGTGGACGCACCTATGCCGTTGTGACGCATGCCGTTCCGCTGGTCGCAGGCGGAGCGACGATTCTGCTGGCAATCCTCGTCGGTGCGGTCGTCGCACTACCGGATCTCGTCCTCGCCCTGTTCGGGGTGGCACTGGCCGGCGCGGTGGCCTCGTCGATCTTCGGGGCATTGGTGCCCACCCGCACGTACTCGCCGGTGATGCGGAGAGCGGCCGAACTACTCGAATACGCCGCCATCGCCCTGGTCATTCCGATCGCAGTGTGGGTGTGCGGTCTGTACAGCGTCGTCCGCGGGCTGTGACGCCGCACCGACGGCGAACGGTCGTCATCGCGGCGTTCACTGCTCTGTCGCTGTCGTCCAACGTAGTCTTCGGCGGGTATCCCGCACGCGCCGAACGTCCGCTGATCGACCCTCTCCAGCTGCCTGAGCCGAGCGCTCCCGGCCCACTCGAACCCACCGAACAGAAGAACTCCTGCGCGCTGCCGTCCTCGACCGCCGATGCCCAGGACGTCCCGACCGCGCTGAAGGCGCTCGACTTCGCATCGGTTTGGCCCATCACCCGTGGGGCAGGTCAAGTGGTTGCCGTCATCGACACCGGCGTCACCGCACATCCGCGCCTGCCGGGTCTGATCGCCGGCGGCGACTATGTCAGCGCAGGCGACGGGCTGTTCGACTGCGATGCACACGGAACGATGGTCGCCGGCCTGATCGCCGCGCAGACCGCACCGGGCAGCGGATTCGCGGGGGGCGCGCCCGACGCCCGCATACTGTCGATTCGTCAGTCCAGCAGTGTCTTTCAGATCGTCGACAACCGGCCCGAGGAGGAGAAGACGGCAGAGCCGGAGAATGCCGCGGGCTACGGCAACGTGCGCACCATGGCGATGGCCATCCGCACCGCGGTGGACTCGGGTGCCTCGGTCATCAACATCTCCGAGGTTGCCTGTGTGCCTGCGGGAGGCGGTGTGGCCGACGGTCCGCTCGGTGCGGCCGTGCAGTACGCCGTCCGAGAAAGAAATGTCGTCGTCGTCGCAGCAGCTGGAAATCTCGGCAGCGCTGCCTGCCAGGCACAGAACCCGATGGCCGATCCGCTTCGGCCCGACGCGGACCCGTGGTCGTCCATCGCGACCATCGCGACTCCGGCGTGGTTCGACGACGTGTTGACTGTCGGTTCGGTCGAGTCGGACGGCACACCGTCTCCGTTCAGCCTGGCCGGTCCGTGGGTCGACGTCGCCGCTCCGGGCGCGGATATGACGTCGCTGTCGCCGACGGGCAACGGACTGGCGAACGGTACCCGGGGCACCGATGGCGTGATTCCCATGACCGGAACGAGTTTTGCGGCACCGCTGGTTGCTGCGGTGGCAGCGCTGGTGCGCTCCCACCGGCCCGAACTGTCGGCGCTGGAGGTGGTGGATCGGATCGAACGAACGGCGCACGAGCCGGCCGAAGGGTGGAACCCCTTTGTCGGCCACGGCATCGTCGATCCGCTCGCAGCGGTGACCGATTCGGTGACGCCCATCCCCCGGTCGGTTCCTGCAGACAGCATTGCGATGAGTGCGCCTTTGCCGCCGCCCACGCCGGATCATCGCCCGCGGACCGCAGCGGTCACCGGTTCGGTGCTGGTGGCAGTGATCCTGGCACTCGGACTCGCACTGTCGGTACCGTTGCGTCGGCGCGGCAGAACCGACTGAGCCAGGCGCTACTTCGTCGGAAGTGCCGCGGCCTGCGGGTCGGGAGCAACACCGTCGTGCATCGTCAGGGCCTGGCTGCGCCCGAGAGTGGGTCCACTGCCGAGCAATTGGAGTATCTGCCAGGGCGCGGGTGCCGGCGGTCCGAACCCCAGCGCCGACGCAGCCTCGGCACCGTCGACGCCGTAGCGCACTCCGGTATCGGCCACGAAGAAGACGCTGCCCTGACGTGTACTCGACGCGGAGATACCGGTACTGCGCACGAAACCGCCGCTACCGGGTGCCAGATAGACCTGGTCGACTGCGTCGCCGCCACCATCGGCCTGAGCCAGCGCAACCGGTTGTGCATCTGCCTCCAGCGGCAGCCCGCGACCGGCGGACTCGAACAGTCGAGCCGACGGCCCGCCGTCGGCAACTGCGAGTGGCTCCCACGTCAAGCAACCCACCGGGCGCTCCCCGGTATCGACGATCGTGGGAGCGCTCTCCGGAAACGTCGAAACTTCCAGCCCGAAGGACGTTTTGGGAGCATTCGCGAGCAGGTCGGGATTGACGGCTGCGATTTCGGGACTGCCCTGCGAATCGGTGAATTTCAGGAGCAGGGCCGCAGTTTCGTTGATCGCTTGTATTCCGTCCTCGAGAACCACGTAGTACTGGACGTCGCGACCGGCGACCTTGACGACCGAACCGATCGTCCGGCCGTCGAACGGAAACGCAGGAGCCTCACCCGCTCGAGGCACGAACGGTGCTGCGACGGGGGGCGATTCGGGTACGGAATTGAGCAGACCGGCACTGACCGGAGACGGTGTCGCGTCCTCGAGTCCGAGTGCGCGGACCACTGCCCTGTTGTTCAGGTCGACCGGCGATTTGGTGCCGTCGTGCACGAGATAGGCAGTGCCGTCCGATGTCCAGAGGAACGCCTCGGAATCGGCGAGCGCAGCCGTGCTTTCACCGAAGCGAGGATCAGCCACCACAACCGTTGTCGAGGTCACTCCCGTGATCCGGTCGACGGTGTCGCAGACGGTCCACGTTTCTGCGCTGCCGTCACTGTCGTGCGGTAGCGCAGACGGAGCACCGGGAATACCCACCAGCGCCCCGCGGGGTCGTGCGGACAATTCGGATTCCTTGACCGTCAACGGGTCGTCGGGCTTGCCTACGATCAATCGAGCCGACGCGAGATTGAGCACCGGATGGAACACGTCGTCCACTTTCACGAACATCGCGGCCGAATCCTTGCCCACCACGATCGACGCGTCGCCGATCTTGTCCTGCGGCCGAAACAGCGCCAGCGCAGCACATCCCGCCAAGCCGATGCAGGCGACGACGACTCCCACCAGCAGTGCCCGCGACTGCGACTTCATCGGATCGTGCAGCATCCGCACGTCGCGTCTGATCAGTGCATGTTCCATTCTGCGGACGAGAAAGCGGTAACCGCCAACCTGCCACTTCGTTGTCGGCGTCGACGCCACGCTTCCTCCCCAGGATTGTGCGGACCCAATCCCCATTCGGGTCACGCGACACAGTACAGTTCGTCCGCACACCTCGGCGACCGCGTTGGCGTTCGTCGATGGGCACTGCGACCTTCGGGGGGAGGGTTTCGATGACGCGTACCGATCGGGCAGGGCGTGGGCGAGCCGCCGTTCCTTTCGTCGCGCCCACGGTGCGGCGGGTGATCGTGGCCGAGACCGCAGCCGTGGCGATCGGCTCGGCTCTGTTCGCGGCACAGGTGAAACCAGGGCTGACTCTGCTCGCTGTTGCGACGGTAGCGCTCGTTCCGTTCGTCGCCGTTCGGCGCAGATCGGTCGTGGACTGGGTCCGGACAATCTGGCGGTTCCTCGCCGATCGTGCCCCCGACGTCGGTGTGACCACGGACCACACCGACACGGCAGTCGGCCCGGTCGGGGTCCACTGGCAGCGCGACACCGTCACCTGCACCATCGAGATCGTCCCGCCCGGGCACGCCACCACGGTCCTCGGCAAGGCGAGCGCCGAAACGCAACACACGCTTCCTGTCGACGCGTTGGCGTCGTGTTTGCGACAGCACGACATCGAGGTCTGCTCCATCGACGTCGTTGCACTCGGATTCCGCAGCTCGGCAGGCTCGGTCGCCACCGAGGTGTACGAGTCACTCATCGGTCCGCTACCGGCAGTAGCGGTGCGAACGGTCTGGGTGGCAGTCACTCTCGACCTGCGTGCGAATGCTCGTGCGATCGGGGCCAGAGGCGGAGGTAGGGCCGGGGCAGCCCGCGCCGCTGTCGTCGCGACCACTCGCGTACATCGCGCTCTGAACGCCCACGGGCTGTCCTCGCGACTGTTGACGAGCTCCGAAGTACGATCGGCTGTATTGCACCTGTGCCGGGGCGTGAATATCGACGACCTGACCCAGACGTGGTCGACAGCACCCCTACCGGGTGCGTCGAGTACCGGCTTCGGAATCGATTGCAGCACAGTCACTGCCGAGGACATCGCCACCCTGTGGGCAACACCGTCCCTCGGCACGACGCTGTCCTTCCGCCTGCAACCGACCCACGACACCGGGAAGGTGCGCATCCGTGGGTCGTGCAGATTCGCCACTCGAACACCGATCACGAAGCCTCGTGTACGCGCGCTGACCTCGATGAGCGGGAGTCAACGCGACGGCATCTTTTCCCAGCTCCCGTTGGCCGTACCCGCCCTGGATTCGTTGTCTCCCAGCCGAATTATCGACACAAAGACGATGAACGAGCTGAAACTCCCGGTAGGCGGGTGCGGCCAGCTGTTGGGATCCGACGCTCACGGATACGGTGTCGCGGTGCGGCTGTTCGGACCGGGCCTGACGCGAGTTCGAATCGCCGGAGAGCTCTACCTCGCCCAGCAACTGATCTTCCGCGCCATCGCCACCGGTGCCAGGGTTCTCGTCCGCACGGATCGCCCGCACGCCTGGCGCGCGATCCTCGACGCCATCGGCGCACCCGATCGACTACTGGTCGACGGCACCGCGACCCGATCCCGGCCGTCGTACGACGTGATCCTGATCGACTTCGCCGACGGTTCGGCACCGCCTGTGCAACAGGGACTTTCGGGTGTCACCGTGATCTCGTTGTCCGAGCACCTACCGCGAACCGGCCGCCCCGAACAGGAGCGAAGCGTGCCGGAGCCGGATCTGACGATCGTCCAGCCCCATGCGTCGGGAGATCGAATTCGAGTCCGTTCCGGTCCACTCGACGTCGAGCTGACACTGGTCACCATTCCGCAGGAAACGGCGTTCATCGGCCGCCCCAGGAGTCTGCGCCCCGCGGTTCGTGCATGACCGTCTTCAGCCGGGGTAGTCGGCGTTTCCACGAGCGCCGGCCACCGCGTCGGCCCACCACTCCAGCTGGTCGAGAAGACGCCCGAGAGCGTCGACGGCTGCGGCATCGTCGATCCGTCCCGACTCGTCGAACCGCTTGCGCACCCGGTGCAGCGACACGGCATCTCGGACCGAGACCATGTGCAATTCGGCCGTGATCTGCCGCAGCTGTTCGGTCGCTCGAATCCCACCGCCCAGCCCGCCGTAGGAGACGAATCCCACCGGCTTGCCACGCCACTCGTACTTCACCGTGTCGAGCGCACTCTTCAACGCACCGGGTACGCCGTGGTTGTACTCGGGAGTGACGAACACGAAGGCGTCGGCGGCACCGATGATCCCGGTGAAGCGTTCGGAGTCCTCGCACGGAACGAGAGAATTCGGTAACTCGAAATCGGCCAGGTCGACGTCCACCACCTCGACGGTGGTGCGTTCGGCGGCAACACCTCGAACCCAGGCCGCGACGGTCGGTCCCACTCGACCGGCACGCACACTACCGACGACGATGGCGAGCTGTATCGGCTGCATCGCTCCGACACTAGACCCGGTGACGCTCGGTCAGCCCTCTCCCCCACAGCAACCGTCGCCGGTGATCGCCGAGCGCACTTCTCGGGTGGCCGCGTTCCGGGTAGCCAACTCGCCGGCCGGCGGGTAGTCGACTCGAACCAAGGACAGGCCGTGCGCCGGAGCCACCGCAACCTCGCTCGCCCGCTCGCGGCGAGTCAACAGCGACCGCGCCCAGTCGGGAGTTCGGCGTCCTTCGCCCACGGCCTGCATGGCACCGACGAGGCTACGGACCATCGACCAGCAGAATGCGTCGGCGCTGACGTATGCGGTGAGACGATCGCCGTCGCGCTCCCAGTCGAAGCGCTGCAGTTCCCGAACGGTGGTGGCACCGTCACGTCGCTTGCAGAACGCGGCGAAATCGTGCAGACCGATCAATCCCGCGGATGCCTCACGCATCGCACCCAGATCGATGGGCCTGGGCCAGGAGACGACACCGGCGACGTCGAGGGGGTCGACACCGTATGGCGCAGTGCCGAAACGATATTCGTAGTGCCTGCGGTATGCCGAGAATCGCGCGTCGAAATCACGGGAGACGGCGGTGATGGCCCGCACTCGAACATCGGTGGGCAGAAACCGGGCCATTCGGCGGACCAGTCGGTCGTGATCGTCGGGAACGTCGACGGCGTCGAAGTGCGCCACCTGTCCCGTCGCATGGACTCCCGCGTCGGTTCGTCCCGCCACGGTCAGCTCTATCGATTGCCGCAGCACCGTGGAGAAGGCTTCTTCGAGCACTCCACAGACGGTGCGGATACCCGGTTGGCGCGCCCACCCGGAGAAGCTCGTGCCGTCGTACGAGATGTCGAGCCGAAATCTGGTGGGGACCGACAAAGCGGGCCCGCCTTCCCCTGGGGGAATGGCGGGCCCGCTTCGATCGTGCGCGGAGCTCAAAAGGACTAGTCCTTCTTGGCTTCCTCGGCCTCGGGGGCGTCCGACGCGTGTGCGTCGTTGTCCTCGATGCCTTCGATGACTGCGTCGGCGTTGGCCACCTCGGCGTCGGTCGCGTCGGCTTCGACAGCCTCGACGACGTTCTCGTCGGTCGCGTCCTCGGCCGGAGCCTCGGTTGCGGCGGGAGCAGCCTGCGAAGCCTTCACGCGGCGAGCGCGATCGGCTTCGTTGGACACCGTCTGCTCGTTGACGAGCTCGATGATGGCCATCGGCGAGTTGTCACCCTTGCGGGGGACGGTCTTGATGATGCGCGTGTAGCCACCGTCGCGATCGGCGAAGAAAGGCCCGATCTCGGCGAACAGCTTGTGCACGACATCTTTGTTGTTGATCGTCTTGAGAACCTCACGACGATGCGCCAGATCACCCTTTTTGGCGTGGGTGACGAGCTTCTCGGCGTGGGGACGAAGGCGCTTGGCCTTCGACTCGGTGGTGGTGATGCGGCCGTGCTCGAAGAGTGACGTCGCCAGGTTGGCCAGGATGGCCTTCTGGTGCGACGCCGACCCGCCGAGACGGCGGCCCTTGGTGGGCTTGGGCATGATGAATCTCCTAGTAAGAGCTCCAGCGAGCTGATTACAGCTGTTCTGTCTCGGCGTAGTCCTGCTCGGCACCTTCGGTGTCGCTGAAGGAGCCGGCGTCGGTGTCACTCCACGTGCCCGTGGTGGCGTCGTAGCCAGGCACGGTGCTCGGATCGAACGACGCGGGGCTGTCCTTGAGGGAGAGGCCGAGCGAATGCAGCTTGACCTTCACCTCGTCGATGGACTTCTGCCCGAAGTTACGGATGTCGAGCAGATCGGACTCGGTACGACCAACCAACTCGCCGACGGTGTGAACACCCTCGCGCTTGAGGCAGTTGTAGGAACGGACGGTGAGGTCCAGATCCTCGATGGGGAGTCCGAAGGAAGCAATGTGATCGGCCTCGGCGGGCGAGGGTCCGATCTCGATGCCTTCTGCTTCGACGTTCAGCTCACGGGCGAGGCCGAAGAGCTCAACCAGGGTCTTGCCCGCCGAAGCGAGCGCGTCCCGCGCGGTGATGGAATTCTTGGTCTCCACGTCGAGAACGAGCCGATCGAAGTCGGTGCGCTGTTCGACGCGGGTGGCCTCCACCTTGTAGGTGACCTTGAGCACGGGTGAGTAGATCGAGTCGACCGGAATACGGCCGATCTCGGCACCCGAAGCCTTGTTCTGAACGGCGGGGACGTAGCCGCGACCGCGCTCGACTACGAGCTCGATCTCCAACTTGCCCTTGTCGTTCAGGGTCGCGATGTGCAGATCGGGGTTGTTCACCGTGACGCCGGCCGGAGGCACGATGTCGCCTGCGGTCACAGCGCCGGGGCCCTGCTTGCGGACGTACATGGTGACCGGTTCGTCTTCTTCGGAGCTCACCACGAGGCCCTTGAGGTTCAGGATGATGTCGGTGACATCTTCCTTGACTCCGGGGACGGTGGTGAATTCGTGGAGGACGCCGTCGATACGGATGCTGGTGACAGCAGCGCCGGGGATCGACGACAGCAGGGTGCGGCGGAGCGAGTTGCCGAGTGTGTAACCGAAGCCGGGCTCGAGCGGCTCGATGACGAATTTCGAGCGGTTGTCGGCGATGACCTCTTCGGTCAGCGTCGGGCGCTGTGAAATGAGCATTGTGTGTTCCTCCTGTACGGGCGTCCGCTATTTGACGCCCACGTGTGGAGGCGAAGACGCATGTGAGCCTCACGGGGAGACTCACATGCGTGCTGCGCCTTACTTCGAGTAGTACTCGACGATGAGCTGCTCCTGGAGCGGCACGTCGATCTGTGCGCGCTCCGGCAACCGGTGCACCAGGATGCGAAGACGGTTGGGGACGACCTGCAGCCACGGCGCGACGGGACGGTCGCCGTAGCTTTCGCGGGCGATCTGGATCGGCAGAGTCTGTGCCGACTTCTCACGCACGTCGATGATGTCGTACTGCGAGACGCGGTAGCTGGGGATGTCGACGCGCTTGTTGTTCACCAGGAAGTGACCGTGCGTGACCAGCTGACGGGCCTGACGACGCGTGCGTGCCAGTCCGGCGCGGTAGACGACGTTGTCGAGACGACTCTCGAGGATGGTCAGCAGGTTCTCGCCGGTCTTGCCGACCGTCCTGTTGGCTTCCTTGTAGTACAGACGGAACTGCTTCTCCATGACGCCGTAGGTGAAGCGAGCCTTCTGCTTCTCCTGCAGCTGGAGGAGGTACTCGCTCTCCTTGATCCGCGCGCGGCCGTGCTGGCCGGGCGGGTAGGGACGACGCTCGAACGCCTGGTCGCCTCCGACGAGGTCGACGCGCAGACGACGCGACTTGCGGGTGATAGGACCGGTATAACGTGCCATTTTCTAAACCTTTCCTTCCCGCTAGACCCGACGCCGCTTGGGCGGACGGCAGCCGTTGTGCGGCTGAGGGGTGACATCGGAGATGGTGCCGACCTCGAGGCCAGCGGCCTGAAGCGAGCGGATCGCGGTCTCACGGCCGGAGCCGGGACCCTTGACGAACACGTCGACCTTCTTGACGCCGTGCTCCTGTGCCTTGCGCGCAGCGTTCTCGGCTGCGAGCTGTGCGGCGAACGGAGTCGACTTGCGCGAGCCCTTGAAGCCCACGTGTCCCGAGGACGCCCACGAGATGACGTTTCCGGCGGGGTCGGTGATCGACACGATCGTGTTGTTGAACGTGCTCTTGATGTGCGCAGATCCGTGCGGGACGTTCTTCTTGTCCCTGCGACGCGTCTTCTGCGCCTTCTTCGGACCGGTACCGCGTGCTTTGGGGGGCATTACTTCGCCTTCTTCTTGCCGGCAATGGTGCGCTTGGGTCCCTTACGGGTACGCGCATTGGTCTTGGTGCGCTGTCCACGGACGGGCAGACCACGACGGTGGCGAAGACCCTGGTAGCAGCCGATTTCGATCTTGCGACGGATGTCGGCCTGAACCTCGCGGCGCAGGTCGCCCTCGACCTTGAGGGACTCGTTGATGTAATCGCTGAGCTTGCGCAGATCGTCGTCGCCGAGATCCTTGCTTCGCAGGTCGGGGCTGACGCCCGTCGCTGTGAGGATTTCCTTGGAGCGGGTACGGCCGACGCCGTAGATGTAAGTCAGTGCGATCTCCATGCGCTTTTCGCGCGGCAGATCCACACCTGCGAGACGTGCCATGTGGCATTTCCTTTTCTTGTCCGGAGGTCTGCTCCCAGTCCGTCCCCTGTGTCCTTCTCACCGCTGGGGTGTGAAGCGTCTTTCAACTAACTCAGTGGGGCCCCGGCCTCCGTGCCGGGGGTCTGCCGCGACGCGTGTGTCGCGGTTGGTGCTGGGAGGTCATCTTCTAGCTGTTGCCAAGCCGACGTGCGAAGTGCTCGGTGGTTATCCCTGACGCTGCTTGTGACGCAGGTTGTCGCAGATCACCATGACGCGTCCGTTACGACGAATCACCTTGCACTTTTCGCAGATCTTCTTGACGCTCGGCTGAACCTTCACGTCGTTGATCTCCTGTGTGTAGCTCGGTCCCGCTGCGTGCAGTGGACCCGAGCATGGTTCTCCCCGACCGGACGTGGCCGGGGAAGCTGTTACTTGTAGCGGTAAACGATGCGTCCACGCGTGAGGTCGTAGGGCGAAAGCTCTACCACGACGCGATCCTCGGGAAGGATGCGGATGTAGTGCTGACGCATCTTTCCGCTGATGTGAGCGAGTACCTTGTGGCCGTTTTCGAGCTCAATGCGAAACATCGCATTGGGCAGCGGTTCGACAACTCGGCCCTCTACCTCGATAGCACCGTCTTTCTTGGCCATATCCTCCGCGATCCTGGCTCTCACACCTGGTTGATTGCATCTGTTTCCGTTACCGTGATGCCCACTGACCGACCCGAATCAACGGGTCGACGTATCGCCGGAACGGTTCGCAGCCCACCAGGGCACGCGAACATCCGGTACGCAGGGCGCACCGTCGATCCATGCTACCGGGTAATGCACGTCTGGCCAAATGCGTCCAGTGTCCATACTCCAGGTCAACGTTTGCCCCAGTTCGATTTCCTGAGCTAACGTTCCGCCGGGCTGCATCACAGCCGCACCACCACTGGCCGTACCGACTGCGTTCGCAGCGGCGGCCGTGTCCGCGACGACGACTACAAGGCACCCCTCTTGAGATCAGACACGCGCGCCGGCGACCCGGTCGTATCCGTCATCATCCCGGTTCACAACGCCAAGGATGTTCTCGACGATCAATTGCGAGCTCTCGCTCGACAGGACTACGAGCATCCGTTCACGGTGATCATCAGCGACAACGGCTCGACCGACGGCCTTCGCGAACATATCGAAAGCCATCGCCTTCGTGGCGCTCTGGACCTGAGATACGTCGATGCTGCGGGAACCCCGGGGGCATCGTTCGCACGCAACAGGGGTGCAGACGCCGCCCGCAGCGAATTGCTTGCATTCTGCGACGCGGACGACGCGGTGCACCCGAGCTGGCTCCGACGCATCGTTGCGGGCCTCGACAAGTACGACCTCGTGGGTACCGGCCTGGAGACGGAGACACTGAATTCCGTTGCCACGCGAGAATCGACACCTTTCGCACCGCCCACGGATCAGGGCAAGTCGACATTCCTGCCGTTCGTCATCGGTGCCAGCATGGCGTGCCGTACATCGACCTACCGTCAGCTCGGCGGCATGCTCGAATACGTACACGCCAGCGAGGACATGGAATTCTCGTGGCGCGCACAGCACGCGGGCCGTCGGTTGCACTTCATCGCCGAACCACTGGTCTCGTACCGACTGCGCACCGGCCACCGGGAGAACTGGAAACAAGCGGGAGCTCTGGGATACGGATCGGCTCACGTGCGCGGCCTCTACCGAGTCCACGGCTGCCCGCCGTTCCGGGCCCGCTCGATCTCCGTCGCCCTGCTGATGCTGGGCGTACGAAACCCTCTGCTTCCGACCGCCGTGACCAGGATGCCCACTCGACTCTGGCTACGTCTGGTGGCTGCGCACCTCGGCCTGCTCCGTGGCGGGCGGCGCTACGGCTCGTTGGCCTGGTGACCCCGGCCGGGTCTGCCCCTAGCTGGGTCGTAGCGTCAGGATCCGCGGCCCGTCCTCGGTGACGGCAACGGTGTGTTCCCAGTGCGCGGATCGGGATCCGTCGGTGGTCACGACCGTCCACCCGTCGTCGAGAATGTCGGTCTCGTACGTTCCGAGGGTCAGCATGGGCTCGATCGCGAGGGTGGATCCGACCACCAACTCCGGCCCCTTGCCGGGCGCACCCTCGTTCGCGAGGAACGGGTCCATGTGCATTTCACGGCCGATGCCATGACCGCCGTACCCGTCGACGATTCCGTACTTGCGGCCGTGCGCCTGCTCGGCCGCGTGGGTTCCGGATTCGATGGCGTGCGAGACGTCCGTGAGCCGGTTGCCGGGAAGCATCGCGGCGATGCCGGCCTCCATCGACAGCCTCGTCGCCTCGCTCAGCATCGCATCGGCCTCGATGATGTCGCCGACACCGAACGTCCACGCAGAGTCTCCGTGCCAACCGTCGAGAACTGCCCCACAGTCGATAGAGACCAGGTCGCCTGCGACCAGCAGCTCATCCGCCGACGGAATGCCGTGCACCACACGGTCGTTCACCGACGAGCAGATGCTCCCGGTGAAGCCGTGATACCCGAGGAACGACGGCACTGCACCCGCGTCGCGAATGACCGCCTCGGCCACTCGGTCGAGTTCGAGAGTCGAGACACCGGGTACCGCCGCTGCCCGGACGGCCACCAGAGCCGCGCCGACGACCGCGCCGGCCGCAGCCATGGCGTCGAGTTCGCCGGCACTGCGGAACGGTACGACCTTACGTTTACGGCCGAACGCCATTACTTGCCGTGGTCCTCGATGGACTTCAGCGCGCGAGCGTTGACCTCGTCCACCTCACCGATCGCGTCGACCGTCACGAGTTGACCCTCGTAGTAGTCCAGCAGCGGCGCGGTCTCGTCCCGGTACACCTTGAGTCGGTTCCGGATGACGTCTTCCTTGTCGTCCTCGCGTCCGCGCGAGAGCATGCGTTCGACGACGACGTCCTCGTCGACGGCGAAGGAGAGTACTGCGTCGAGCTCGGCGTTCAGATCCGCCAGGATGCCGACCAGCGCCTCGGCCTGACCCACCGAACGCGGGAAGCCGTCGAGCAGGAAGCCGTTCACCGCGTCGGGCTCGGCGAGGCGACTGCGGACCATGTCGATGGTCAGCTCACTGGGAACAAGGTCGCCTGCATCGAGGTACTTCTTCGCTTCGAGTCCGAGCGCCGTCTTCTCACCGATGTTCGCGCGAAACAGGTCGCCGGTGGAGATGTGCGGAACGCCCAGCTTCTCGGACAGGAGGACGGCCTGGGTGCCTTTGCCGGCACCGGGGGGACCGAGCAGAACAAGTCTCACTTGAGGAACCCTTCGTAGTTACGCTGCATCAGCTGGCTTTCGATTTGCTTCACGGTATCCAAGCCCACGCTGACCATGATCAGTACGGCGGTGCCGCCGAACGGGAGGTTCTGTCCTCCACCCGAACTTCCGATGTCGAGGAACAGGTTCGGGAGCACGGCAATGGTGCCCAGGTAAACCGCACCCGGCAACGTGATGCGACTGAGGACGTAGTTCAGATAGTCGGCGGTCGGCTTGCCCGGGCGGATACCCGGGATGAACCCGCCGAACTTCTTCATTTCGTCGGCGCGCTCTTCGGGGTTGAACGTGATCGCCACGTAGAAGTACGTGAAGAAGACGATCAGACCGAAGAAGATCGCGATGTACACCGGGTTTGCGGGGTTCACCAGGTACTCGTTGATGATGCGCTGCCACCAACTCGGGTCGACCGCGGTGCTCGCCGAGGTGAGCTGGGCGATGAGGTTCGGCAGGTACAGCAGCGAGGACGCGAAGATCACCGGGATGACGCCGGCCTGGTTGACCTTGAGCGGAAGGTACGTGGACGAGCCGCCGTACATCTTCCGACCGACCATCCGCTTGGCGTACTGGACGGGAATTCGGCGCTGACCCTGCTCGACGAAGACCACACCGGTGATGATCAGGAACGCTGCGAAACAGACGAAACCGAAGACCAACCCGCCGCGGCTCTCGAGGATCGAGTTGCCCTCGGACGGGATACGCGAGGCGATTCCGGCGAAGATGAGCAGCGACATGCCGTTGCCGACGCCGCGCTCGGTGATGACCTCGCCGAACCACATGACGACGGCTGCGCCGGCGGTCATGACGAGCACGATGATGACGAGGCCGAAGATGGACTGGTCGGCGATGATGTCCTGCTGGCAGCCCTGAAGCAGCTGGCCGCGCGAAGCGAGTGCAACCAGGCCGGTCGCCTGCAGGATGGCCAAGGCGATCGACAGATAACGCGTGTACTGCGTCATCTTGGCCTGCCCGGACTGGCCCTCCTTGCGGAGTTCCTCGAACTTCGGGATGACGACGGTGAGCAGCTGCACGATGATGCTGGCGGTGATGTACGGCATGATGCCGATCGCGAACACCGAGAGCTGAAGGAGCGCTCCACCGGAGAACAGGTTGATCAACGAGTAGATGCCCGCCGAGTCTCCACCGGAGACCTGGTCGATGCATGCTCGGACATTGGCGTAGTCGACGCCCGGCGACGGCAGCGTGGCACCGAAGCGATACAGGGCGACCAGACCGAGCGTGAAGAGGATCTTCCGTCTCAGGTCAGGAGTCCTGAGGGCCGACACGAAGGCGGAAAGCAAAGATCCTCCTGGCACGACTGCATTGACGCTGCGAGTACTTCGTCGGGAGCGCAAACCGGTGCTCCCGTGAGCCTCACGAGCATGGACTGCAAGCGACATGCGTCGCCCGCATCGAAACGAACTTCTGTGAACTCTAGAACTCTAACAGTGCGTATCGAACCGCCCGACGGTCAGTGTTGGACCCCGTCCGTTCGGTCGACCACGGCACGTGGTGCCGAGGCAACGATGGCCGCAGCTCAGCTGCGAGAGCTGTGGCTGCGGCCATCGTCACGAACTGCTGGTCGATGCACTGCTACTCAGCACATCGAACCGATGCTCATACCTCGGTTGCAGAACCGCCGGCAGCGGCGATCTTTTCCTTGGCGGAGCCCGTGAACTTGTTGGCCGAGATCTCGACCTTCACGGTCAGGTTTCCGTCGCCGAGAACCTTGACGGGCTCGTTCTTGCGAACGGCACCCTTGGCGATGAGCTCGGGGATACCGATCTGACCGCCCTCGGGGAACAAACGCTCGATGTCGCGCAGGTTCACGACCTGGAACACGACACGGTTGCGGTTGGTGAAGCCCTTGAGCTTCGGGAGCCGCATGTGGAGGGGCATCTGGCCACCCTCGAAGCGTGCCGGCACGTTCTTGCGTGCGCCGGTTCCCTTGGTACCGCGACCTGCGGTCTTGCCACGCTTGCCACCTTCACCACGGCCGACGCGAATCTTCGTCGACTTGGATCCGGCTGCGGGGCGCAGGTGGTGCAGTTTGATGGTCATGGTTAGACCTCCTCAACAGTTACGAGGTGGCGCACCGTGTTGACCAGTCCGCGGTTCTGCGGGTTGTCCTCGCGGACGACCGTCTGGCGGATGCCCTTGAGCCCGAGAGTACGCAGGCTGTCACGCTGGTTCGCCTTCTGGCCGATGGTGCTCTTGATCTGGGTGACCTTCAGCTGAGCCATTACTTCACCGCTCCTGCCTGTGCGCGTGCGCGCAGCATTCCGGCGGGTGCAACCTCTTCGAGGGTCAGGCCGCGGCGAGCCGCAACTTCCTCGGGACGCTGCAGACCCTTGAGGGCTGCGACGGTCGCGTGCACGACGTTGATGGCGTTGTCGCTACCGAGCGACTTCGACAGCACGTCGTGGACACCGGCGCACTCCAGCACGGCACGCACAGCGCCACCGGCGATGACGCCGGTACCGGCGCTGGCCGGACGCAACATGACGACGCCTGCTGCGGCTTCGCCCTGGATGGGGTGCGTGATGGTGCCGGCGATCATCGGGACGCGGAAGAAGC
This sequence comes from Rhodococcus sp. IEGM 1372, assembly GCF_030056835.1. Taxonomy (NCBI): domain Bacteria; kingdom Bacillati; phylum Actinomycetota; class Actinomycetes; order Mycobacteriales; family Nocardiaceae; genus Rhodococcus; species Rhodococcus sp. IEGM 1372. Next base: position 242,678 of record NZ_JASHKS010000004.1, on the reverse strand, counting down.
TCTTGCGAGCCTCCTCGACACCCTTCTGGATGGCCGCGGGAACTTCCTTGGCCTTGCCGTAGCCGACGCCGACCAGTCCGTTGCCGTCACCGACGATGACGAGGGCGGTGAAGCTGAAGCGTCGACCACCCTTGACCACCTTGGAGACGCGGTTGATCGTGACGACCTTCTCGATGAAGTTCGACTTGTCCGCAGCGTTGCCGCCACGGCCGTTGTCACGACGGTCACGACCGCCACCGCGGTTGTCGCCGCGCTGGTTGTTGTCGCCACCTGCGTTGGGGCCACTGTTCTGTCCGGCGGGGCCGCTTCCGCCGTCACGCCGTTGACGTCCCGGCATCAGGCTGTCCTTCCGTTGTCAGTCATTGTCATCATCAGAACGTCAACCCGCCTTCACGGGCTGCGTCTGCGAGTGCCGCGATGCGGCCGCTGTAGTTGTTGCCGCCGCGGTCGAACACGACTGCCTCGACGCCGGCTGCCTTCGCGCGGCTGGCGATGAGCTCGCCGACCTTCGCGCTGACGGCCTTCTTGTCGCCCTCGAGGGCGCGCACATCTGCTTCGATGCTCGACGCGCTGGCCAGCGTGTGGCCGGCGAGGTCGTCGATCAACTGCACGTGGATGTGACGCGAGGACCGGTTGACGACCAAGCGGGGACGCTCGGGCGTGCCGGAGATCTTCTTGCGAAGGCGGAAGTGACGACGTGCCTTCGACAGGCGACGCTTCGTCGAGACGTCGGTGCCACGCGGAGTGCGCTTGACGACGTTCGCCTTGTCTGCTGTTTGCTGGCTCATATCACTTACCCGTCTTTCCGACCTTGCGGCGGATCACTTCACCCTCGTAGCGGATGCCCTTGCCCTTGTACGGGTCCGGACGCCGCAGACGACGAATGTTGGCAGAGATCTGACCGACCTTCTGCTTGTCGATGCCGACAACGGTGAATCGCGTGGGCGACTCGACCGTGAACGTGATGCCCTCGGGTGCTTCGATCAGCACGGGATGGCTGTAACCGAGTGCGAACTCGAGGTCCTTGCCCTTGAGTACGACGCGGTAACCGACGCCGTGAATCTCCATCTTGTTGGTGTAACCGTTGGTGACACCGGTGATGAGGTTCGCGACGAGAGTGCGCGAAAGTCCGTGCAGTGCACGGCTCTTGCGCTCGTCATCGGGCCGGGTGACGGCGATGGTGCCGTCGTCGGCGCGAGCGATCTGGATGGGCTCGGCGACCGTCAGGCTCAGGGCACCCTTGGGGCCCTTGACCGCAACGTTCTGGCCGTCGATGGTGATATCGACTCCAGCGGGGACCGGTACCGGCAATTTTCCAATACGTGACATGGTGGTGGCCTCCCCTACCAGACGTAGGCGAGGACTTCTCCGCCCACACCCTGCTTGGCCGCCTGACGCTCCGTGAGCAGACCTGTGGACGTGGAGATGATCGCCACGCCCAGGCCGCCGAGAACCTTGGGCAGATTGGTGGATTTTGCGTACACCCGGAGACCGGGCTTGGAGACGCGTCGCACGCCGGCGAGGCTGCGCTCACGGCTCGGGCCGTACTTCAGATCGACGATGAGGGTCTTGCCCACCTCGGCGTCTTCCGTGCGGTAGTCGGAGATGTAGCCCTCGCGCTTGAGGATCTCGGCGATGTTCGCCTTGAGCTTCGAGTGGGGAAGCTTCACCTCGTCGTGGTACGCCGAATTGGCGTTGCGCAGACGGGTCAAGAAGTCTGCAATTGGATCGGTCATCGTCATGGTGTGACCTGTGCACCTTTCTCGCAGCGGTTCCCATGCAGCACGCGCGAGCTGGTGCCCCTGGATTCTCGAGAACCCGGCGGGCCTGGCTCGTCACATCGTGGGCCTACAACGAAGTGAACATGTCCTGACCGACTGTTGCCGGTCAGGGGTTGCGCTCCAAGCAATGCATCGCTGCACTGCCAGGTGTTTCGAGCTTCCGCATTTCGATGCTGACGTACGGAGAACTCGAGGTTGCGTTTCCATTGCAAGGACTCGCGTGCAGGCACGACGAAGCCCGGGCAACCGCTCTAGTGTAGGGAACCGGGTGCCATTCTCAAAATCGGTCGTGGTAGAGCTCGAGCGGCACCCTGCCAGTAGAACTCGCGAGACACAGCCGTGCTCGTCAGTTCGGTGCAGTAGTCTTCCGACATCATTTCATCGCTCCGGGGGGTTCGATGCGCACAACCGATTCCGTTGCCAGGACGGTCGACGTCCCACCATGGCCGGGTTCGTCCCGCACGACGCAGTGAAAGCCGATCCCGATCGGATCCGCCGTGCCTCTGCTCGGATGTCCGGCCTCGCCGACGGTTTGTGGGATGACATCGATCTCGTCCGTCTCGCCGTGGAGGAATTGCTGGAGACCTCCTGGACAGGCGCTGCGGCCGATTCCCATGCAGTTCTGTGGGCGGAGTGGGTCGATTCGGCTCGGAAGATATGCGGCGCGCTCGCCGAGGACGCGTGGCTGCTCGATGGCATTGCGACCGAATATGCGGCAACGGACAACGTGATCGATGAACACGTGGTGGATTCCGGCCTTCGGTTGGACCGTTGACGGCGCGCTACGTCGCCGACGTCGAGCAGATTCTCGCTCTTGTGGATCGCGCACACATAGTTGGAGCCACGATCGAATCGGCTGTCGCCGATGTGGAGCGCGAGGTGAACGATCTCGGCATCGAATGGAAGGGCGAAGCGGCTGAGGCTCACCGCTCGAAGCACGAGCTGCTCCGGCAGGAATTGAACGATATGCGAACCGCGCTCGCGCAACTCGGCACGCTGGCGCGAGGCGCCCATGATCGCTACCGCGCAGCCGTCGACCACAACAAGCGAATGTGGCCCTGATGGCCCCGATCAGCGTCGACCCCCACATCCTTGCCGATGCGGCCTCCCAGTACAGCAGCGCCAAGACCATCTCGAGCGGCGCGATAACTGAACTCGCCGCGGAACTCCACCGGAACCGGGGCTGCGCAGGCACCGACAACGCCGGAAAGTCTTGGGCAGACAGCTACGATTCCGCGGCATTCGACGCAGTCACCGCGGCGACCGACATCGCGAATGCGTTCGGCAAGCTCCACGACCTGCTTGCAGCAACCGGCGTCAATCACGCCAACGCAGAGAATGCGAACACCGTTCCGCCGACCCCGCCGCTGCCCGCTCCCCCACAACTTCCTCATACGAATACACCGCGGTTCAACGGTTCCTACGGCGGCGACACCGACGCCCCGATGGGGTGGGGGCTGATCACGCGATGGCTACAGGGCCACATGTGGCCCAACGGTGATCCGGAGAAGTTGCGGGGGCTCGGAAGCGCGTGGCGCACCGCCGCCGAAGAGCTGAGACGAGCGAGCGACGCCACGAACTCCGCGTGGACCGACATCGAGAAACTTGCCTCCGACGAATTGCCACAGGTCCTCGCCCAGATGGACGGCGTCCACAGCGCTGCGCACAACGTCGCCGACCAATTCGACACTCTCGCGAGCGCTTGCGGCGAATGGGCGTCGACCATTCAGGACGCTCACCAGAGCGTCATCGATATCGTAGGAACCGCCATCGTTGCCGGCACGATCGCCGGTGCAGTTGCCGGCTTCTTCACCCTCGGCGTGGGAACAGTCGCCGTTACCGGCGCGACGGGAAGCGTCATCGCCGGAAGTGTTATCGCCGTCCTGACCGGAGTGGAAGCGGCGTCCGCAATTGCCGTCGGTGTCACCGTGGCAACCGGGGCGGCGGCCATTGGAATTGCATCGGACGTGCAACCGCTCCTACAAGCAAGTCCGACCACCTTCAACGCAAACACCGGCGGAGGAAATTGGCGCTACAACCCTCCCCCGGCTGATCGACGGCTTCCTGGCTTTCCTGATGCCAAACAGACGAAGCCGTTGAATAATCGACCGCGTTGGACTGACAGCAGAGGAAATATTTTGGAGTGGGACTACCAGCACGGAGCTATCGAAAAATACACGAAAAATGGAAAACACCTAGGCGAGTTCGACCCAGTAACGGGCGACATGACCAAGGGGCCAGTGCCCGGCCGAAAACCAGGGAGATGACAATGTGGTACTTGGACGCGTACGAGAACAAATCTGAACTTCTTGCAAAAAGCTATCCGCTTCAGGGCGCAACCAGCACGACTATAGAAGAATTGATCGGGACAAATGAAGAAAGCGGACCGATTGAAGCCGCAATGCACGAGGTTGCGCTCGCAGACTTACCCAGATTCGCCAGATATATTGATGGCAAGCTGCTGATCGACCTCGGCTGTACATACTTCGTAGGCCTTTTCGCAGACTGACTAAAGTAGAAGGAAATGTGGTACTTGCAAGAATTCGATGATGAAACCGAGTTGGGAACAGAAATACACCTTCTTCGCGACATGACTGTCGAATTCGTCAAACGCACGCTCCAGATCGATGACAGCGACTTCGACCTACCCGTTGCAGTCGGCCAGAACGACGTTCCGGCGGAGAAGATACCCAACTTTGCTCGGTTCATGCCAATGCCGTTCGAGGCGAAGGAGAATCATTCGTACGAAGTCTCGTTTCTTGCCGAACCGAAATAGAGTTCACACTCCGCCGCCATGGCCGGTAAGCAAGAAGTAGCGAGACGGCGTGTGGTATTTGGAATCTTATAACAAACGAACCGATACGATCGCACACAGCTATGTCCTGACTGCTATCACCGGAGACGAATCAGAGAACTGATTGACGTCGACGAAAGTGAACTTCCCCTAGAAATGGGACCATATCCAGTCGGATTGGCCGACGTGCCGAAGTTCGCGCGGTACATCGAGGGCGATTTCAGGATCAGCTCCGATAATGAGTACTTCATCGGCCTGTTCACCGACTGAGGAAGGGCAGTCTGGCACCTGGAGACCAGCTGTAACGCGACTGAAACCAGGCCCGAAATTCACGTGCTCGGGAACATGACTGTAGACATTCAGAATCTGTCATTCGGCACCTGACATCACAACGCGCCCTGACACGGCCCGGAGGTTCAGATACAAGCCTCGGGCACGTTCCAACCCTGTTCCAACTTCGTCCGTGAGACTCACGCCGCGTCGACGCCGCTCTGGACTCCACCGCAGACACGGTAAAGCGCACTCAACGGCTCAGTTCGGCGCGGCACACGCTCAGCCCAGCCATTTCGCAACCCGCAGGCCCACTTGGACACCCGGACTTCGACTTCTTCGCTAACGTCGGACCATGACGGACTCGAAGGCAGTCGACATCGACCATCTCACCCACTCGCTGCGCGACCGCAACATTGCCGGGGTGACCATCGGCTGGGTCGACAACAACGGCATCGTCCGATCCCGCACCGTGCCCACCGCAGAATTGACGGCAGTCGCGCGACGCGGAGTCGGAGTCACCGCGGTGTTCGCGGTGTTCGATTCGCACGACGGGATCACGTTCGCCCACGACGGACTGTCGACTCCGTCCGGCGATGTGCGGTTGATTCCGGTGATCGACAACGCGTCGAGCGTGGTCGCACTGGCTGGCCAACCAGGGCTTGCCTGGGTACACGGCCGGCAGCTCTCGGCGGACGGCTCTCCCTGGTCCTACGATCAGCGCGCGGTTCTCGAGCGTCAGGTGCAGAAGGCGTCCGATGCCGGATTCGAGGTGCGGGCGGGATTCGAGATCGAGTTCGCGCTGACTCGCGAATCGGACGGCCTGTCCGCTCATCGCGGACCTGCCTACTCCGCGAACGCAGTACGCGATGTCGACGAATTCGTCGTGCTGCTGCTCAACGCGCTTGCCGCGAACGGTCTGAATATCGGCCAGATTCACGCCGAGTACGGCGCTTCCCAGATCGAGATCGCGCTCAGTCCACTCGATCCACTCGCCGCGGCCGATGCGCAGATCCTCGCGCGGCAGACCATCCACTCAGCGGCACGTGCTCTGGGTCTGCGGGCCAGCTTCGCTCCCTTGCCGTCGTCGAGCAGTGCAGGCAATGGTTGGCATCTGCACACGTCGCTGGTCCGCGACGGCCGGAACGCTCTGACCGGAGACGGAGAGCACGGATTGTCCGAGACCGGGCGGTCCTACATCGCCGGCCTGGTTCGAGAACTGCCGGGACTCACTGCCATCACGGCACCGAGTTCGGGATCGCTGCTGCGTCGTCGACCCGGCTACTGGGCCGGTGCCTTCGGGTTCTGGGGCGTCGAGAACCGGGAGGCTGCAGTGCGGCTCGTACCGTCGTCGCCGCTGCTCGGTCCGAATCACACAAACGTCGAGTTGAAAGCGTGCGATGCGTCCGCCAACCCGTATCTGGCGCTGGCCGTCACGATTGCGGCCGGCCTGTCGGGAGTAGCGGATTCGGCCCAGTTGCCGCCATCCGTTCAAGAGGATGTGGGCGGCTGGGACGACGCACGTCGTGAGGCCGCGGGTATCTCCCCACTCGCGACGACCCATACTCAGCAGCGGGAGAACCTGCTGTCATCCGAACTCGTCGCGAACGTGTTGGGCGAGGATCTTCTGGGCGCGTTCGTTGCGTGCCGGGACGCCGATGCCGCGTGGGCAGAGAGTCACACCGAGGACGAACTGCTCGAGTCGTTGCGCTGGATTTACTGAGATGCTGCGACGGTTCCCCGGCGCAGATGCAATCGTCTCGGCACTCGATCGTGTTCTGCCGCAACCGGATCAACTCTGCGGACCGTTCTCGGCATCGGTAGCGTTGACCGCTGTTCTCGACGAGGACGCACCGGATGTGACGGCACTCGCGGTCGCATCGGGATCCGCGATCTGGCCGGGCGAGATCGAGTCGGCCCGTCCTCCCGGAACGCCCCGGCTCACCGATGGGTGGGATGTGTTGCCGAGGGCCGTATCGACCGACACGGCCGGGACCACGGCGGCAGGTCTTGCGGCGGGCATCGAGACGGCGACCGTCCACCGCGTTGCCGTCGTTCCGATCATGGGGCCCGGTGCCGAGGGACTGCGCCTGCTACTTGCTCGCCTTGCCGACGCGCCCTTCCGATTCGGCCTGGTGGCGAATGTACATACCGCAGAGTTGACCGAATTCGATTGGAGTGTAGGACATTTCGTGACCGTCTGGGGATTCGATCCGGTCGCGGACGTAGTAGCGATTGCCGACACCTATCGAGAACTCGGAGACCCGGATATGCCACCCGGATGTAGGACCGTCTCCGCCGATGCTTTCGCGTCGGCGATGTCCGAACGTGGCCTGCTCGTGATCGTCGAGAGCGGTGATCACGATGCCGCACTGGCTCTGACCCGATCGCTCGACCTGCGACACGACGTGTGGTCGGTATGAAGCTCCGGGCCTGAGAAACACGAAATGGGCGTGGGCTCCTCGGAAGGAACCCACGCCCATCAGCGTGGTGTGGTGAAGCCCGGAGGCCTCAGATCACCAGGAGCTCTTGCGAACTCCGGGAAGCTCTCCGGCGTGTGCCATCTCGCGCACGCAGATACGGCAGAGGCCGAACTTGCGGAACACGGAATGGGGACGGCCGCAGCGGTTGCAGCGAGTGTATGCACGCACCGCGAACTTCGGCTTCTTGTTGGCCTTGTTGACCAATGCCTTCTTCGCCATGGACTCAGTTCTCCTTGAACGGGAAGCCGAGGTGCTTGAGCAGCGCGCGGCCTTCTTCGTTGTTGGTTGCGGTGGTTACTACGGTGATGTCCATGCCGCGCGGACGGTCGATCTTGTCCACGTCGATCTCGTGGAACATCGACTGCTCGTTGAGGCCGAACGTGTAGTTTCCGTTGCCGTCGAACTGCGTACCCGAGAGTCCGCGGAAGTCCCTGATTCGGGGAAGGGCAATGGAGACCAGACGGTCGAGGAACTCCCACATGCGGTCGCCACGGAGGGTGACGCGTGCGCCGATGGGCATTCCTTCACGCAGCTTGAACTGTGCGATGGACTTGCGAGCCTTGCGGATCTCCGGCTTCTGGCCGGTGATGGCAGCGAGGTCGGCAACTGCACCGTTGATCAGCTTGGCGTCACGGGCGGCGTCGCCGACACCCATGTTGACGACGACCTTGACGATGCCGGGGATCTGCATGACGTTCTCGTATGCAAATTCGGTGTTAAGGGCGTCTTTGATCTCGGCGCGGTAGCGCGCCTTGAGGCGGGGCTGTTCGCCCGCGATGTTTTCGGTGGTAGTCATCTCAGATGTCCTTCCCGTTCTTCCGGGAAACACGAACGCGCTTGCCGGTTTCTTCATCGGTCCGGTAGCCCACGCGAGTGGGGTTTCCGTCCGAGTCGACCACTGCGACGTTCGATACGTGGATCGGAGCTTCCTGGGTGACGATGCCACCCGAGGATGCGCCGCGCTGGTTGGCGGAGACCGCGGTGTGCTTCTTGATGCGGTTCACACCCTCGACCAGAACCTTGGAGTCAGCGGGGTAGGCCTGAATGACCTTGCCCTTGGCACCCTTGTCCTTGCCTGCGATCACGAGAACGGTGTCGCCCTTGTGCACCTTCATTTACAGCACCTCCGGGGCGAGCGAGACGATCTTCATGAACTTCTTCTCACGCAGCTCACGGCCGACCGGGCCGAAGATACGAGTTCCACGGGGATCGTTGTCGGGCTTGATCAGCACCGCAGCGTTCTCGTCGAAGCGGATGTACGAGCCATCCGGACGGCGACGCTCCTTGATGGTGCGGACGATGACGGCCTTGACGACCTCACCCTTCTTGATGTTTCCACCGGGAATGGCGTCCTTCACCGTAGCTACGATGATGTCGCCGATTCCGGCGTAGCGACGTGACGAACCACCGAGAACGCGGATGCAAAGGATTTCCTTCGCGCCCGTGTTATCAGCGACGCGCACTCGCGACTCCTGCTGAATCACTAACTTCTCCTTGACCTGGATGTACGTACGTGCCGGATTTCCGTCCCGACACGCGCGGTCGGCTGCCGGGAGCGGGCGCACGAAGGCACACCGCTGCCACAGGCAACCGGTCAAGTGTAGGGGAACGGATCCCTGGGATCCAAATCGCCATCGCGCGAGCACCGGCTGTCGCCTGCGAACCCGGAACTCTCGGTACGGTTTCGGGGATGGGACATCTTCGGATCAGCGGGGCGCGGCGATGACGTCGACGGGCGACGGCGGCCACTGGTGGTCGAGTCTGCCACTGGATCGGGTCGTCCGACTGCACGGTGCCACCGAGCGTGAACTCGCCGAGTCGGTGAACCCTCTGCCGTCGGACGCGCCCTCGATCGTGTTCTTCGCGGTCGATCCAGCGACGGCGAATCGTGCCGTCGATCTCGTCGATGCGGTGGTCGCAGAACTCGAGAACGCTGCAGTCGACTCGGTTCCGCTGTTGCTGACGGAATTCGACCATCAGGAAGGCTCGTCGACGTTGCATCGACGCGCTGCACGCGCCGCCGCTGTGCGGCTCGCCGGCGACACAGCGCACTTCGGTCCGTACGTCGGGGCCCTCGCAGATGCCGCAGTCGCGGGGCGGTCGCCGCGTCGAACCGCATTCACCGTCGAGACCCGAGCAGCAGGGTCGGCCCGAGTACTTGCCTCCGCTCAGCACAGAAGCACTGTTGCCCTCGTGTTGGTCGTGCCCGTCGGAACGGACGCCGGAGTCGTCGCGGGAGCCGCGGAATGGTTGTGTGCCCACGCCGGGGCAGGGGTCTGGGTGACGGGCGACGGGGCGTCGAGCATGGACCGATTCCCGTCGGTCTCGGTACGTGCGCCGGAAGTACCCGACGGCGTCAGCACTGTCCTCGATCGATTCCGGCCGCTCAGCTATCCCCCGATCGCGGGTCACCCCCACCCGGCGAGCGAACCCGAGAAGCGTCTGTGTCGCGCGCTGAACGCGCATGACTGGGCCACCGGGCGTGAGCACAACCGCTCGATTCGGCTCGACGAACTCAGCCGACCGTTCACGGTCGACGTACTGTGGCGCACCGAGAAGGTCGTGGTGGAAATCGACGGAAACGAGCACCGGGCCGTCGATCGGTTCGCCGAGGACCGCGTCCGTGACAACCAACTGCAGACACACGGCTACATGGTGTTGCGCTTCACCAATGCTCAGGTGATCGACGATCCGCAACGTGTGGTCGCTACCATCCGCGAGGCAGTATCGAGAAGACGATCGAAGGGGGATCCTCGATGAGCACCGAAGACCTGAACGGGACGGAAGCGGCAGTGCTGCTCGTCCTGATGGCCGAGGCAAGTCCGGTCAAGAACTCCGAACTCAGAGGGATGGGACCCGAGCTCGCGAAGCCGTCCCGGGACAAGCTGAAGAACGCCGGTCTGATCGAGGTGAATGCATCCGTCCGACCGATGACTCTCGAACTGACCGACAAGGGTTGGCGCACCTGCGGCGAACTCATCGGTGGTGAGCCACCGGCCCGGTCGACAGGAGCAGGAAAGGCCATGTTCACCATCTTGGCCGGGTTGCGTCGGTGGCTCGACCGCACCGACAGCCGTCCGGCAGACGTGTTCTCGCCCCGCGGAGACAAGGCTGCACCGGACGAACCTGCAACCGACGAGAAGGCCGTCGATTCCGATACCGTCGACATCGAAGCCTCGATTCGTGCGGCGTATGCCCGGATCGCGCGCGAACCCGGCAGCACCGTGAGACTCTCGCGCCTGCGAAACGAGTTGCGCGACATACCCAGAACCGATCTGGACGACGCCCTCGCACGTCTGCGTCGTGCGGCGGACGTCTCGTTGATTCCCGAAGAGAATCAGAAGACCCTGACCGACGAGGAACGCGCCGCGGCCGTCGTCGTCGGTAATCAGCAGAACCACCTTCTCTCGATCGAACCATGATGGGCGTTGACTCGACGATGACGGACAACGAGCAGATCAGAGCTCTCGAATCGGTGCGGTTGAGCTGGGCACCGACCCCCGACGACGTGTGGCGTTCGCAGTCGAACGTGCACGTGCCGGGAATGCACGAACGAGTGTTCCTAGAAGTGATGAACGCATACGACGACGCGGACGCCTCCGACGACGCCAGTCCCCTCGGGGTCGTCGTGCGCGGCCCGGCCGGTTCGGGCAAGACGCACCTGCTCGGCCAGGTACGCGAAGAAGTGCAGCTCAAGGGCGGCTACTTCTTCCTGATCAGGTTGCTCGACGCTGCCGGATTCTGGCGCTCGACGCTGATGGGGATGCTCGACGACCTGATGCGTCCGTCCGGCCGCGGATCGGACAGCCAGCTCGGACTGTTGCTCCGACGCCTGTGCGAGATCGGCGAGATTCCCGACGATCGACGCGCAAAGATCATGGGCGAGAACATGATCGACGCGGACACGTTGAACGACTTCGTCACCGCGGTGTACAAGGTTCACCCCCGCCACCGCCGGACGTCGCAGCACACGCTGCGCGCACTCGTGCTGTCCATCGCCCCCGACTCGGCAGTGCAGGACCTGGGTGACGCGTACCTGCAATCGATCGACGATGTCGATCCCGACGAGTTCTCGGCCTGGGGCATCCGCCGGGCCGAACTCGGCCATCAGGGCATCGCCGAGAACATCTCGCGTCTGCTTGCCATCACCGGTCCGACGATTCTCGCGATCGACCAGATCGACACACTCGTGGCGCAGTCTCGTACCGGATCGGATCAGGAGTTCGCCGACGCTCAGGAAGACAAGGTCGTCGAGCAGCTCGCGCACGGCTTGATGTCGTTGCGCGAGACCCTCCCCCGCACCGCCTCGGTACTTTCTGCGCTGTCGAGCGCCTGGGAACTGATCGCCGCCCGCGGAGTCGCGCCGATGCGTGACCGCTTCCGAGTCACTCAGTCGCTCAAGCCGATTCCCTCGTCGGACATCGGACGCCTCCTTCTCGGGCGACGTCTGGCAGCGTGCTTCCTCGAAGCCGGGTTCACTCCGCCGCACCCCACGTGGCCGGTCGCGCCCGACGCGTTCGAGCAGGCCCCCGATTTCACTCCGCGCCAGCTGCTCATCGCCGTCGATCGCCACATCAGGCACTGCCTCGACGCCGGCGTCGCGTCGGAGTTGGAGAGCTTCACCGACAGGTCGGGTCCGGCCGATGCGCCGGATCTACCCACGGCGCGGGTCAACGAACTCGACGCGCTCGACGATCGCTACAAGCAACTCCGCGAGCAGGTCGACGTCTCGATTCCGCTCCGACCCGACAGCGAGGACTCGATCGTTCCCGCACTACTGTCCGCGGGCCTGACCGCGTGGATTCACGAGCATCAGTCGTCCGACGACAGCCTGGCCCAGGATCCGCCGCCGAGCGGCAAGCCCGCGCTGCACGCTCGCCTGCGCCACACCGTCGACACCGATACCGACGACGAAGAGCACTGGTGCTTCCGCGCGGTCACGTCCGGTAACGCCCGCGCCGCGCTGGCCCGAGTGGAACGGGCCGTGACGACGGCTGGCCTGCGGATAGACATGCCGAGGCGTCGGCTGATCCTGATCAGAAACGATCCGTGGCCGAACGGAGCGAAAACCGAGCAGACAATCGCGGCCCTGCGCCGCGCCGGCGGCATCGTGGTGCCCTTCGGTGACGAGGACCGCAGGGCTCTGGCGGCGTTGTCGACCCTGTTGACCGAGAACTCCCCCGCACTCACGTCCTGGCTGCTCGCACGCAAGCCGGCGCACGATGTGGAATTGTTCCGGGCGGTGCTTCCCGCTGTCAGTGTCGTCGACGACGACACAGCCCTCATCGAACCCGAGACGCCGAGCGTCTCCGCGCAGCCCGCGGCGCCGCGGCGGCCGTCCATCGTGGTCGGTGCCGAACTCAGCACAGGTGCGGACGTCGCCGTTCCACTCGAAGCGTTGCGCAAGCACACTGCGATCTTCGCGGGCTCCGGTTCGGGCAAGACGGTGCTGATCCGTCGCCTGGTGGAAGAGTGTGCACTGCAGGGAGTTTCGGCGATCGTACTCGACGTCAACAACGACCTGGCTCGGCTCGGCACCGCGTGGCCCGAGGACGAGAGGACGTGGCCACCGGGGGACGAAGCGAAGGCGACCGCGTATCTGCGCGACACCGACGTCGTGGTCTGGACGCCTCGCAAGTCCTCGGGTCGGCCGCTGAGCTTCCAGCCACTTCCGGACTTCGTCAGCGTCCTCGGCGACGCCGACGAGTTCGAGGCCTCCGTCGAGTCCGCACTGGCCTCACTCGAACCGGCTGCGGGAGTTCTGGGCACGTCACAGAAGGCCAAACACGGTCGGGCCGTGTTGAAGTCAGCGCTCGATCTGTTCGGTCGACGGCCGCAGGGCGGGGACCTGACCGCCTTCATCGACCTGTTGGAAGAGTTCCCCGAGGACGCCAGCGAGATGCGCGATGCGGTGCGCATCGCGGCCGGACTGGCCGAGAATCTCAAGGCCGCCGCCGCGAACGATCCGATGTTCGCGGGAGCGGGTACCCCGGTCGACCCGGCCGTTCTGCTCACTCCTGCCGAGGGCAAGAAGGCCAGGGTCTCGGTGATCAACCTCGCCGGCCTGACCACCGACGAGCAGAAGCAGAGCTTCGTCAACCAGCTGCAGATGGGTTTGTTCGCCTGGATCAAGAAGAACCCGGCGGGCGACCGGCCGCTGGGTGGGCTGTTCGTGATGGACGAGGCGCAGAACTTCGCGCCTTCGGACAGGACGACCGCTGCGACACACAGCACTCTCGCTCTGGCCTCGCAGGCACGCAAGTACGGACTCGGTCTGGTGTTCGCCACCCAGGCCCCGAAAGGCCTGCACAATCGAATCGCCGGCAATGCGTCCACTCAGTTCTACGGCCTGCTCAACAGTCCCTCGCAGGTCGAGGCAGCCAAAGAGATGGCGCGGGTGAAGGGTGGCTCGGTTCCCGACGTCGGACGCCTGCCCGCCGGTCAGTTCTACGCGGCCGTGGAGGGCGCAGAATTCCGTCGTACGGCCACTCCGCTGTGCCTGTCCTACCATCCGAAGAGTCCGCCGACCGAGGAAGAGGTCATCGAGCTGGCGCGCCAGTCCTGACGCCCTCGACAGTGGCACACTGGATTCGATGAAAACCCTCGCACGCGGGGAGAACTGCCCCGCTCCTGCCGGTCCCCTGACGGTGACACTCGCAGCGTCGACCTCGGTCGACGTCTCCGCGCTGCTTCTGGGGCCGGACGGGCGGGTCCGTTCGGACGCGGACCTGGTGTTCTACAACCAGCCATCCGCCCCCGGTGTCGAGTATCGCCGTGCATCGACCGGGCACCTGCTGATGTTCGACGCCACCGCCGTCCCCGCCGGCGTCGATTCCGTGGCCGTTGCCGCGTCCCTCGACGGAACGGGGCCGGCAACGTTCGCGGCTGCGGGTCCGACGGCGGTGACGGTGTCCGATGTGTCGGACACAGCCCTGGTGGCATTCACTGCCGATGCACTCGGAGACGAGAGCGCGCTGGTGTGTCTCGAGTTCTACCGCCGCGGCGAGCAGTGGAAGATCCGTGCCGTCGGCCAGGGCTACGCCGATGGTCTGGCGGGGTTGGCCACGGCGTTCGGGATCAGTGTCGAAGACGACGAGCCGACGCCCGACACCCCCGACGAGCCATCAGCAGACGCCGCCGCGCCACCCGTGAATTCACCCGTCCCTCGAGGAGTCCTGGCCATGAGAAGTGAACTGTTCACGCCCGCCCACGCCGAGGTTCCCGGCTCGGGCATTCAGAAGCAGGGCAGCAAGATGTGCCGAATCGGGATGAACGGTGACGTGATGGCCCGGGCCGGTTCGATGGTCGCGTACCAGGGCGATCTCCGGTTCGAGGCCAAGGGCTCGGGTGGTATCGGCCGGGCGCTCAAGCAGGCGCTCTCGGGCGAAGGTGTCCCTCTGATGAAAGTCACGGGCCGGGGCGACCTCTTTCTCGCCAACGCAGCTCAGGACGTCCATCTGATCGACCTGGACGGGTCCGACGGTCTGACCATCAACGGTGCCAACGTTCTGGCTTTCGAGTCCACGCTGAGCTACGACGTCAAGCGCGTGCAGGGCGCTGCGGCAGGCGGTAACGCGGGCTTCTTCAACTGTGTGTTCACCGGGCGCGGACGGATCGCCATCACCACGGACGGGATTCCGGTGGTGCTGAACGTCGATCAGCCCACATTTGCCGATCCGCAGGCTGCGGTTGCGTGGTCGTCCTCGTTGCAGACGAGAGTCAAGAAGAACGATTCGTTCGGTCTCGGCACGCTGATCGGCCGATCGACCGGTGAGCGGTTCACCCTCGAGTTCGCGGGCCAAGGGTTTGTCGTCGTACAGCCGTCGGAGCAGCCGCCGGGCGGGATGATCGGTGGCAGCGGCAGTGGTGAGCAGGCCGGTGTGGGCGGCGCGCTCGGCGGCTTGTTGGGCAGGTAGTCGGCAGATGTGCCGATACGACAAGACCCACCCCCAATCTTCCGGGGGTGGGTCTTGTCGAGCACGAGGTGCTTACTTGGCCTTTTCGAGAACCTCGACCAGTCGCCAGTGCTTCGTGGCGGACAGCGGACGGGTCTCCATGAGCTGAACGCGATCGCCTACGCCGGCGTCGCCCTTCTCGTCATGTGCCTTGACCTTGGTGGTGCGACGGATGATCTTGCTGTAGAGGGGGTGCTTGACCCTGTCCTCGAGCTCGACCACAATCGTCTTTTCCATCTTGTCGGATACGACGTAGCCGATCCGAACCTTACGGTTGTTGCGCTCTTCAGTCACAGTGTTTTCCTCGCTCATGCTGCGTCACCTGCTGTGTCCTCGGAAGGACCAGAGGCCAAGCCGAGCTCACGTTCACGAAGCACCGTGTAGATACGCGCGATTTCGTGGCGCACCACGCGCAGTCGACGGTTGTTGTCCAACTGGCCGGTAGCCATCTGGAAACGAAGGTTGAACAGCTCTTCCTTCGACTCACGCAGCTTGGTGACCAGCTCTTCACCGGTGAGCTCGCGGAGCTCTGCGGCTGGGGTTCCGGTAGCCATCAGAACTGCTCCTCCCTGGTGATGATGCGTGCCTTGATGGGCAGCTTGTGGATGGCGCGAGTCAGTGCCTCACGCGCGATGGTCTCGTCGGGGTACGACAGCTCGAAGAGCACACGACCCGGCTTGACGTTGGCGATCCACCACTCGGGCGAACCCTTACCGGAACCCATGCGGGTCTCGGCAGGCTTCTTGGTGAGCGGGCGGTCCGGGAAGATGTTGATCCAGACCTTGCCGCCACGCTTGATGTGGCGAGTGATCGCGATACGAGCGGACTCGATCTGACGGTTGGTGATGTAGGCGGGCTCGAGAGCCTGGATGCCGTAGTCACCGAATGTCACCTGAGTTCCGCCCTTGGCGGCACCCGAACGCTTCGGGTGGTGCTGCTTGCGGTGCTTGACCCGGCGGGGGATCAACATGCGTCAGCCCTCCTGAGTGGGCTCGGTCGAGGCCGGAGCCTCGGTTGCGGATGCCGCGCGGCCGGCCTCGGTGCTGGTCGCCGTGGTGCCCGAGGCACCGCTGCGACGCGGACGAGTGGGACGCTCACGACGGGGACGGTCTGCACCGGCGGCCGGAGCCGCAGCGGCAGCGAGTTCACGCCGTCCGCCGACGATGTCGCCCTTGTAGATCCAGACCTTCACGCCGATGCGGCCGAAGGTGGTCTTGGCCTCGTACAGTCCGTAGTCGATGTCGGCACGGAGCGTGTGCAGGGGAACGCGTCCCTCGCGGTAGAACTCCGAGCGAGACATTTCGGCACCACCGAGACGGCCGGAGCACTGAACACGAATGCCCTTGACGTTCGGCTGACGCATGGCCGACTGGATGGCCTTACGCATTGCGCGACGGAATGCGACGCGGTTGCTGAGCTGCTCGGCAACACCCTGGGCCACGAGCTGAGCCTCGGACTCGGCGTTCTTGACCTCAAGGATGTTGAGCTGAACCTGCTTGCCGGTCAGCTTCTCGAGAGCTCCGCGTATGCGGTCGGCCTCGGCGCCACGACGACCGATGACGATGCCCGGACGTGCCGTGTGGATGTCCACGCGAACACGGTCACGGGTGCGCTCGATCTCGACCTTCGCGATGCCTGCGCGCTCCATGCCGGTGGCAAGAAGCTTGCGGATCTCGACGTCTTCCTTGACGTACTCCGAGTACTGCTTGTCTGCGTACCAGCGCGACTTCCAGTCAGTGGTGATACCCAAGCGGAAGCCGTGCGGGTTGATTTTCTGACCCACTACTGAGCCCCTTCCTTGGACGCCTGGCCCTTACGACGGTTGCGAGACGTTCCGCCGGTCTTGGGCAGGCTTTCGACGATCACCGTGATGTGGCTGGTGCGCTTGCGGATCCGGAATGCCCGGCCCTGAGCGCGCGGCTGGAATCGCTTGAGGGTTGCACCCTCGTCGACGAATGCAGTGGCGACGATCAGTGTGCTGGGATCGAGATCCAGGTTGTTCTCGGCGTTGGCCGCTGCGGAGGCGATCACCTTGGCGACCGGCTCGCTCGCTGCCTGCGGCGCGAACTTGAGGATGTTGAGCGCGTCCTCGACGGAGCGCCCGCGAACCAGATCCACGACGCGACGTGCCTTCATCGGCGTGACGCGAACGTGCTTCGCTACGGCCTTGGCAGTCGGATTGGCGGTGGGGGTGAAGTTGGTCATCGCCTCTTCGCCTTCCGGTCGTCCTTGATGTGACCCTTGAACGTGCGGGTCGGTGCGAATTCCCCGAGCTTGTGGCCGACCATGGAGTCGGACACGAACACCGGCACGTGCTTGCGACCGTCGTGGACGGCGAAAGTGTGACCGATGAAGTCGGGCAGGATTGTCGATCGACGGGACCAGGTCTTGATGACCTGCTTGGTTCCCTTGTCGTTCTGGACGTCAACCTTCGCGAGGAGGTGATCGTCTACGAACGGGCCTTTCTTCAGGCTGCGTGGCATTCTGAACTCCCTCCTAGCGCTTGTTCTTGCCGGTACGACGACGACGGACAATCAGCTTGTCGCTCGCCTTGTTCTTGCGGGTACGGCCTTCCGGCTGTCCCCAGGGGCTGACCGGGTGGCGTCCACCGGAGGTCTTGCCCTCGCCGCCACCGTGCGGGTGGTCGACCGGGTTCATCACGACACCACGAACGGTCGGGCGCTTGCCCTTCCAGCGCATGCGGCCGGCCTTGCCCCAGTTGATGTTCGACTGCTCGGCGTTGCCGACCTCGCCGACGGTTGCGCGGCAGCGCACGTCGACGCGACGGATTTCACCGGACGGCATACGCAGCGTGGCGTAGGGGCCTTCCTTACCGAGGAGCTGGATGCTCGCTCCGGCGGAGCGGGCCATCTTGGCGCCACCACCCGGACGGAGCTCGACCGCGTGGATGGTCGTACCCGTCGGGATGTTGCGCAGGGGCAGGTTGTTGCCGGGCTTGATGTCGGCATTGGCACCCTGCTCGATCGGCGAGCCCTGGGCGATGCCCTTGGGTGCGACGATGTAGCGCTTCTCGCCGTCTGCGAAGTGCAGCAGTGCGATGTTCGCGGTGCGGTTGGGGTCGTACTCGATGTGAGCGACCTTGGCCGGCACGCCGTCCTTGTCGTTACGACGGAAATCGATGAGACGGTACGCACGCTTGTGACCGCCACCCTTGTGCCGGGTGGTGATACGACCGTGTGCGTTACGTCCACCGCGACCGTGCAGCGGGCGGATCAGCGACTTCTCGGGGGTCGAACGCGTGATCTCAGCGAAATCGGAAACGCTGGAGCCACGACGGCCCGGGGTTGTCGGCTTGTATTTACGGATTGCCATGAGTCTTCTCGTCCTCTATATCCGAAGAGTCCCAGTCGCTTACGCGACCGGACCTCCGAAGATCTCGATGGGCTTGCTGTCGGCGGAGAGCGTTACGAGCGCGCGCTTGGTGTCCTTGCGCTTGCCGTAACCGAACCGGGTCCGCTTACGCTTGCCCTGACGGTTCATCGTGTTGACGCTGGTCACGGTGACGTCGAAGATCTTCTCGACGGCAATCTTGATCTGCGTCTTGTTCGAGTCCGGGTGCACCAGGAACGTGTAGGTGCCTTCTTCGATCAGTCCGTAGGACTTCTCGGAGATGACCGGTGCCAGCAAGATGTCGCGGGGATCGGCGATCGTGGTCACTTGCTTGCCTCCTCGTTCTTTGCAGGCCCAGCGATGAAGGTGTTCAGCGCTTCCACGCTGAAAACGACATCATCGGCGTTGAGCACGTCGTAGGTGTTGAGCTGGTCGGGTGCGATGGGATGCACGCCGTCCAGGTTCTGAACGCTCTTCCAGGCTGCGATGTCCTCGCGGCCGACGACGAGCAGGACCTTCTTGCGGTCCGAGATCTCGGCGAGGAACGTCTTCGCACCCTTGGTGGACGGAACCTGTCCGGCAACCAGTTCGGTGATGACGTGCAGACGCTCGCTGCGGGCCCGATCCGAGAGGGCTCCGCGCAATGCGGCGGCCTTCATCTTCTTGGGGGTCCGCTGGCTGTAGTCGCGCGGCTGCGGTCCGTGGACCGTGCCACCGCCGACGAACTGAGGAGCGCGGGTCGAGCCCTGACGGGCGCGGCCGGTGCCCTTCTGCCGGTACGGCTTCTTGCCGCCGCCGCGAACCTCGCCACGAGTCTTCGTGGAGTGGGTTCCCTGACGAGCAGCTGCCAGCTGTGCGATGACGACCTGGTGCAGCAGCGCGATGTTCGCCGGAGCGTCGAAGATCTCCGCGGGGAGATCGACGGTGCCGTTGGTCTTGCCGCCGGCTTCCTTGACATCGAGCGTCAGCTTGGTCTCGGTGTTCTTCTCGAGGCTGGTCATGCCCGTGCACCACCCTTCAATGCAGACTTGACGATCACGACGTTGCCGCGACGGCCCGGGATCGCTCCCTTGATCAGCAGCAGACCGTTCTCGCTGTCCACCTTGTGGACCGAGAGGTTCTGCGTCGTGACGCGGTCGCCACCCATACGTCCGGACATGCGCATTCCCTTGAAGACGCGACCGGGCGTTGCGCAGCCACCGATGGATCCGGGACGACGGTGCACGGCCTGTGCACCGTGGCTCGCGCCCTGACCCTTGAAGCCGTGACGCTTCATGGTTCCGGCGAAGCCCTTGCCCTTGCTGGTGCCGGTGACGTCGACGTAAGCGCCGTCCTCGAACACTGCAGCGGTGAGCTCCTGGCCGACCTCGAACTGCGAGGCGTCGGCAACGCGAATCTCCACGATGTGGCGACGCGGCGTGACACCTGCCTTCTCGAACTGGCCGGTGGTGGGCTTGTTCACCTTGCGCGGGTCGATCGCACCGAATGCGACCTGGACGGCGCTGTAGCCGTCACGTTCCTGGGTGCGGATCTGGGTGACCACGTTGGGGCCTGCCTTGATCACGGTCACCGGAACGACGCGGTTGTTCTCGTCGAAGACCTGGGTCATTCCGAGCTTGGTGCCCAGAATTCCTGTTGCAGGCCGGTTCTTGTTATCAGTCATCGTTGTCTCCGCGCTCACTGGATGTTGACGTCGACACTGGCCGGGAGGTCGATGCGCATGAGCGCGTCCACCGTCTTCGGTGTCGGGTCGAGGATGTCAATGAGCCGCTTGTGAGTACGCATCTCGAAGTGTTCGCGCGAGTCCTTGTACTTGTGCGGCGAACGGATGACGCAGTACACGTTCTTCTCTGTCGGCAACGGCACCGGTCCGACGACGCGGGCACCCGTACGGGTGACCGTTTCGACGATCTTGCGCGCTGACGCGTCGATCGCCTCATGGTCGTAGGCCTTGAGCCTGATGCGGATCTTTTGTCCCGCCACGCTTAGTGTCCTTTTCTTGCCGCTTGGTCGTAGAACGGGCCGTTCGGCCTGCTCCACCTCGTCTGCACAGTCCCCGAGCCGTGGGAAACCCACCGACTCGAACTGCCTTCGTGCACACACGACAGTGAAAAACGTTGACGACCAGGCGTGACCTGATTCCGTTGCCGCTCTTCATCTGTCATGGTTCTCCGGTCCACGCGCTCGGGCGTGTCGCGATTCCGCTCATTCTTCTGGGCTGAAACTTTCGCTTCAACCATCCGAATCCAACGAAATCCGCACCGATCGAGCTGGTGTTCCGGACGCGCTCACGTGGAGCGCTGGTCTCATGTTCTTGCTCAGTCGGCTTTTCGGCCAACTCACCTGTGTCAGGCCGCACGCATGCGCGTCCCGTGTCCAGGCAACCCGACCAGTATGCCGCAGACCGGGCATCAGATCAACTCGGGGCCGATCGATCGTCACCGCGCTACCTTACCGAGCAGTAAGGTAGCGCCATGACCACCGTCGAGAACACCACCGGCGCCACGTATCGCGCCTGGTCGAAGCTACCCAACAACGGTATCGGCTCCACCCTCTTCTCTGTCGGCATGTGCCTACGGGTTCCGTACTTCGCATCCGTACTGCCCCGTGTCGTCGCGCTCGAGCCGGGGCGCTGCGAGGTCACTGCCCCCAAGTGGTTCGGCATTCGAAACCACCTGGGCACCTTCCACGCCATCGCGGCCTGCAACCTCGCCGAGGTCGCGATGGGCATGCTCGCCGAGGCGACCGTCCCCACCTCGCACCGATGGATCCCCAAATCGATGACGGTCCAGTATCTGACGAAGGCCACCACATCACCGCGCGCGGTCGCCGCACTCGACGATCTCCCCGACTTCGGGACGGTCACCGATGGCATCGACATCGTCGTGCCGGTCGCGATCCGAGACACAGCCGGCGTGGAGGTGGTGCACGCGGACATCACCATCTGGGTCTCTGCCGCATCTCGTTGACATACTCGACCGATGAACTCGGTGACGCGGTCGGAGCCCGACAACTCCGTGATTGTGGTCGGAGGTTCGGGAGCGGTCGGACGTCTGATGGTCGACCTGCTGCGCGGTGACGGCGCTTCGGTCACCGTCGTCGACATCCACGACGGTCCCGACGCCTTTCCCGTCACGGTCGGTGACATCACTGCGCCCGACGAACAGCTCGCAGCGGTGCTGGCACGTGCGGCGACGGTCATTCTGGCGTTGCCCGAATCCGTGGCGCTGGCGGCGGACCTGTCTGCGCTGCGGCCCGACGCTCTGCTGGTGGAGACCCTGTCGGTCAAGTCCGGCTTCTCGCGCCATGTGCAGGGCGCACGTCCGATCGGTGCCGTGGTGGGAATCAATCCCATGTTCGCCCCGTCGCTCGGAATGGCCGGACGTCCCGTCGCCGCCGTCGTGCACCGACCCGGCCCGCCGGTGGATCTCTTCATCGAGGGAATCTCGCGGTGGGGCGGTCGAGTAGTGCTCCTCGACGCTGCACGCCATGATCGCCTCGCCGCCGCGACGCAGGCGCTGACACACGCCAGTGTGCTGGCGTTCGGCCTGACTCTGGCCGAACTGGACCTTCCGTTCGTCGACATCGACGCCGTTGCGCCTCCCCCACACGCGACG
The DNA here is from genome assembly GCF_030056835.1 of Rhodococcus sp. IEGM 1372. Lineage (NCBI taxonomy): Bacteria > Bacillati > Actinomycetota > Actinomycetes > Mycobacteriales > Nocardiaceae > Rhodococcus > Rhodococcus sp. IEGM 1372. The sequence goes on along the minus strand of NZ_JASHKS010000004.1, from coordinate 220,427 downwards.
ATGCTCGCGGTGCTGGCGCGCATCACCGGCGGTGAACCCGAGGTCTACTGGGACGTACAGGCAGGCAATCCGCACGCCGCCGATGCCAGGGCGGCGCTGCATCGAGCGACGCAGACGGTGAGCGAGACCGTCGATTCCGGCTCCGAGGCCGACTTCGCTCGCCTGTTGACGCAGGCCGAAGCCGCTCTGGGCGGGAACGGCGATCGGTATCGAGCATTGTGTGCGGAGATGTTCGGTATCGTTCGAGGCAGCGGCGGTAACCGATAGCCGCAGTCGGACGAGCGGAAAGCGGGGGCACGCGATGTTGGAGCAACCGTCGTTGCCGGAATTCGACTCCACCGATGTCGTGGAGAGCGCCGTCGTCGCGCGGTTGGCGAAGAACTGGTCACAACGCGCGACGGTCAAGAAGCCCGAACCCGAACTGGACGATCTGTTCGACGTCGCCAAGCAGGATTTCCCCGACGCTCTGATCCCGTTCGGTGAGCACGACACCTTCACCGGTGCCACTCCCGAGCAACAGAATCGACTTCGGGCGTGGGGCTGGATCGCGTTCAACAAGAACGTGATGGACGTCGAGCAGCATGTCGTTCATCCCGGCTTCGCCCTGCTGGCGCAAGACGTGTTCGAGACCGGGATGGGTGACACCCTCGCAGTTGCGGTGACCCAGGCCATGGTGGACGAGCAGTACCACACCCTCATGCACCTCAACGCGAGCGCAGCCACCAGGCGCGGACGCGGTTGGGCCCTGTCGGAACGCTCTCTGCCGTTCAGCTCCACCGTGCGCCGGCAACGCGCGGCACAGGCGAACAGTGACGACCCCTGGTCGGCCGCGATCAGCTCCCTCGCGTTCATGACGGTTGCAGAGATCTCCATCACGTCGTACCTGGACCTGATCGAGGACGACGACGTCATTCAGCCCATCAATCGGGCAACGGTCAAGCTGCACAACCGCGACGAGTACTGCCATGCGTCCATCGCCGACGACATGGCCGCGATCGTCTTCGAGCGACTCGGTCCCGACGACCGGCAGAAGTTCCTGGACGGCCTCGTCGATGGCATGGACGCGTTCTCGAGCAGCGATTTCTCCACCTGGGGACGCATTCTCGAACTCGAAGGCGTGCTGGGAGCCGAGTCGATGCTCGCCGATGTCGAGCAGGACAAGAGCCGGCGCGCGTTGGTTCAGGACTACAGCGGGTTGCGGTCTCTGTGCCGAAAACTCGACGTCGAGAACAGTATCGATATCGACTGGGGCTGACTGCGGAACTCACGCAACGACGCCCCTCCACGTAACATCCACGGCGAATTTCGCTATCAAGTAGTGGCCCTCGACTCCACGGGGTCCGGTCCCACCACTCCCCCCGACAGCTCGGAGATTCGATGTCGTCAGCTCAACACGCAGCCGTACACGTGGAGGACGTACACAAGTCCTTCGGCGATGTGCAAGCGTTGCGCGGCATCAGCTTCTCCGCGGAGCGGGGAACAGTTCTGGGCATTCTCGGCCCGAACGGTGCAGGCAAGACGACGACCGTGAAGGTGCTCTCCACCCTGATCGCACCCGACAGCGGCAGAGCCTTCGTGGCGGGTCACGATGTCGCAACCGACGCTCCGGCAGTACGCCGCTCGATCATGATGACCGGGCAGTACGCGGCCCTCGACGACACACTGTCCGGCCGGGAGAACATCGAGCTCTTCGGTCGTCTGATGGGTCTGGACAAGAAGGCCGCGAAGGCCCGCGCCAAGGCGCTGCTCGACGAGTTCGACCTCTCCGATACCGGCAAGCGCCCCGTGCGCGGCTACTCGGGTGGTATGCGTCGCCGCATCGACATCGCCTGTGGCCTCGTCGTGCGGCCGGAGGTCGTGTTCCTGGACGAGCCGACCACCGGACTCGACCCACGCAGTCGGCAGGGAGTCTGGTCGCTGGTCGAGGCACTCAAGGCGCAGGGCATCACCGTGCTGTTGACGACGCAGTACCTCGAAGAAGCAGACGTTCTGAGCGACAACATCATCGTCATCGACAAGGGCACGGTCATCGCAGAGGGCACGTCGGACCATCTCAAGGCCATGACCGGAGGAAGCTACTGCGAGGTCGTTCCCCTCGATCCCGGCCAACTCCGTGCGGCCGCCGAAGCCCTGGGCGACATGGTCCCCGCTGCAGTTCACGCCGAGATCACTGCTGCCTCGGACCGGCTCTCCGTTCCCGCACCCGACGGCGCGGCAACGCTGTCGGAGATTCTGCGCCGTATCGATGCGAGGGGAATCGTGCTCGCCGACATTGCCCTGCGCCGCCCGTCGCTCGATGACGTGTTCCTCACCCTCACCGGGCACTCACAGACGAGCACCACACCGTGACGGCCACTACGCGAGGCGTCGCCGATTCGAAGGCCAGGACCGTCCAACGGGCCGATGTCGGTTCGACCGCTCAGCAGCCGAAGCGGCGGTCGAGGACGAAGCCGTCGGGGTTCGTGCAGTGGCAGGCCCTCACCGGCCGCGCACTGTGGACCATGCTGACCAAGGGCGAGTTGCTGGTCGCAGTCATCGCACCGCTCATCTTCACCGTCGGCTTCTATCTGCCTCTCAAGTTCGTCATGGGTTTGCAGGGCATCGATTACGCCCAGTTCCTGATGCCGATCATCGTGTTGCAGGCCATGGCGTTCACCGCGATCTCGGCGGCACAGCGCGCCTCGGCCGAGGCGATGAGTGGTCTGAACTCACGGTTGAAGACCATGCCCGTCGTACGGGGCGTGCCACTCGTGGCACGAATCTCGAGCGGTGTCGTCCGCTCGTTGGTCTCGCTCGTATCCGCCCTCGGTTTCGGCTATGTCATCGGTTTTCGCTTCACGGCAGGGTTCGGTCAGGCCCTGTTGTTCTGCGCACTCGCCATGCTGATCAGCACCACGTTGTCGATCGGGGCCGATGCGATCGGAACTCTGTCGAAGAGTCCCGAAGCAACCAGCCAGGTGTTGACCCTCCCCCAGCTCATTCTCGGGATGGCGTCGTGCGGGTTCGTTCCGGAAAGTGGATTCCCGGAACTCATCCGACCGTTCGTACGCAACCAGCCCATCTCGCAGTTCTCCTTCGCAATGCGAGATATGGCCGAAGGAGGAGTCACCTTCCAGGTGTTGTGGCCGTCGCTCGCGTGGGTGACCGGATTGATCCTGTTCTTCGTACCGCTCGCCATCTGGGCGAGCTCCAGGCCAGAGTGAAGAGTCCGACATGACGATGTCCGAAGCGTCGGTGAACACGACCCGCGTGTCCGGCTTGACCTTCCCCGAACCCAACATGGTCCTGGGCGAGAGGTCTGTCCGTGCCCTCTGGACCCACAGTCTGATCCAGGCCAAGCGTCTGTTGATGCGATGGATGCGCGATCCGTCGACGATGATCCAGGCGTTGTTGTACCCCGCCTTGATGCTGGTCATGTTCCGTGTCGTACTCGGGAACTCGATTTCGGCGGCCACCGGTGCGCCGGCGATCTACGGCCAGGTGCCGATGATCGCTCTCGTCGGAGCCATGTTCGGATCGATCGTGAGTGCTGTCGGTCTCAAAGGCGAACGCAAATCGGGTTTGCTGTCACGGTTCTGGACGACACCGACGCACCGTGCCGCCGGTCTGCTGGGCAGGATGATCGCCGAAGCAGTTCGAGTGCTCGTCACCACCATCGTCATCACCTTGGCGGGTGTCGCGATGGGGTTCCGATTCACCCAGGGAATTCCGGCCGGCATCTTGTTGATTCTGGTGCCGATCGTGTTCGGTATCGGGTTCGCGGTCATGGTGACATTCCTGGCCACCGTCGCCGGCGACGCACCCCTGGTCGAAGTCGTGTCGATCTTCGCCACTCTTCTCATGTTCTTCAACGCCGGCTTCGTACCTGTGCTGGCCTACCCACCATGGCTTCAGCCCGTCGTCGCGGCGCAGCCGATGTCGGTGGCGGTCGATGCAATGCGAAACCTGGCAATGGGTGGTCCGGTCCTGACACCGGTGTTGCAGACTCTCGCGTGGTCGCTCGGAATGGCAGCAGTGTTTCTGATCCCGGCAATTCGCGGCTACAAGAAGGCGTCGTCGGACGGCTGATCGAAGTGGCTCCGGTCGACCCACGGCCCGGAACGGAGGTGACGTCGTGAAGCATGCGCACTCCGCACATCCGTCGATCTCGGTGATCATTCCTGTGGGCTCGTTGGATCCCCTGCTCGACGCCCAGTTGCAGGCGTTGGCGGAGCAAGATGTCGACCATCCGTTCGAGGTTCTGATTTCGGACAATGCAGGCGACGGACGAGTCAGCGATCACGTCGCTTCGCATCCCCTGCGGGATCGACTGCAGTTGACCTGCGTAGACGCGTCACAGCAGGTCGGTGCGGCGCACGCACGCAATCGCGGTGCCGAGAGCGCCTCCGGCGACCTGTTGATGTTCTGCGACGCGGACGACGTGGTGCATCCGTCGTGGCTACGAACGCTCGCCGAACTGGCTCGGACGTTCGACGTGGCAGGTACCGCAGTGGAGACGCACACGTTGAACAGTGCGCGAGCGCTGTCCTGGACTCCGACCACACCGCCCGAGAACCAGGGCCGTACGGATTTCCTGCCGTTCGCCATCGGGGCCAGCATGGCCTGTTGGGCGTCGGTCTATCGCGATGTCGGTGGCATGGACAACCGGTTCAGGGCCAGCCAGGACGTCGAATTCTGCTGGCGCGCGCAACTGTCCGGCTACACCCTCGGTTTCAGTACCGACACTGTCGTGGCCTACAGACTGCGCGCCGAGCTCCGACCCATGCTGCGCCAGTCGTTCCGGCTCGGATTCGGCTTCGCCAAGCTGCGGGGAATCTATCGGCCCCAGGGGTGCCCGGCCATGAAAGTTCGTACGGTCCTGTCGTGGTGGACAGCCCTGTTGGTTCGCAATCCGCTGCTACCGACGGCATGGACCGGGCTGGCCCGTGGTCACTGGTCGAGGGCTCTCGTCATCCGGGTCGGCGAAATTCGCGGGGGCATTGCCTATCGCGCGTTCAGCTGGTGACGTCGGACACACCCACTGGCTCACCGACCCACCCGGCCTGCAGTCTTGATCCGCGCGACTGTAACGGATGGATGACCGATGTTACGGTCGACAACACAGGCCTGCCGAAACCGGCGGCGCGTCCCACGCCTTCACACGAGATCGAGGCCATGTCGAACACGCTTTCCCGAGTGCTGCCCACGGCGGTTGCTGCCGCCGTCGCCGGTGCCCTGGGCTTGACCGGGGCGGGAACGGCGACCGCAGCACCCTCTCCCACCGGCACCTCGGTGTCGGCCACCCCCGTACTCGAGGGTGCCAACGACTTCGGCTGCGTACCCAGTGCGGCCCATCCGCGCCCGGTCGTTCTCGTACACGGAACCAAGATGGATGCGTCGACGTGGAAGACACTCGCACCACAGTTGAAGAGCGAGGGGTACTGCGTCTTCGCCCCCAACTACGGTGGCGTCTCGCTCCTGCTCGATCCGAGCACCACCATCTGGGGTTCGGGCGACATCGCCGAGTCGGGACGTCAGATCGGCCGCTTCGTCGACGAGGTACTTGCCGCCACCGGTGCCGAACAGGTCGATCTCGTCGGCCATTCACAGGGTGGTACTTCTTCACGCCAGTACATGAAATTCGACGGCGGCACCGATCCGCAGGACCCGGCCCGCAACAAGGTTCACACCTTGGTCACCCTCGGTGCCACCAACCACGGGACGACGTTCGGCGGATTGCAGCAGCTCTCCGAACTGCTGACCTCGCTCGGACTCCCCGGCGACGCGCTCACCCCGTTGACGTACAACATGGCCGGTGCACAGCAGTTGGTCGGTTCGACGACGTTGACGAGCCTGAACGACGGCGGTGACGTCCAACCGGGAGTCGAGTACACCGTCGTCGCCACACGCAACGACACGGTGTCGACACCCCCGGGGAACACCTTCCTCCGGTCGGGTGATCCGTCGACGGTGCACAACGTCTGGGTCCAGGACGTGTGCCCGGCCGCCACGACATCGCACATCGGCCTCGTCACCGACCCTGTGCCTCTGTACATGGTCAAGTCGGCGCTCGATCCCGACTACGCAGCGACGACGCCTGCACCCTGCTGACACAGCACGAACCTTCACCACCGGGGCCTCACGACATCACGTCGTGAGGCCCCGGTCGTGTTCGACGGTCTACCGGTCCAACTCGGACTGCAACACCGGTCCGATTTCGGCGAGCGCAGACTGCGACGCCATCTGCCAGTGGGTGGAATGCACGGGCACCACGTTCACGCCCCCGTCGACCGCGTCCTCCCACGTCGACGCTGCAACGGTTCCGGTCGGATCGTCGACGACCGACGCGAAGAGGATCGACCGCCCGACGAATGTCCGTGGCACGTACGAGTCGATCAGCTCCGCCGAGCGGGCGATCCCGTCCAGTATGCCGGCTATCCGTTCGCGGGATATCGCGTCGAACGGAGCAGGCATCGATGCCAACAGTTCCGCCACGGAATCGACCGTGAGCTCTCCGATCTCGATATCGGAGTCTGTTCCCAGGCCGAGGCCGCCGAGCATCTCTCCGGCCGACACGGGGCGGTCCACGAGGTGGTCGGTCCTGCCCGCGACGAACGAGTCCATCATCGCCAGCGTTGCTACCGACTCGCCTTCGTGCTGCAGTTGCACAGCCATGGCGTGCGCGATCGATCCGCCCATCGACCAACCGAGCAGGTGGTACGGGCCGGACGGCTGCACGCTGCGAATCCTGTCGACGAACAGGGCGGCCCACTGTTCGATGGATTCCGGCAGGGGTTCGGCACCGGAGAGGGCAGGTGACTGCAACCCGTAGATCGGACGATCTTCGCCCAGGTACGCCGACAATCCTCCGAAGGCCCAGGAGAGCCCGACGATGGGATGGATGCAGAACAGCGGTGACGCGGAACCACCGATCCGAAGGGGAATCAATGTGTCCAGCCCGCTGGATTCGGCCCCCTCGACAGGCGACGCTGTCGCTGCGGTGATCCGCGCGGCGAGCGAGGCCACGGACGCGTCGACGAACAACCAGTTCAGCGGTATCGGCCCGCCCACGGCCGCTCCGAGCTTGGACACCAACTTGACCGCCAGCAGCGAGTTGCCACCCAACGCGAAGAAGTCGTCGTCCAACCCGACGCGCTCGACTCCCAGGACGTCCGAATACACCGCCGCGATCGATTCCTCGACCGGTGTCCGCGGAGCGCGGAACTCGCGGATCTCGAATTCCGGGGCAGGCAACGCCCGACGGTCCAGCTTGCCCGCCGCATTGAGCGGCAACGCGTCGAGCACCACGAACGCGGACGGCACCATGTACGACGGCACCGCCGACCCCAACTCCGACCGGACCGCCTCGACCTCGATGTCGGCTCCGACCGCGGGCACAACGTACGCCGCCAACGACTCCCCCACCGACAACTGCGCAACCACCACAACGGCCTGACTCACCGCCGGAGACGCCGTCAAGGCAGTCTCGATCTCCCCCAACTCGATTCGCTGCCCACGGAACTTGACCTGGAAGTCCGTCCGACCGATGTACTCGAGCCGCCCGCCATCCATCGACCACCGAACCAGATCGCCGGTGCGATACATTCGCGCCCCAGCATCGCCGAACGGGTTCGCGACAAAACGCTCCGAAGACAGGTCCGGCCGCGCAACGTAACCCCGAGCCAACTGCACCCCGGCGAGGTAGAGCTCGCCCGGCACACCCGCAGGCACCGGATGCAACCGCGAATCGAGAACGTGGACAGAGGTATTCCACTCCGGCACCCCGATGGAGACCGAGCCATCCACCCCGACGTCCTCGGAGACGTCGCGATACGTGACACTCACCGCCGCCTCGGTCGGTCCGTACAAGTTGTGCACCCGAGCATCCGACACCGCGCGGCACGTATCCACGGTCCGCGCGGGCAACGCCTCACCGATCACGAAGATGTGCCGAAGCGAAGAGATGGACTGTGCAGCAACCGATTCGGCGAACACCGTGAGCATCGACGGCACGAAATCTGTCACCGTCACACCATGACGGGCGATCTCGGCCGCGACGGCCTCCACGTCGCGCTGCGCGCCCGGGGCCGCCACGATCAACCGACCCCCGGTACGCAGCGGCAGGAAGAACCCCCACAACGACACGTCGAACGTCGTAGCCGTCTTCTGCAAGTAGACGTCCGACGCGTCGAGACCGTACTCCTGCGCCATCCACACCATCTGGTTGACGATGGCACGATGCTCGACGGCCACCCCCTTCGGCCGACCTGTCGACCCGGACGTGAACAGCACGTACGCGAGATCGACACCGGAGGCACGAGGGAATGCCACCGACCCGACCGGCGGCGGCGGATCCGTGATGTCGACAACCGGAATCGCTGTCCCCGTGGCGAAGTCGTCTCGCGCCGTCGACAGAACGACAACCGGCGACGCCGTGTCGAGAATGTAGTCGTTTCGCTCGGACGGCTGATCCGGATCCACCGGAACGTACGCCGCACCGGACCGCAGCACGGCATACATGCCGACCACCAGCTCGATCGATCGACGCATGGCCAACCCCACCGACACACCCGGCCCGGCACCGTGCTCCTGCAACAACCACGCAGTCGCATCCACCCGGTCCGAGAACTCCCGATACGTCAACGACTGTTCGCCGAACACCAACGCCACCACATCAGGCGACTCGGCCACCACCCGGTCGAAACCATCCAGCAGCACCTCGTCCGAATCGACAGCCACCGCGCTGCCGTTGCCCCGCAACGAGAGTTGTTCACGCTCAGCCGAATCGAGAACGTCGATGTCGCCGACCGCGAGTTCGGGTCGAGCGGTCACGGAGTCGAGAACGGCCACCAGCCGGTGCCCGAAGGACGTCACTGTCGGCTCGTCGAACAGATCCGTGGCGTACATCAACTCGACGGCGAGCCCTGCGCCGTCGCCCCGCTCGGTGAACGTCACCTGGAGGTCGAACTTGGCCGATGCCACGCCGGACCCGAACGCCTCGACGGCGAGATCGGGCAGCTCGAACGAACCCTGCGAGAAGTTCTGGAAGAACAGTGCAACCTGCACCAGTGGGTGTCGTCCTTGCGAACGCACCGGATCGAGTACCTCGACCAGACGCTCGAAGGGAACGTCGACGTTGTCGAACGCCTCGAGGTCGGCCGTACGTACCGTGTCGAGAACCTCGACGAACGAGGCACCCGAGTCAACAGGGGTTCGAAGCACCACCGTATTGACGAACATGCCCACCAAATCGTCCAGCCGCGCGTCACCACGGCCACCCACCGGCGCTCCGACGGCGATGTCGCCCGTACCCGACAGTGTCGCCAGCAACACGGCCAACGCGGCGTGCACCACCATGAACGGGGTCGACTCGTTGGCCCGGGCGCATTCGACCACTCGGGTGTGCAGCTCGGGATCGATATCGAACGACACCACCGCCCCTCGTCCCGACGCGACTCGGGGGCGCGGCCGGTCGGCGGGTAAATCCAGTTGTTCGGGTAGGCCGTCGAGTGCGTGCTGCCAGTACTGAATCTGCTTGCTGGCGACGGATTTCGGGTCCGATTCGGAACCGAGCATGTCGAGTTGCCACAGCGTGTAGTCGACGTACTGAACCGGCAGCGGCGTCCACTGCGGTGCCGATCCACTGCGTCGCGCGAGATATGCCGTCATCACGTCCCGAGACAGCGGAGCCATCGACAGCCCGTCGGCCGAGATGTGGTGTGCCACGAAGGCCAATACGTACTCCGGCATCGGACCGGCGGGGTCGGTGACCTCGAACAGCCGAACGCGGAACGGAATTTCGACCGTCACGTCGAATCCACGGCTGAAGAATTCGGTGACGTCGGCCAAGGCGCTGTCACGGGTGACGGAAACCGCGGCCGTGTCGACCTGCGCATCGGCCTCGTCGAGCACCTGCTGATAGCCGCTGCCGTCGATGTCGGGATAGATGGTGCGCAACGATTCGTGGCGACCGACCACATCGAGGACGGCGGCCTGCAGCGCATCGATGTCGAGGGAACCGCGCAGCAGCAGAGCAACCGGCACGTTGTTGAGCGCCGACGCGGTGTCCAGTCGGTTCAGAAACCACATGCGTTGCTGAGCGGACGAGAGCGGAATGTGTTGCGGCCGAGCCCTCGAGGCGTCGAGCTGGGCCCGGACCGGAGCGTCGACCGAGTCGACTGCGTTCGCGAGCGCCTCGACGGTGGACGACTCGAACACAGAACGCGCGGGCACGTGCACGCCGAGAGCCGAACCCAGTCGCGCGGCGAGTTTGGTGGCGATCAGCGAGTTGCCGCCGAGCGCGAAGAAGTCGTCGCCTGCACCGACTCGTTCGACTCCGAGCAGCTCGACGAATATCTCTGCTACCGCCTGTTCGGTGGGGGTCGACGGAGCCCGGAACTCCGTGGCCTCGAACACCGGTTCCGGCAGTGCGTCTCGGTCCAGCTTGCCGGTGGGAGTCAGCGGGATCGTATCGATCCGCGTGATCACCGAGGGCACCATGTGCGCGGGCAGACTCCGCCCGGCCTCGTCCAGCACCCGGTCCAGGTCGACGTCCGCCCCTGCCACCGGCAGTACGTAGGCTGCGAGAACGGTTGCGCCAGTAGGACTGCGGTGACCGAGGGTCACAGCGAAATCGACCCCGTCCTGCGCTGTGAGAACGGCGTCGATTTCACCGAGTTCGATCCTGAAGCCTCGGATCTGGACCTGAAAGTCGTTGCGGCCCAAATATTCGATGGCACGTCCGGACGCCACTTCCCGCCACCGCACCAGGTCACCGGTGCGGTACAGTCGACTCTGATCCGAGATGCCCTCGGCTGCATAGGGATTGGCTACGAATCGCGCCGCGGTCAGCGCAAATCTTCGATGGTAACCCCGCGCAAGGCCGGCACCGGTCAGATACAGCTCCCCCGGCACCCCGGCCGGTACCTGCCGCAACCGGTCGTCGAGCACGTGGTAGCCCATGTCTTTGGTGGACGGCCCGAGCAGCACGGTTTCGCCGGCGTTCAACGGCGGCGAGATGTTGCACACCATCGACGCTTCGGTCGGGCCGTACACGTTGAGAAACCGTCTGCCCGGTGCCCACTTCGACATCAGCTCCGAGGTGAATGCCTCGCCGCCGATCGCGAGCACTCGCATGTCGGGAACCTCAGCCGGGTCGAGCGAGGCCAGCGCTGCCGGGGTGATGAACGCATGGCTGACGCGGTGGCGGCGGAGCATGTCAGCCAGATCGGAACCGCCGTAGACGCCGGGTGGGACTATGACCATCGTCGACCCTGCGCCCACGGCCATCAGTAGCTCCAGCACGGATGCATCGAAGCTGGGGGACGCGAAATGCAGTGTGCGCGAATCGGAGTCCAGCCCGTAGGTCTCGACCTGAGTGGAGGTCAGCGGAGCCAGTCCGGCGTGGGAGACGGCGACGCCTTTCGGCAGACCGGTCGAGCCGGAGGTGTAGATGACGTACGCGAGCGTGGACGGGCGAATCGGTGCCCGTCGGTCTTCCGCTACGACGGGATCGTCGGAGAACCCCTGGAGTGCGCCTTCGGTGTCGGACGAGTCGAGGCTGATCCACGACACCGACGTCGGCATCGTGTCCTCGAATTGTGTTGCAGTGACACCCATTCGCACGCCGGAGTCGTTCACCATGTGCGTGATGCGGGCGGCCGGGTAATTCGGGTCGATGGGCACGAAAGCAGCACCGGTCTTCGCCACGGCCCACACGGCCGTGACCGATTCGATCGAACGGGTCAGTGCCAGAGCCACGAAATCCTCGGGACCGACCCCGCGTTCGATGAGCAGCCGGGCGAGCCTGGACGACCGGGAGTCGATCTCCCGATAGGTGAGCGACCGGGTGCCGAACTCCACCGCGGTACCGTCCGGGTTCTTTTCCACCGCCGCGGCGAGCAGAGTCGGCAGCGCGACCGTACGGGCCGGTCGCTGTCGGGTGGGTCGTGCACGGGTAGGCCTGGGGCGGCTCGACCGTCCACCCACTCGGCCGCCCGACTCGGACGGTGTGCCGGTCGATCCATCCGAACTCATCTGAACTATGACTCCTCACCAGTGTTGCCCCGCGCTCGGTCGTGGACGACGCGTCGGCCGATCCGACCGTTCATCGTCCGCGACGCGGCGAGCGTTGCAGTTCGCTTCACCCTATCGGTCGGCGGTTCCCATCGACCCGGGCAGACGATGCACCGGAATGTCGACACCGCTCATCTCAACACCGTCACCGTCACCGTCGACCGACACGATCGCAACGAGGTCCTCGATGTCCTCGGGTTGCAGTCGATCGACCGCGGCGATGTCTGCTGCGGCGAGGAACGCATGGGTCACCCATTCTGCGGACACGATGTCTGCGGCGTCTTCGGCGGACTCCGCCCGGTCGGTCACCAGAGCTGCACCTGCCGTCACGGCGACCACGCCGGCCAGAACTGCTGCAGCGGAATCGAACCGGGTGGGAACGGCCAGCCGTGAATCGAACGCCACTGCCCACTCCGTCACTGCGCTCGTCGCCAGTGCGGCGAGTGTTCCGTGGTCGATCACGGTGTCGTCGTCGACCGAGACCAACGCTGGGCTGTCGGGTCCCAGAACCGCCGTTCGGTCCGAATACGTCACCGGCCGCGCAGAACTCGCGGCAATGGCGTCGACCACGTCCGGTTGTCCGAGGTGGACGGTCGTGGCGGGCCCGGCCGAGCTCGGCGCATCGTCACCGTCCAGAACGAGGACGGATGCGCCTGCCCGCTCCAGAACGTCGGAGGAGTTCGAAGTGGTGATCGGTGCCACAGCTCCGCCTGCCTTGGCCACCGCCCACCGCGTCACGACGGCCGCGACGTCGCCGGTGACGGAGACGCCGACCACGACTCCGGGCCGGACGCCACGCTCGATCAGTACCCGAGCCATCCTCGACGACTGCTCGTCGAGCTGACGATAGGTGGTCTCGACTCCGTCCGACGACAACGCGGGCGCATCGGGATCTGCGTCCACCGCCGAGGTGAGTACCTGCGGCAAGGTCAGGTCCGACCGGACCGGTGCCGCAGGGGAGTCGGCGGTCTGCGGGGTCTCGGTCAGTGCGGCCCGCTCGGCGGCGTCGAGCACGTCGATGTCGCCGACGACGACAGCTGGTGTTGCCGCTACCGCACCGGCGATACGAGCGAATCGTTCCGCCAAGGAGGCGACCGTGGACTCGTCGAACAGGTCGGCGGCGTACACCCATTCGACGTTCAGGGTTCCGGTGCCGCTGTTCCCGTCGGCGTGTTGGGTCTCCACCGTGACCTGCAGGTCGAATTTCGCCGTCGGCTCGAAGCCGCTGACGGGTTCGACCACCAGGTTCGGCAATTCGAACCGCGCCTCGCCGTGGGGCTCCACCGACAGAACCGTCTGGAACAGCGGGGTGTACCCGGCGTTCCGGTCCGGTGCGATGGTGTCGACGACCCGCTCGAACGGCACGTCCGAATTCGCGAAGGCCCGCAGGTCGGTCTCGCGGAGGGCGGTCAGCAGCTCTGCGAACGTCGCGTCCGGGTCCACGTCCGTGCGCAGCGCCAGCGTGTTGACGAACATGCCGACCAGTTCGTCGAGCGCCTCGTGCCCGCGGCCGGCGATAGGCGTGCCGACGGCGAAGCTGCGGGAGCCACTCATCCGCGACAACAGCACCCCGAGTACCGCGTGCAACACCATGAACAGAGTCGCGTTGTTCTCGCGCGCGATCGCCGCGAGCCCGGTGTGTACCGACTCGTCCAGCTCGACACTCACACTGGCTCCGCGCAGGTTGGCGGTAGCCGTGCGCGGCCGATCCCACGGCAACGACACGACCGGGGTGATCCCGCTGAGCTCGTCCGCCCAGAAGGCCAACTGCTGCGACAGAATCGACGTGGGGTCGCTGTCCGAGCCCAGCACCTGCCGCTGCCAGACCGCGAAGTCCGCGTACTGCACCGTCAGCGGTTCGGGCGTGTAGTCGGTTCCCGACGCGGCAGCGAGGTACGCGGTCATGACGTCACGGGCCAGTGGTGCCATCGATGCGCCGTCTCCGCTGATGTGGTGCATCACGATGACGAAGACGTACTCGTCCGGACCGAACCGGAACAGTGCTCCCCGGACCGGGGGTGCGACGGTGACGTCGAAACCCTGGTAGACGAGTGCGCGAATCCGTTCGGCGGTGTCGGAGTCGTCGGTCGCGTCGATCGGAGTCAGATCGGGTACGACCGATCCGGCGTCGACGAACTCCTGATACGGCGAACCGTTCGCATCTTCCGGGTAGCGCGTGCGCAGTGCCTCGTGGCGTTCCACGGTGCTGGACACGGCGGTCTGCAGTGCCGCGACATCCAGCTCGCCTCGCAGACGGAGCGCCAGCGGCATGTTGTAGGCCCCGGACTCGGGGTCGAGTCGGTTGAGTACCCACATGCGCTGTTGCGCGAGCGACAACGGCACGGTCTGTCCGGCCGGTCGGCGGCGCAGCGGCACATCGTTCGCGTCGTCGATACGCGACTCGGCACGAGCTGCGAGCGCGGCAACGGTCGACGCCTCGAACAGGTCTCGGACACCGACCTTCTTGCCGAGCGCCGCCGACACCCGTGCCGCCACTCGCGTGGCGATCAGCGAGTTACCACCGAGATCGAAGAAGTCGTCGTCCGATCCGACACGCTGGACGCCGAGCAGCTCGGCGTAGATCTCCGCCACGATCTCCTCGACCGGCGTTGCCGGAGTACGGAACTCGCGAACCTCGAACACCGGCTCCGGCAGTGCTTTTCGGTCCAGCTTGCCGCTGGTGTTCAGAGGGAATTCGGCGAGCACCATCACCGTCGCCGGCACCATGTACTTCGGCAGCGCGCCGCCGACGAAGGTGCGTACCTCGGCCGGGTCCAGTGTGCTGCCCGGTGCAGGCACCACGTATCCGACGAGCTGGTCGCCGGCACCGGTGGTCGCCACCACGGCCGTGGCCTGGTTGACGTCGGGATGGGCCAACAGCGCGGTCTCGATCTCACCGAGCTCGATCCGCTGGCCACGGAACTTGACCTGGAAGTCGGTGCGCCCGATGTACTCGAGTACCCCCACAGCGTCGGGGCCCGGCCGCCATCGGACGAGGTCTCCGGTGCGATACATGCGCTCGCCGGCAGCCGAGAACGGGTTCGCGACAAAGCGGTCCATCGTCAGGTCGACGCGGCCGAGATATCCGTCGGCGAGCTGGGTACCCGCCAGATACAGCTCACCCGCGGTCCCTGCGGCCACTGGATGCAGCCTGCCGTCGAGGACGTAGGCCTGGGTGTTCCATTCCGGCGCACCGATCGGAACCGTCGATACATCTTCCGGCTCGGTCTCCCAGAACGTCACTGTCACAGCAGCTTCGGTGGGTCCGTACAGGTTGTGGATCCCAGCAGAGGTGATCGCACGGAAGTCGGTCACCGTTTCCGGCGGAAGCGCTTCACCGACCACGAACACATGCCTAAGCGAACGGCACTGGTCCTCGGTGGCGTACGCGGCGAACACCGTGAGCATCGCCGGTACGAAATCGGTGACGGTCACCTTGTGCCGAGCGATCCGATCGGCGACGTACGCGGGATCGCGGTGGCCGTCCGGAGTCGCCAGAACGACCGTTGCACCGACCCAGAGCGGCAGGAAGAACCCCCACAGCGACACGTCGAATGTCGTGGCGGTCTTCTGCAAGTAGACGTCGTTCTCGTCGAGCGAGTACTGGTGCACCATCCAGGCCATCTCGTTGACGACGGCACGGTGCGACACCGCCACGCCCTTGGGGCGTCCCGTCGAGCCCGAGGTGAAGATGACGTAGGCGGTGTTTCCAGGACGCACCGGTGCCAGTCGATCTGCGTCGGTCAAGGCACCGTTCGGGTACCCGGTGAGATCGACGGTGTCGAGTTCGAGAATCGGGAAACGCTCCGGTAGACCTTCCCGATCGTGACTGGTGGAGAGCACAACCACCGGCTCGGCTGTGTCGAGGATGTACTCGATGCGATCCGCGGGGTGGTCCGGATCGATGGGCACATAGGCACCACCGGCTTCGAGGACGGCGTACATGCCGACCATGAGGTCGATTCCGCGCCGCATCCCGAGTGCGACAAGCGACTGCGGGCCCACACCGAGAGACACCAGGTGTCGTGCGAGGCAATTCACTCGGTCCGAGAACTCCACATACGTGACGCTCGCGTCCTCGAACACGACTGCCGGAGCATCCGGGTTCGCGGCCACTCGCGCCCGGAACTGCCCGGTCAGCATGACGCCTGCGTCGACCTCGTGTGCGGTGTCGTTCCACGTCTCGATCACTCGAGTTCGTTCTGCCGAGCCGAGCAGATCGATATCGCCGACCGCCGCAGTGGTGTCGGAGACGAAGGTCTCGAGAACTCCGACCAGCCGGGACAGAATGGAGTCGATGTACGCAGCGTCGAACAGATCGCTGATGTACTTGAGCGTGAACGAGATTCGATCCTCGGCAACGACCAACAACGTCAGCGGATAGTGGGTGTTGTCGTTGGAGCTCACGCCCTCGACGGTCATGCCGTCGATGGCCGCGGCCTGTTGCGTCAGTTGTGCTTCGTCCACCGGGTAGGACTCGAAAATGGTCAGGGTGTCGAACAGATTTCCGACGCCGATCGCCCGCTGGATATCGACCAGTCCCACGTGGTGGTGGTCGAGAAGATCGGCTTGTTCGCCCTGGATCCGGACCAGGTAGTTCTCCACCGTGTCGGCGGGATCGAATCGAACCCGCACCGGGATGGTGTTGATGAACAGCCCGATCATCGACTCGACGCCGGGAAGAGCAGCCGGACGACCGGAGACCGTGGCACCGAACACGACATCGGTGCGGCCGGTGAGGTGCGCGATCAACAGTCCGTACGCCGCTTGCACCAGCGTGTTGACGGTGACGCCGAGCCGGCCACCGAGCGCTACCAGCGCCGCTGTCGTGTCGACATCGACCGACTTCTCCGCCTCGGCCGATCTGGACGAGATTTCTCGTCCGACGCTCGGCTGAGCGACGAAGGTCGGTTCCTCGACACCGTCCAGTGCCCGGGTCCACGCGCTCAGCGATACGGCCGGATCCTGTCGATCGAGCCACGCCAGATACGAGCGGTACGACCGCACGCGAGGCATCGACGCCGTGGAGCTCTGCGCCGCGTACAGGTACAGCAGTTCCTTCATCACCAGCGGCAACGACCATCCGTCGAGCAACACGTGATGATTGGTCATCGCGAGCTTGTACGTGGTCGGCGTGATCCTGACGAGCAGGAACCGCAGCAGGGGTGCCGTGGACACGTCGAAGTGCCGTCGCTGATCCGCGGCCAGTGCGTCGGCGACGGCAGCGTCGCGTTCGAGCCCGTCGAGATGAGACAGATCGAGGGTGTTCCAGGGCAGACGAACGTTCTGCTGGACGATCTGCACAGTCTCGCCGTCCGCGGTCGCGGTGAACGAGGTACGCAGATTCTCGTACCGATCCAGCAGTGTCTGCGCGGCGCGGTGCAGCCGTTCGGCGTCCACCTCGCCGGCCAGGTCGAGCACGACCTGCATCGTGTAGACGTCGATCGACGCGTCCGCGAACAGTGCGTGAAAGAGCAATCCCTGCTGCAGCGGCGACAGCGACCAGATGTCCGTCAGCTCCGGGTACCGCGCCTCGAACGACGAGATGTCGGGCTGTGAGAGCCGCACGAGCGGAACGTCGGACGGGGTCAAGCCACCCGAGCCGGGTGCCTCGGAGTACGTGGCCAGTGCCGACAACGCATCGGACCACAGCCCGGCGAGACGTTCGACCGTGTCCGCGGACACGGCTTCGGTGGGGAATGCGAAGCTCGCGCTCAGGACCCCGCCCTCATCGGTGTCGAGCACGATCGCGTTGATGTCGATCGTCTTGTTCGCGGCCATGTCGGCGTCACCGGGCGCGGAGAGCTCACCGTGGGCGGCAGGCAACCAGCCGAGCGACTTCATCTCGTCCGGGACCTCGCCGGTGTCGACGCGACCCAGGTAGTTGAAGCTGATCTGTCCGGTCCCGAGTTCCGCCAGTTCCGCAGCTGTCTCGGAGTTCAGGTAACGGAGCAGTCCCCAGCCCATGCCTCGATCGGGCAGCGCCAGCATCTGTTCCTTGACGGCCTTGACGGCGTCGCCGAGCTGCGGTCCGCCCGCGAACGCAGCGTCGACGTCGATTCCGGTCAGGTCGAGGCGGGCGGGGAACAGGCTGGTCAGCCAGCCGACGGTGCGTCCCAGATCGGCTCCGGGAACCACCGCTTCCTCGCGGCCGTGGCCTTCGAGCTGCACCAGTGTCGCCGGTGCGGTGACGCCGCGCTCGGACCGCAGTCTCGTGACGGCCAGAGCGAGTCCGGCCAACAACCCGTCGCCCACACCGCCGCGGAAGATCTCCGGAACGGTGGTCAGCAAGGTGCGCGTGACGTCGGGTGCCAGTTCGATGTTGACCCGTTCGAGCGTCGCGACGACGTCGACCGCGGGATCGAAGGGACGGTCGCCCAGCACGGGATCCTCGGTGTCGGCGATCGAGCGCCACAGCGGCAACTCGGCCAGCCGCGCTTCACTCGCTGCCGCGTCGACCAGAGCATGGGTCCAACGCCGCATCGAGGTTCCGACCTCGGGCAGGCTCGGGTCCACTCCCCCGGACACCTGAGCCCAGGCGGAGACGAAATCGGGGACCAGAATTCGCCACGAGACTCCGTCGATCACGAGGTGGTGCGCGGCGACGGTCAGCGTGCCCGCTTCGTCGGGTCCTCGATCGACCCAGACGAGTGCGAGCATGCGCCCGGCCGTGGGGTCGAGCGTTCCGACTGCATCGTCGAATACTGTTGCAGCCGAATCGGTATCGGTCCGGACGAGCAACGCATCCACATCGACGGCACCGCTGCCCGCAACATCGAGACCCCAGCCCCGGTCGTCGTGCACCAGGGTCGAGCGCAGCACGTCGTGTCGATCGACCACTGCAGTGACCGTGGCGAGAATCCCGGCTCGGTCGATACCGAGCGGCAGCTCCAGTGTGACGGCCTGATGGAAGCGCGACCAGCCTCCGCCGCGCTCGATCATCGCCACACCGAACGGGGGTAGCGGCATCCAGCCGACGCCGCCGCCGTCGAGTTCCTCGAGCACGGCCGCGTCACTGCCCTCACCGACGATGACAGCCACCTCGGCCAGCCCGGCAACGGTCTTGCGCTCGAACACATCTCGTGGGCCGAACTGGATTCCTCTCGCTTTGGTGCGAGAGACCAACTGAATGGAGACGATGCTGTCGCCGCCGAGCGCGAAGAACGAATCGTCGACGCCCACGGTGTCGAGGCCGAGGACGTCTGCGAAGACCTCGGCAATGACGCGTTCGGTATCGGTTGTCGCCGTACGGAATTCGGCATCGCTACCGAATTCCGGTTCGGGTAGTGCTCTGCGGTCCAGCTTGCCGTTCGGCCCGAGTGGGAGGGCATCGAGCACGACGAGCCCGGCCGGCACCATGTACTCCGGAACCAGGGTAGCAACCGAGGTGGTGACCGCTGCGGTGTCGATCGTCTCCCCGGCGACAGGAACGACGTACCCGACCAGTAGTTCACCTGCCGACGGCGTCCTGCGCACGAGAACCACGGCTTGGTCGACCGACGGATCTGCGGTCAACGCGGCTTCGATTTCGCCGAGCTCGATCCGTAGGCCTCGGAGTTTGACCTGGAAGTCGGTGCGGCCGAGGTACTCGAGCTCGCCGCCTGCGTTCCAGCGAACCAGGTCTCCGGTGCGATACATTCGCGAGCCGGCACTGCCGTGCGGGTCGGCGACGAACCGGTCGGCGGTGAGGTCCGGACGGCCGAGGTATCCGCGGGCCAGTTGCCGCCCGGCGAGATACAGCTCCCCGGGTACCCCGACCGGAACCGGGTGCAGGCGTGCATCGAGCACGGTGACTCGGGTGTTCCAGACCGGAGCACCGATGGGGACCGACGCGATGTCGGTCGGCACGACGCGGTGGTAGGTGACGTCGACTGCGGCCTCGGTCGGTCCGTACAGGTTGTGCAGTTCGGTGGCAGGCAGTGCAGCGCGAAGCGCCGAGGCAACCGATGCAGGCAGTGCCTCGCCCGATGCGAAGACCGCACGCAGGCCGCTGCAGTTCGAGACACCGTCCGCGGCGGCGAACACGGCCAACAGCGACGGGACGAAGTGCGCGACCGTGATGCCGCGTTCGGCGACGGTGCTCACCAGGTATGCCGGATCTCGGTGGCCGTCGGGCACGGCGATGACGAGTTCGGCTCCGATCTGCAACGGCCAGAACAGTTCCCAGACCGATACGTCGAACGTGACCGGCGTCTTCTGCAACACCTTGTCCTGCTCGGTGAGACGGTATTCGTCCTGCATCCACAGCAGACGGTTGACGATGGCCTCGTGGCTGACCGCAACGCCTTTGGGGCGACCGGTGGAGCCGGAGGTGAAGATGACGTACGCGGTGTCCGCCGGTCGCAGCGGCGCGGTTCGCTCGGCATCGGTCACCGGTGCCGTGGACAGGCCTGTCGTGTCGACGGTGTCGACCAGAATCCTGGCGGCGTCGGTCACGAGAGATGTGCCGTCGTGCTCGGTCGTGAGCAGTACCACCGGTGCCGCCGTGTCCAGAATGTAGCCGATTCGTTCGGCCGGAAGATCCGGGTCTACCGGGACGTAGGCACCACCGGCGGCGAGCACGGCGTAGATACCCGTGAGCATGTCGATCGAGCGGCGCATGGCCGTTGCCACCACGGTTTCCGGGCCGACCCCCTCGGCGATGAGCAGGCGCGCGAGCGCATTGACCCGCTCGGCGAATTCGCGGTAGGTCACTCGGTCGTCGGCGAAGCTCGTGGCGATGTTGTCCGGTGACGCCGCAACTCGGGCCTCGAACAGCGACACCAGAGTTGCGCCGGGATCCACCTCGTGTGCGGTGGCGTTCCATTCCTCGAGGACGCGGGTACGTTCGCCCTCCTCGAGGATGTCGATGTCGCCGACGACTGCGTCCGGTGCGTCGGTGAGCGCGTGCAGAACCCGAACGAGCCGCCGCCCGAGAGACGCCATGCTGGACTCGTCGAAAAGATCGGTGGCGTAGTCGAATTGGACGTCGATGCCGGCTGGAGCGCCGGATCGGTCGACGTTCTCCCACAGCGTCACCTGCAGGTCGAACTTTGCGAACGCGCTGCCGAGATCGATTCCCTCGACGCTCAGCCCGGGCAGGGCCAACGTCTGACGGTTCAGGTTCTGGAACGTCAACATGACCTGGAAAATCGGGTGACGAGCCTGAGAGCGGTCCGGGGCCAGCTCGTCGACCAGCCGCTCGAACGGCACGTCGGCGTGCCCGAAGGCACCCAGGTCGGCCTCACGAACCGCGGCGAGTTGCTCGCGCAACGTTGCCGCGGGGTTCATCGCGGTACGGAGGGCGAGCGTGTTGACGAACATGCCGACGAGTTCGTCGAGATCCGCGTCACCGCGGCCGGCGACCGGGGTTCCGATCGTCACGTCGTCGGTTCCCGCCATCGCGCCGAGGAGCACCGCGAGCGCGGTGTGCACCACCATGAAGTTCGTGGCGTTTCCGGCTCGGGCGGCCCGAGCGATGTTCGACTGCAGGGTCGAGTCGATCGAGAAGTTGTATGCCGCACCGCGATACGACGCCACCGCCAGGCGCGGCCGGTCGGTCGCGAGATCGAGCTGCGCCGGGGCACCGGCCAGAGCCGCCGTCCAGTAGGCGAGCTGCTTCGCCAACGGCGAATCGGGGTCGTCCTCGGAACCGAGTACCTCGCGTTGCCACAGGGCGTAGTCCGCGTACTGCACCGGAAGTGGTGCCCACTGTGGACTCTCCCCCGCGGCACGGGCGGTGTAAGCCACCATGACGTCGCGCGTGAGCGGTCCCATCGAGAACCCGTCCGCGGCGATGTGGTGGGCGACGAATGCCAGTACGTGCTCGGTCTCGCTCACCCGCAGGATCCGGATTCGCACCGGGACCGCTCGGGTCACATCGAATCCCGTGGACACGAAGTCGCGCAGGGACTGCTCGATCGAACTTTCGTCCACGTCGTCGACGACAACCGTCACGCCGGCCTCCGCGGTACCGAGCACAACCTGCTGGCCTCGCCCGTCGACCTCCGGGTACACGGTGCGCAGAATTTCGTGGCGCGCCAGCACGTCGTGCACGGCGCTGACGAGTGCATCGACATCGACGCTGCCGGACAACCGAATTGCGACCGGGATGTTGTTCACGGCGGACGTCGGATCGAACTGGCTCAGGAACCACATGCGCTGCTGGGCCATCGACAGCGGCACCGTGTCCGGTCGTGTTCGAGCCGTCAGTGCCCGGCGTGCACCGGTACCCACCTCGGACTCGATGGCGCGTGCGAGCGACTGCACCGTGGGAGACTCGAAGATCGAGCGAACCGGCACCTGTGTATCGAGCGCCGCTCCCAGCCGGGAGACCACCTGGGTGGCGATCAACGAGTTACCGCCGAGTGCGAAGAAGTCGTCGTCCAGACCGACCCGCTCCACCGAGAGCACCTCGGCGAAGACCGCCGCGACGGCCTCTTCCACCGGATTGGTCGGTGCGCGGAACTCGGCTGTCTCGAACTGCGGTTCGGGAAGCGCCTGTCGATCCAGCTTCCCGTTCGCGTTGCGGGGCAACGCATCGAGAATCACGAAAGCCGACGGAACCATGTACGACGGCAGCAGGCCGAACAGGGCTGTGCGCAACGTGTCGGCATCCACCGTGGCACCGACTGTGGGCACGACGTAGGCCACGAGCCGTGCGCCCGACCCCGTGTCCTCGAGAGCGATCACGGCGACGTCACGAATCTCGTCGAGCGATCCGAGAGCGGCGTCGATGTCGCCGAGTTCGATACGGAAACCGCGAATCTTCACCTGGAAGTCGGTACGGCCGACGTACTCCAGTTCGCCGTCGGCGCGCCAGGACACGAGGTCACCGGTGCGGTACAGGCGGCCACCGGGGGTGAACGGGTCCGCAACGAAACGCTCGGCGCTCAGATCCGGCCGCGCGAAGTAACCGTCGGCCAGCTGCGCACCCGCGAGGTAGAGCTCGCCGGCGACGCCGACCGGAACGGGAGCCAGACGCGAGTCCAGCACGTAGACACGGGTATTCCACTCCGGGCCACCGATGGGAACAGTGGTGCCGTCGACGGTCGACACCCGATGCGCGGTCACCGACACCGCTGCCTCGGTCGGTCCGTACAAGTTGTCCAGCCGCGCAGCAGAACTGCGCAGAGCGCGCTCGGCCGTCGCGACCGGCAGCGCCTCGCCGATCGCCAGGATACGGCTCAGATGCCGGGGTAGGACTCCCGCCGACGCCGTGATCAATGCGTCTAGCACGGACGGCACGGTGTGCAGTGTCGTCACCGATTCCCGGTCCATCAGATCGACGAGATAGGCGGGATCGCGGTGGCCCTCGGCGTCGGCGACCACGATCGCACCACCGGAGACGGTGGCGACCCAGAACTCCCACACGGACAGATCGAAGGTGGCGGCGGTCTTGAGCAGCACCCGGTCCGTGTTGCCCAGCCCGTAATGGGCGCTCTGCCACAGCAGCTGGTTGACGATGGCAGCGTGACCGACCGCGACGCCCTTGGGGCGACCGGTGGATCCGGACGTGAAGATGACGTACGCGGTGTTCGCAGGCCGCAGCGGCGAGGTGCGCTCGCTGTCGGTGACGGGCGCGTCCGAGACCTCGGCACCCAGCAGTCGAGGATCGGTGTCGACCAGCAGAACCGGAATCGACTCGACGTCGACATCGTCACGCGACGTGCTCAGAACCAGAGCGGGAGCGGCTACCTCGAGAATGTAGGCGTTGCGGTCCGCCGGCTGATCCGGGTCGATGGGTACGTACGCCCCGCCTGCCTTCGCGACGGCGTACATCGCCACGAGCAGATCCACCGAGCGCCTGATCGCCAGAGCAACCGTCACCTGCGGGCCGACGCCGGCACCGATCAGGACGCGAGCCAACCGGTTGATTCGACGATCGAACTCGGCGTACGACAGCGATTCTCCCGCATGGACCACCGCGATGGCGTCGGGCTGCGCCTGCACCTGTCGATCGAACAGCGATACCAGGGTCTGCGACGCATCGACATCGTGATCGGTGTCGTTCCACGTGCGCACGATCCGGGTGCACTCCTCGGGCGAGAGCAGAGCAAGATCGCCGATGACGGCCGAGGGGTCCTCGGCCACGGCGGCGAGGAGGCGCACGAACCGGTCAGCGAACGCTTCGATCGTGGTGCGATCGAAAAGGTCGGTGGCGTAACTGAATTCGGCCGACAGTTCCGCAGGCGAGCCGTCCTGGTCGTAGCGATCCGAGATCGACAGTTGCAGATCGGTTTTCGCAGTCACAGCATCCGCCTCGACGGCGCTCACCGTCAGACCCGGCAGCTCGAACGTCGACTCGGCGAGGTTCTGGAAGGACAGGCCCACCTGGAACAGAGGGTTGCGCGCCGTGGACCGCACCGGGTTCAGCACCTCCACGAGACGCTCGAACGGAACGTCGGAGTGCGCGAACGCGGCCAGGTCCCGCTCGCGGGCCTGGGCGAGCAACTGGCGGAAGGTCATCGACGATTCGACGGTCGATCGGAAAACGAGAGTGTTGACGAACATCCCGATCATCGAATCGAGAGCCCGCTCGCCACGGCCGGCGATGGGCGTTCCGACGGCGATGTCCTCGGAACCGGACAGGCGCGCGAGCAGCACCGCGAATGCCGAGTGCACCACCATGAACAACGATGCCTGCTCGGTACGTCCGAGTTCGGCGAGAGCGGCGTGCGTGTCGGCGTCGACGGTGAACCGCACGGCGTCGCCGCGGAAACTCTGCGCAGGCGGGCGCGGGCGATCGGTAGGCAGTACCAGTTGATCCGGCAGCTCGGCGAGCGCATCTTTCCAGAACGACACCTGCTGCGCTGCAACAGAATCGGGATCCGATTCGGAACCGAGGACGGTTCGCTGCCACAACGCGAAGTCGACGTACTGCACGTCGAGCGGCTCCCAATCCGGCACCGACCCTGCAGATCTCGCGGTGTACGCGGTCATGACGTCGACGGCCAGCGGGCCCATCGACGCGCCGTCGGCCGACACGTGGTGTACGACGAAGGCCAAGACATGCTCGTTCTCACCGACGCGGAACACACGCGCGTCGACCGGCACCTCGACGGTGACATCGAAGCCGCGTCCGAAGAACTCCGTGACTGCCGCAACGACATTCGCACCGGCCACGTCGCGGACGGCGAGGTCCATCCGCACGTCGGACGCCGGGAGCACCTGCTGGAACGGGCCCTGTGCCGAGTCCGGGTACCGGGTACGAAGAGACTCGTGACGTTCGACGACGTCGCGTACCGCCGACTGCAGCGCAGCGACGTCGAGCTCGCCGGACAACCGCACGGCGAACGGAATGTTGTCCACCGACGACGTCGTGTCGAACTGGTTGAGGAACCAGTACCGCTGCTGCGCCGGCGAGAGCGGCGGGCGCTCGGGACGCGGACCGGCCACGAGTGCAGCTCGACCGCCCGAACCGACAGCGCTCTCCACGTGCGCCACCAGCGCGGCGACGGTCGAGCTCTCGAACAGCGCGCGCACCGGCACGACGGTGTCCAGGGCCGCGCCGAGTCGCGAGACCACCTGGGTGGCGATCAACGAATTACCGCCGAGGGCGAAGAAGTCGTCGTCCAGTCCCACTCGATCGATGTGCAGGACGTCGGCGAACACTCCGGCGACGATCTCCTCGACCGCGGTGGTGGGTGCTCGGAATTCACGGGCCTCGAACACCGGTGCGGGAAGTGCGGCGCGATCCAACTTGCCGACAGGGGTCAGCGGAACGGTGTCGAGCACGATGATCGACGACGGAATCATGTAGGCCGGCAGTGATTTTCCGACGAACGCGGTCAACTCGTCGACGTCGACGACGGAACCGCGCGTCGGCAGAACGTACGACACGAGGGTCGTGACGCCCGACGGCAGTTCGTGACCGACGGTGACGGCGAAGTCGACCTCGGGAACGGCGGTGAGCGCGGAATCGATCTCGCCGAGCTCGATACGGAAGCCGCGCACCTTGACCTGGAAGTCGGTGCGTCCGACGAACTGCAGCTGTAGGTCGTCGGTCCATCGCACGACGTCGCCGGTGCGGTACATCCGTGCGCCGTCGATGCCGTACGGGTTGGCCACGAAGCGCTCGGACGACAGACCGGGCCTACCGAGATAGCCGCGAGCGAGCGCACCACCCGACAGATAGAGGTCACCCGCGACACCGGTCGGAACCGGTTCGAGTCGGGAATCGAGGATGAGCACGGACATCCCGTGAATCGGTCGACCGATGGTGATCGGCTCGCCCGGCGTCAACTCGGCGAAGCTGGAGATGATCGTCGTCTCGGTCGGTCCGTACCCGTTGAAGTACTTCCGGTCCCCCGCCCACCGGGCGAGCAATTCGGGAGTGGTCACGTCTCCGCCGACCGAAAGGACTTCGAGCGAATCGATCCCATGCGGGTCCATGGTCCCCAGCACGGCCGGCGTGATGATGGCGTGGGTGACCTGCTCGGACTGCAGTAGATCGGACAACTCTGTGCCGCCGAGAATCGATGCCGGCACGACCACCAACGTCGCGCCGACGGAGAACGCCGCCATCCACTCCAGGACCGAAGGGTCGAAGTTGGGCGAGCAGACGTGCAGGAACTTCGAGGCCGGTTTCAGGTGGTACAGGTCGGTTGCTGCGTCGAGTACACCGCCGAGCCCGGCGTGCGTGACGACAACACCCTTCGGCTTGCCCGTCGAGCCCGAGGTGTAGATGACGTAGGCCGGGTTCTGGAACGTGACGGGTCGCAGGCGGTCGGCGTCGGTGACCGGCTCGGCAGAGCGGGTGCGGACCTCGGCCACGAACTCCTCGTCGTCGACGCTCAGCCAGACCGGATCCTGTTGTCCGCCGGCGAGCCGATCCGAGTGCGCCCGGGTGGTCAGGCCGAGTACGGCCGCGGAGTCCGAGACCATGTGAGCGATGCGATCCTGCGGGTACGTCGGGTCGACGGGTAGGTGCGCAGCCCCGGATTTGGCCACTGCCCAGACCGCGAGCACCATGAAGTAGGAGCGCTGGAATCCCAGCGCCACAACGGATTCGGGTCCGGCCCCGCGCTCGATGAGCACCCGGGCGAGCTGCGAGGACGTCGCATCGAGTTCGGCGTACGAGATCGAGCGGCCCTCGTAGCGTATCGCGGTCGCCGACGGGTCGAGTGCGGCTCCGGCAGCGAAGATCTCGGCCAGAGTGCCGCCTGCCAACACGTCGTCGCCGTGGACGTGGGTGAGCCGGTCGTACTCGTCGTCGTAGAGGATGGACAGATCGCCCACCGGGGTGTTCGGTGTCGCTACGATCGCGTCGAGCAACCAACGGAAACGTCGCGAGAACACCTCGATCGTGTTCTCGTCGAACAGGTCTCGCGCGTAGAGGAAACCGGCGGACAGACCGGTGCCGTCGGACTTCTCGTGCAGCGTCAACGACAGGTCGAACTTGGCGGTGTCGACCTCGACGTCGACCGCCGAGACCGTCAGACCGGGTAGCTGGAATTCGCTCGGTGGCAGGTTCTCGAACGCGATCGCCACCTGGAACAGCGGATGCCTGGCTGTCGTGCGCTCGGGTTCGAGCAGATCGACGAGCCGCTCGAAGGGGATGTCCGCGTGTGCGAACGCATCGAGGTCGACGTCCCGAACGTGGCCGAGGAGGTCGGTGAATCCCTTGCTTCGATCGACCGAGGTGCGGAGCACCAGGGTGTTGACGAACATACCGATCACGTCGTCCAGGACGGCCTCGCCGCGGCCTGCGACGGCGGTACCAACCGCGACGTCGTCCGAGGTGGACATGCGAGCCAGGAACAGCGCGAGCGCACCGTGGAGCACCATGAACAGGGTGGTTCCGGTCGACCGGGCAAGATCGTCGAGCGAGGCGCGCAGATCCGCGTCGATGTCGAACTGGAATCGCCCGCCCGAGTACGACTGGACCGCAGGACGCGGTCGGTCGTACGGCAGGGTCAGCTCACTGGGCAGGTCCGCCAGGGCCGAACGCCAGTAGTTCGCCTGTGCTGCCATCAGGCTGCTCGGATCCGCGTCGTCGCCGAGCACGGCGCGCTGCCACAGCGCGAAGTCGGCGTACTGAACCGACAGCGGCGTCCACTGCGGAGCGTCGCCGGCCACACGAGCGAGGTAAGCCGTCATCACGTCGCGGGTCAGCGGCCCCATGGACCACCCGTCCGCGCTGATGTGGTGAACCACGACGACCAGCACGTACTCGTCGTCGGTGACCCGGAACAATCTGGCGCGCAAAGGAATCGACTGGGTGACGTCGAATCCTTCGGAGGCGAAAGCGATCAGGTCGGCAACCGCACCGTCGGCGGACGGTGCGGTGGGCGTCAGGTCCGGTGCCACCGATTCGGCAGGCAGGATCACCTGGTGTCCCGCTCCGTCCACACTCGGGTAGACGGTCCGCAGCGCTTCGTGCCGGTCGAGAACGTCGACGACCGCCGCGTTCAGGGCCGCGGTGTCGAGTGCTCCGGTGAGCCGGATCGCCACGGGGATGTTGTTGACCGCCGATTCGGGCTCGAATCGGTTGAGGAACCACATCCGCTGCTGGGCGAGAGAGAGCGGAATTCGTTCGGGGCGTTCCTGCGCCACCAGAGGCGCGGATGCTCCGTGGCCGACGTGGCTTTCCAACGCAGCAGCCAGGGCTGCCACCGTGCCTGCCTCGAACATCGTTCGGACGGGCACCGTGGTACCGAGTTCGGCACCGAGTCGCGCGGCGACCTGAGTTGCGACGAGCGAGTTGCCGCCGAGCGCGAAGAAGTCGTCGTCCACACCGACTCGGTCGAGTCCGAGCACGGCTCCGAACACCATCGCGACGATCTCTTCGACCGGATTGCTCGGTCCTCGGTAGGGCGTCGCCTCGAATTCCGGATCGGGCAGTGCTTTTCGATCGAGCTTGCCGCTTCCGCCGAGCGGAAACTCGGTCAGTTCCACCACGGTGGACGGCACCATGTACTCGGCCAGACGTCCACGTAGCGCGGTGCGTATCCGGTCCGCATCGACCGGGCCATCGGTGGGGACGACGTAGGCGACCAGTTGCTCTCGTCGCACGAGCACCACGGCCTGAGCGATCTCGGACAGATCCAACAGAGCCGATTCGATTTCGCCGAGTTCGATACGCAGGCCACGCAACTTCACCTGGAAGTCGGACCGGCCCACGTACTCCAGTTCACCGGTGGGCAGCCACCGCACCACGTCGCCGGTCCGGTACATCCGCGCACCGTCGACTGCGAACGGATCGGCGACGAAGCGATCCGCGGTCAGATCGGGTCGGCTCACGTATCCCCTGGCGAGCTGGACACCCGAGAGGTAGAGCTCTCCCGACACCCCGACCGGAACCGGCCGCAGCGACGAGTCGAGAACGCGCACATCGGTGTTCCACACCGGTGAGCCGATCGGCACGACCGCGGTGTCCGCGTCGGAGACCGCGTGATAGGTCACGTCGACGGCAGCTTCGGTCGGGCCGTACAGGTTGTGCACCGACACCTGTGGGAGCGCGCGGCGCAACGAATGTGCAGTAGCGGGCGCAAGTGCCTCCCCCGAGGCGAACACCGTACGCAGCGACTCTCCCGCCTCCGGCCTGCGCTGTGCCTCGGGTGCGAACACCGACATCATCGACGGCACGAAGTGCACCACCGAAACATGTTCGCGTGCAATGACATCGAGCAGGTACGACGGGTCCCGATGACCCTCGGGAACCGCGACGACCACCGATGCGCCGACCTGGAACGCCCAGAAGAACTCCCACACCGACACGTCGAACGTCGCAGGCGTCTTCTGCAACACCACGTCCTGCAAAGCGAGCGGATACTCGTGCTGCATCCACGACAAGCGGTTGACGATCGCCGCGTGCGATACGCCGACGCCCTTCGGGCGACCCGTCGAACCCGAGGTGAAGATGACGTATGCGAGGTTCTCTGCCCGCAGCGGTGCCGTCCGCTCCGCATCGGTCACCGGTGCCGACGAGAATTCCGACACGTCCACGGTGTCGATGTCCACCGTCTCCACACCCGGGAACTCGACGTGGTCTCGAGTGCTCGAGAGCACCCGTACCGGCGAGGCCGTGCTCACGATGTACTCGTTGCGCTCCGACGGCTGACCCGGGTCGATGGGTACGTAGGCGGCACCGGCCTTGACGATCGCGTACATACCGACGAGCAACTCGATACTGCGACCGACCGCGAGGCCGACCGTCGAATCGGTTCCGACACCCACGGACAACAGGTATCGCGCAAGGCGATTCGCGCGCGCGTCGAGCTCCGCGTACGTCAACCGCACGTCCTCGAACACCAGGGCCTGAGCGTCGGGGGTCTGCTCGACGCGAGCGTCGAACTGCCCCACCAATGTTGTCCCGCCGGGGATCTCGTGCGCCGGCCCCGAGCCGAACGCCAGCACCGACGTGCGCTCGACCGAGTCGAGCAGGTCGATCTCGCCGACTGCTGCGGCGGGCGCTGCGGTGACCGCACGAAGAACACGAACGAACCGTTCTCCGAATCGGGCCATCGTCGATTTCTCGAAGAGGTCCGCGGCATAGGTCAGGGCGACGGTCAGGCCCGCGGGCTCGGAGCCGGCCGGAGCCGAATCCCACAGCGTCACCTGCAGATCGAACTTCGCCAGGTCTGCCTCGTAGTCGACCGCCGCGATGGTCAAGCCGGGGAGTTCCACCGAGGTTCGGTCCAGGTTCTGGAACGTCAACATCACCTGGAACAGCGGGTGCCGTGCCTGCGAGCGCACCGGGGCCAACACGTCCACCAGACGCTCGAACGGCACCTCGGCGTGCGAGAACGCGGCGAGGTCCACCTCCCGCGTCTCGCGGAGCAGATCGTCGAACGACGTCCGTGGATCGACTTCGGTGCGCAGCACCAGTGTGTTGACGAACATCCCGACGACGTCGTCGAGGGCCGCATCACCACGACCGGCGACCGGCGTACCGATACTGATGTCGTCGGCGGCCGCGAGCTTGGCCAACAGCACGGCCAGTGCGGCGTGCACGACCATGAACGTCGTTGCGTTGTGGTCTCTTCCGAGCTTCTCCAGCTCGCGGACGAGTTCGGCGTCGATCTCGAACGTGTGTGTACCGCCGTTGGTCGTGGCGACCGCCGGGCGTGGACGATCGGTGGGTAGCTCCAACTGGTCGGGTGCGCCGCCGAGTTGGTGCCGCCAGTAGTTCTCCTGCGCCGAGATCAGCGAATCCGGATCGTCCTCGCTACCGAGGACGGCCCTCTGCCACAGCGTGAAGTCGGCGTACTGCACCTCGAGCGGAGTCCATTGTGGTTCCTGCCCGTTGGTGCGGGCAACGTAGGCCGCCACCACGTCGCGGGTCAGCGGCCCCATCGAGAATCCGTCGGCCGCGATGTGGTGTACCACGAACGCGAGCACGTGCTCGGTCTCGGACGTCTCGAGAAGCACTGCGCGGAACGGCAGCTGTATCGCCAGATCGAAGGGCCTGAGTGCGAACTCGAGCAGCACGGCGGGCACGTCGGCCTCGGTTGCCGTCGCTCGCTCCAGTTCCACTGTCACCGAATCGGATTCGAGTACTCGCTGGAAGCCGACACCGTCGTGGTCGGGGTAGACCGTCCGCAGTGACTCGTGCCGATCCAACACGTCGACCAAGGCCGACTGCAGGGCCGTGAAGTCGAGTTCTCCACTCAACGCGATGGCGACCGGGATGTTGTTGACAGCCGAGTCCGGCTCGAATCGGTTGAGGAACCACATCCGTTGTTGGGCAAGCGACAGCGGCACACGTTCGGGCCGCTGCTGCGCAACCAACGCCGGTCGCGCGTGCGTCGAGCCCGCGGCGTCGACTGCGGCGGCCAGTTCGGCGACGGTCGGTGCGTCGAAGAACGACCGCACATCCACCGCAGTGCCCAGCTCGGCGTTGACCCGCGCGATCACGCGGGTGGCGTTGAGCGAGTTGCCGCCGAGTGCGAAGAAGTCGTCGTCGACGCCGATACGGTCGAGGCCGAGCACGGTCTCGAAGATCGCGACCAATGCCGACTCGGTCTCCGTGCTCGGTGCGCGGTATTCCCGCGCCAGGGACGCGAAATCGGGCGCGGGCAACGCTTTTCGGTCGAGCTTTCCGCTGGCGTTCAGCGGAAACTCGTCCAGGACGACGAACACCGACGGCACCATGTACTCGGGCATGCGGCGTCTCACCGCGTCCGCGAGGCCGTCGTGGTCCAGATCGGGATCGGTACTGACGACGTAGCCGACGAGCTGTTGTTCCGACTGCTCCGACGAATGAAGCAGTACAGCCGCCTGGGTCACCTCAGGCTCGCCGAGCAGGGCCGATTCGATTTCGCCCAGCTCGATACGCAGGCCGCGCAGCTTGACCTGTAAGTCGGTGCGCCCGATGTATTCGATGAGGCCGTCGCCGCGTCGACGCACCAGGTCGCCGGTGCGGTACATGCGGTCACCCGGCTCACCGAACGGGTCGGCCACGAACCGATCGGCTGTCAGGTCGGTGCGTCCGAGGTATCCGCGAGCGAGCTGCACGCCCGCCAGATAGAGCTCGCCCTCGACTCCACGGGGCGATCGCCGCAGTCCTTCGTCGAGCACGTACAGATCGGTGTCGTCGACGGCAGCGCCGATGGGAACCGAGGCTTCTTCCACCTGCTGGGTCCGGTAGTACGTGACGTCGACGGCCGCTTCGGTGGGACCGTACAGGTTGTGCAGTTCCGCGTTCGAGATCTCGTGGAACGCGTTGACGGTGCGCGCCGGGAGAGCCTCGCCGGAGGCGAACACCATCCGAAGCGAATCGGCTTGCGCAGCAGTGGGTTCGGCGACGTACACCGAGAGCATGGAGGGCACGAAGTGCGTCACGCTCACGCCGCGCTCGCCGATGACGCGGGCGAGGTAGGCGGGGTCGCGGTGGCCCTCGGGCTCGGCGATCACGAGCGTGGCACCGATCTGCAACGGCCAGAAGAACTCCCACACCGATACGTCGAACGTGAACGGAGTCTTCTGCAACACGACGTCGGCAGCACTCATCGAGTACTCCCGCTGACGCCAGGAGATGTTGGCGACGATGGCCCGGTGGCTCACCGCCACACCCTTCGGACGTCCCGTCGAACCGGAGGTGAAGATGACGTAGGCGAGATCGTCCTCGGTCAGGGCGGAGAGCCGATCCGCATCGGTGATCCGGCCTTCCGGCACGTCGGTCAGGTCGAGCTCGTCGACGAGAACGGTGGCGGTCCCCTCTGGCAACTGCGGTAGGTCGTTCGTGGTCGTCAGGACCAGGACAGGTGTCGCGATGTCGAGAACGTAGCCGAGTCGGTCGACCGGGTGATCCGGGTCCAACGGCACGTAGGCTCCGCCTGCTGCGGAGACGGCGTACATACCCACCAGCAGATCGAACGATCGGCGGATCGACAGTCCCACCGCTGAATCGGGGCCGACTCCCCGTGCGATCAGCACGCGGGCCAGACGCTCCACCGAGGCGGCGAACTCGGCGTAGGTTCGCGTGTCGTCGCCGAAGACGAGGGCAGGTGCGTCCGGGGTGCGCTCGGCCTGATCGGCGAACAGCGCGTACAGCGTGGCGGCTTCGGGATGGGCGGAGCTCGACGTCGACTCGTCGTCGCCGAGAACCGACACGGCATCCGCGACCACGGTGGATACGACCGCGTCCAGACCACCCTCGGTGGCCTCGATGAGGCCTGCAAGCGTGTTGGACAGCACGACCGGGACCAGCGCGTCGGGGCCGAGGACGCCCCCCATGGCCGCATCGAGGGTGGTAATCTCCTCGTCCAGGCGGGCGTAGGTCAGTTCCGTACCGAGGTGCGTGAGAGCTACGCGGTCGGGTTCGACCGCTGCGACGCTCCGAACCAAGCGCGGAAGGTCCTCGACCGTCAGAGCTGCAGCGCTTCGACGTCCTACCGCCATCTACCTTTTCCTCCTGATCGATCCACGTGCACAACCGGCGAGCTCGGCATTCGTCACGACGACGCGATCACCGACTCCGCCCGTTCGATCAACGATGCCAGAGCGGTGTTCAGCCCCTCCGCACCGAGGGCGGGCAAGATCCCCGGAACCAGTGCCGACAGAGTGACCGTCACCAGAGCCTGCGGCTTCATCGCCGAGCCCATCGTTGCCGACATCTGAGCCAGTTTGGCGTGCAGAGCCGCGAAACCGACCGTCGTCGACTCGTGTTCGAGTGCCACCGCATCGGGTGCGACGGCCGCTGCGCGGGCAACGAGATCGGGCAGATCGTCCACCGTCTTGGGCTTGGTTCGCGGTGCGAACTCCGCTTTCTCCTCCTCGGAAAGGATGTCGATGGACCGCAGCACCACATCCGGATCCGAGACCACGGCATTCAGAATCCGCAGCAGCCGATCTGCGAACGTCGCGATCGACGACTCGTCGAGGATCGCCGTCGCGTAGGTGAACGTCGCCTCGATGTCGCGCAGTGCTCCGGTGTCGTCGAATTTTTCGACGGCGGTCAGCTGCAGATCGAACTTGGCCTGGTCGTCGCCCGCGGGCAGGGCCTGCACGTGCAGACCCGGCAACTCGAACGACCCGGTCACGTGGTTCTGGAACGTCAGCATCGCCTGGAACAGCGGAGTGTAGGCACTCGACCGCGCCCGGCCCAGTGCGTCGACGAGCCGCTCGAACGGGACGTCGGCGTGGCCGAACGCTGCCAGATCCTTGTCCTTGGCCTGCTGCAGCAGCTCGGCGAACGTGCCGCTCCGATCGAGTCGAGTTCGCAGCACGAGCGTGTTGACGAACATGCCGACGAGCTCGTCGAGTTGCTGTTCACCGCGACCGGCAGTGGGTGTGCCGATGCTGATGTCGGAGGAGTTGCTCAGCCTCGAGAGCAGCACGGCGAAGGCACTGTGCACCACCATGAACGTCGTCGCGGAGTGTTCGCGAGCGATCTTCTCGATCGCCGATGCGATGTCGGAACCGAACGAGAATTCGTACGAGGCACCCTGCATCGTCGGGCGAGGCGGTCGCGGCCGATCCAGCGGAAGCGCCAACTGTTCCGGCGCACCTGCCAACTCGGTCGTCCAATACGCCAGTTGCTTCGCTAGTGGACTCTCGGGATCGTTCTCGCTGCCGAGCACGTCACGCTGCCACAGCGCGAAGTCGGCGTACTGGACCGGCAGCGGAGTCCATGCCGGCATCTCCCCCGCAATCCGAGCGGTGTACGCCACCATGACATCGCGGATCAGCGGACCCATCGAGAAACCGTCGGCAGCGATGTGGTGTGCCACCACGGCGAGCACGTGCTCGTTGTCGGCGACCTGCAGCAACGCAGCACGCACCGGGACCGACTTCGTGACGTCGAACCCGGCACCGAGGGTTTCGGTCAGGCGGGAGATCACTGCATCCGGTTCCACCCGCTCGGGCGTCAGATCGACCCCTACCTCGGCGACGGAAACGATCTGCTGCACCGGCCCGTCCACAGAATCCGGGTATGCCGTGCGCAGAATTTCGTGGCGCCCCAGAACGTCGTCGAATGCCCCACGCAGCGAGTCGACGTCGAGTGCGCCGGTCAGCCGGACCGCGACAGGAATGTTGTACGCCGAGGAACCGGGGTCGATCCGGTTGATCGTCCACATTCTTTCCTGAGCGATCGAGAGTGGAAGCAGATCGGGTCGCTCACGAACGGTCAGTTCTCGGCGCGCACCGCCCCCGACGAGCGGGGCGATGTGGGCGGCCAGGCCTGCGACGGTGGACGCCGCGAACACTGCTCGCACCGGAATCTGGGCGTCGAGAGCCTGGCCCAGCCGCGAGACCAATTGCGTTGCGACCAATGAGTTTCCGCCGAGCGCGAAGAAATCGTCGTCGAGTCCGGCACGGTCCAGACCGAGCAGTTCCGCCACGGTGGCCGCGACGATCTCTTCGACCGGAGTGACCGGGGCGCGGAACTCGGCAACCTCGAACTGCGGTGCCGGAAGTGCCCGTCGATCCAGTTTGCCGTTGGCGTTGAGCGGAAGGGCATAGAGGACGACGAATGCTGCCGGAACCATGTACGACGGCACGGCGCGGGCGAGTTCGGCTTCGAC
Source organism: Rhodococcus sp. IEGM 1372 (assembly GCF_030056835.1). Classification (NCBI taxonomy): domain Bacteria; kingdom Bacillati; phylum Actinomycetota; class Actinomycetes; order Mycobacteriales; family Nocardiaceae; genus Rhodococcus; species Rhodococcus sp. IEGM 1372. Next base: position 184,422 of record NZ_JASHKS010000004.1, on the reverse strand, counting down.
ACTCGCCACGTCGAGTACTGCTCCGGACGTACCGACGACGTAGGCGACCAATTGGTCCCCCATCGATTCGCCGGTGTGCACCACGACGGCGGTGTCGGCCACCGTCGCCTGTGTACGCAGGGCTGCCTCGATCTCACCGAGCTCGATGCGGAAGCCGCGAATCTTGACCTGGAAATCGGCACGCTCGATGTATTCGAGGCGGGCCGCGCCCGGTGCGCCGTCGACGACCGGAACCCGCCAGCGCACGAGGTCGCCCGTGCGATACATCCGCGTTCCGTTCGCGTCGAACGGATTCGCCACGAACCGTTCGGCGGTGAGGTCCGCACGCCCGAAATATCCTCGCGCCAGCTGTGCACCGGCGAGATACAGCTCTCCCGTGACTCCGGCAGGAACCGGATGAAGGCGCGAATCGAGCACGAACACGGCGGTGTTTGCCTCGGGCACGCCGATCGGCACGGTGACGGTATCGGCATCGGTGACCGGATGCGAGGTCACCGACACCGCAGCCTCGGTCGGGCCGTAGAGGTTGAACAGCTCGGCGGAACCGTTGTGCCGCCGGAAGTCCTGTGCCACCGCTGCGGGTAGTGCTTCACCGATGGCCAGGACACGTCGCAGATCGGGTGACAGCTCGCCCGCGGCAACGGTGCCGAGCATCGACAACATCGACGGCACCAGATGCAACGTCGTCACCGCATGCCGACGGATCAGCGTGAGCAGGTAGTCGGGATCGCGATGACCCTCCGGGTTCGCGATGACGAGTCGCCCACCCGAGGTCAGTTGCGACCAGAACTCCCACACCGACAGGTCGAATGTCGCTGCGGTCTTGAGCAGAGACGCATCGGTCTCGTCGAGGCCGTACTCCGCGCGCAGCCAGTTCAACTGGTTGACCACTGCGCCGTGCGAGACCGCCACGCCCTTGGGCCGGCCGGTGGAGCCGGACGTGAAGATGACGTAGGCCGTGGTGTCGGCGGAGAGTTCACCGCAGCGCTCGGAGGCCGCGACCGGCGCGGACGAGTAGCCCTCGAGATCGAGTTGCGCCATATCGACGACCGTTGCTGCAGAGGAGATCTCCGGGCCGACAGCACCGGATGTCAGTACGCACAGCGGAGCTGCGGTCTCCAACACCAGCGCGTTGCGCTCGGCCGGCTGATCCGGATCGATCGGGACGTAGGCACCGCCGGCAACGGAGACGGCGTACATGCCCACGAGCAGATCCACCGAACGCCGAATGGCAAGCCCCACCGGCACTTCGGGTCCGACACCCAGACCGATCAGATGACGGGCCAGGCTCGACACCCGCTCGGAGAACTCGCCGTACGTCAGCGTGCCGTCGTCGTGCACGAGTGCAACGGCGTCACCGTTGCGCGCTGCCGAGCCCGCGAACAGATCGGCGAGGGTGGTGCCACCTTCCGAATCGAAGTCGCGGTCGGTGTCGTTCCATTCCTCGACGATGGCGGGCAGCTCACCGTCGAGGAACAGATCGAGATCGCCGATCGGGGTCGCCGGTGCCGCTGTGACAGCGTCGAGCACGGCCTCGAATCGGGCTACGAGCGAACGCGCGGTGCGCTCGTCGAACAGGTCGGTCGCGTAGGTCAACAACGCATCGGCCCCGCCCGACGCCTCGTCGCTGCTCGATGCGTCGGAGACGATCAGATGCAGGTCGAACTGCGAGGTTCCGGTCTCGGTGTCCAGGGCCGAGATGTCCAGTCCGTCGAGCTCGAATTCTCGGCGCGCGAAGTTCTGGAACGAGAAGCCGACCTGGAACAGCGGGTGACGCGCCGTCGACCGAGTGGGGTTGACGACCTCGACGAGCCGCTCGAACGGTATGTCGGAGTTGGCGAAAGCCTGCAGATCGGTTTCCCGAGCCGCGTCGAGGAGGTCTTCGAAGCTCGCTCCGCCCGCCACGTCGAGCCGCAGCACCAACGTGTTCACGAACATACCGACGAGGTTCTCGATCTCCGCTTCGCCGCGACCCGCGATGGGAGTTCCGACGACGATGTCCGACGACCCCGACATGCGCGAGAGCAGCACGGCGAACGCCGCGTGCACGGCCATGAACACCGTCGCGTTGTGTGCGCGTGCCAGTTCGGTCAGTCGAGTGTGCGCGGCTGCGTCGATCCGGAAGTCGACGCGGCTGCCCCGGAAGCTCTGCTCGGCGGGTCGCGGGCGATCGAGCGGTAGTTCGATCTGCTCGGGCAGCTCGGCCAGAGCGCTTTCCCAGTACCGAATCTGCTGCGCAGCAATCGATTCCGAATCCTCCTCGGATCCGAGAACCTGGCGTTGCCACAGCGCGTAGTCGGCGTACTGCACCGGCAACGGTGCCCACGTCGGATCGGAACCACGGGTGCGCGCGGCGTATGCGGTCATCACGTCGGTGGACAACGGCATCACCGACAGACCGTCGGCGCTGATGTGGTGGATTACCATGCCGAGTACGAATTCGGTGTTCGAGACTCGGAAGAGTGCGGTCTTCAGCGGAACCTGGGTGGTGACGTCGAACGTCGCCGACAGGAGCTCCAGAACCCGCGCGGTCACCGACTCCGCGTCGGTGTCGATCACCTCGAGGGTGGTGGGCACCTGGGACATCGGCACGATCACCTGATGCGGGCCTTCGGGTGAATCCGGATAGACCGATCGCAGAGTCTCGTGACGCTCGATCACGTCGGAGACGGCCCGCTGCAACGCGTCGACGTCGAGACGCCCGCTGAGCCGAAGCGCGAACGGGATGTTGTACGCCGTGGACTCGGAATCGAAGCGGTTGAGGAACCACATCCGCTGCTGCGCGAGCGAGAGCGGTACTCGGCTCGGTCGCGTCGATGCCACCAGCGCCGGACGCGCGCCTGCGCCCGACCCCTGCTCGACCCGCGCTGCCAGAGCCGCGACGGTCGGGGCCTCGAACAGTGCGCGGACGGGGACAGTGGTGTCCGCTGCGGCACCCAGCCTGGACACCACCTGCGTTGCCACCAGCGAATTGCCGCCGAGCTCGAAGAAGTCGTCGTCCAGACCGACGCGCTCCACTCCGAGAACCTCGGCGAAGACGTCGGCGACCATCTCCTCCACCGGAGTGGTCGGTGGCCGGAACTCACGCGTGCGCGCAGCCGGTTCGGGCAGCGCTCGTCGGTCCAGTTTTCCGTTGCCGGTCAACGGAATCGCGTCGAGAACCACGAACGCCGAGGGCACCATGTACTCGGGAAGGTGCTCCCCGATCGCTGCCCTGACGACGTCGATGTCGATGGTCGACTCGGCCACGGGCACGACGTAGGCAACCAGGCGTGCTGCACCGGGAGTGTCCTCGCGCACGATCACCGCGGCCTGCCCGACGGCAGGAGCGGACGCGACGGCGGATTCGACCTCGCCCAGCTCGATTCGGAAACCGCGGATCTTGACCTGATCGTCGGCGCGACCGACGAATTCGAGTTCGCCGTCGGTCGACCACCGTGCCACGTCGCCGGTGCGGTACAGGACCGATCCGTCGCCTGCGAAAGGATCGGCGACGAACCTCGTCGCGCTCAAACCGGCTCGACCGAGATACCCGCGCGCAACCTGACCACCGGAGACGTACATCTCCCCCGGCACGCCCGCGGGCACCAGCGACAACCGCGAATCCAGTACGTGCACCGAGAGCCCGGAAATGGCGCGTCCCACCAGAGATCCCGAAGCCTGCGCTGCGGACTGCGCGTCCACGACGCGGTGCGAGACGTGGACGGTGGTTTCGGTGATGCCGTACATGTTGACCAGTTGCGGGGATTCGTCGCCGTGACGATCGAACCAACCGGCCAGTCGTCGCAGTTCCAGTGCCTCGCCACCGAACACGATGTACCGCAACGAATAGTCGCCTGTCGAGCCTGCGGTCCGATCGACCTGATCGAGCTGGTAAAACGCGGACGGAGTCTGATTGAGAACGGTGACGCGCTCACGAACGAGCAGCTCTCGCAACGCTTCCGGCGACCTGGAGGTGAAGTAGTCGACCACGACGACGCTGCCGCCGGTGGTGAGCGGGCCCCACAGTTCCCACACCGAGAAGTCGAACGCGAACGAGTGGAACAGCGTCCACACGTCGTCTCGACCGAAGTCGAAGTGCCGCTCGGTGTTCGCCAACAGCCGTACGACGTTGCGATGCGGAACGAGTACGCCCTTGGGCTTGCCCGTCGAGCCCGAGGTGTAGATCACGTACGCTGTCGCAGCCGCGGTGGCCGGAATCGGATCGGCCACCAACACGTCGCCCATCGTCGAGGCGGTGTCGATATCGATCCGGGGAAGCGCTGCGGGGAGCTTCACGTCCACACCGGTCCACGTCAGGACGGCCACCGGACGAGAATCGGTGAGTACGAACTCGATACGGTCGGCCGGGTAGGACGGATCGATCGGAACGTAGGCACCGCCGGCTTTGAGCACCGCGAGCAGTGCGACGACGAGATCGGCGGTACGCGGCAGCACGACCGCCACCAGCGACTCCGGCCCGACACCCTGGCCGGCGAGAATTTTCGCCAGTGCCGTCGAGGACTCGTCGATCTCTCGGTAACTCCTGGAGGCACCCTCGAACACCACTGCGGGAGCGTCCGGGTCCTCGGCCACCCGAGCGGCGAAGAGATCGACGATCGTGTCGAGCGAATCGGCAACGGCAGGCGCGTCCTGGGCGAGTGCGAGAACACGGCCGCGTTCGGCGTCGTCCATCACGGGGACGTCGCCGATTCGCTGACTCGGATCGCTTGCCACGGATTCGAGGACGCGGATCAGGCGTTCCCCGATGACACGCGCTGTGCTGTCGTCGTAGAGATCGCGAGCGAAGTTGACGTCGACGGTCATGCCGCCGTCGACGTGGTTCTCGGTGAACGTGACCTGAACGTCGAACTTGGCCGTCTCGACGTCGAGATCGACTCCGCGCACGCTCAGGCCGGGGAGTTCGAGCTCGGTCTGCTCCATGTTCTGCACGGTGAGCATCACCTGGACGAGCGGGTGCCGAGCCGCCGACCGCGGTGGGTCGAGTACCTCGACGAGCCGCTCGAACGGCACCTCGGCGTGGGCGAACGCCGACAGGTCGGTCTCGCGTGCCCGAGCCAGCAGCTCGGTGAACGCGCCGCCGTGATCGATGTCGGTCCGCAGTACCAGCGTGTTGACGAACATTCCGATGACGTCGTCGAGTGCGGCCTCACCGCGTCCTGCGACCGGAGTACCGATCGCGATGTCGGTCTCACCGGACAGCCGGGCCAACAGCACGGCGAGCGAGGAGTGCAACACCATGAACAGTGAGCTCTGGTTGGCGCGGGCCACGTCACCGAGGCGTCCGTGCGTGGCTGCGTCGAGGGCCAGCGTGATGTTGCCGCCGCGATACGACGACCTGTCCGGGCGGGCGCGATCGCCGGGGAAGGTGACCTCGTCCGGCAGCGACGCCAATGCCCTCGTCCAGTGCCGAATCTGGTTCGAGACCGGTGACGACGGATCGTCCTCGGAACCGAGAACGGCCTGCTGCCAGAGGGTGTAGTCGACGTAGCGGACGGCGAGCGGATTCCAACCGGGCTCGGTGCCCGCGCTCCGGGCCGCGTACGCGACCATCAGATCCCGAGTCATGGGGCCGATCGAGAAGCCGTCGGCAGCGATGTGGTGGGTGACGAACGCCAGAACGTGGTGGTCCGAGCCCAGCTCGAACAGCGCAGCACGCAACGGCGGCTCCGCGGTGACGTCGAACCCGCCCATCGCCAGCGCCGCCAGCGCCGACGGCAGTTCGCCCGTGGTGGTCGCTGTCGGTACCAGATCCGGAACCACCCGCTCCGCCGGGACGATCACCTGGGAGGCGACGCCGTCGACCTCCGGGTAGACCGTTCGCAGCGACTCGTGCCGCTCGATCACGTCGGCCACTGCTGCGCGCAGAGCGGGGATGTCGAGATCGCCACTGAGCTCGATGGCGACGGGGAGGTTCTCCGTCGCGGACTCCGGGTCGAACCGGTTGAGGAACCACATCCGGCGCTGCGCGAGCGAGAGCGGTACCAGATCCGGCAAATCGGTGCGCACCAGCGGAATTCGACGGCCCGAACCCGAGAGCTCGTCGAGCCTGGCTGCCAGTGCGGACACGGTCGATGCCTCGAATATCGTCCGCACGGTCACCGTGGTGTCGAGTGCAGCGCCGATTCTCGACGCCACTCTCGTGGCGACGAGGGAGTTGCCGCCGAGCGCGAAGAACTCGTCGTCGACACCGACCACATCGATACCGAGAACATCGCGGAAGACCTCGGCCACAACGGTTTCCGACGTCGTTGTCGGTGCACGGAACACACGCTGCTCGATGTTCGGCTCCGGCAGAGCGCGACGATCGAGCTTGCCGTTGGGCGTCAGTGGCAGCGCGTCGAGCACGACGGTCGCGGCCGGGACCATGTAGCTCGCGAGCGAACGCGACGCGAACTCCGTCAGTTCGGCGACGTCGACGGTCCCGCCGACCGTGGGTACGACGTAGGCGACCAGCTGATCGCCCGCGGCAACGGTCTGCCGAACCAGTACGACGGCGGATTCCACGGACGGATGCTTGCGCAGCACGGTCTCGATCTCGCCGAGTTCGATGCGCAGTCCTCGAAGCTTGACCTGGAAGTCGGTGCGGCCCAGGTACTCCAACCGTCCCGAACCGGGGGACGCCGCGCGCCAGCGCACCAGGTCACCGGTGCGGTACATGCGCGAGCCCGGTTCTCCGAACGGGTCGGGAAGGAATCGATCGGCCGTCAGGTCCGTTCGTCCGAGATATCCGCGGGCCAGTTGAACTCCGGCGAGGTACAGCTCGCCGGCAACCCCAGGAGCGACCGGAGACAGTCGAGCGTCGAGGACGTACGTTCTGGTGTTCCACACGGGGACACCGATCGGGACGAGGTCGACGTCCGCCTCCGTCACTGCGTGGTAGGTGACGTCGACGGCCGCCTCGGTGGGGCCGTAGAGATTGTGCAGAGCCACGCCCGGCAGGACGCGACGGAGCCGATCGCCGACCTCGGCGGGCAGCGCCTCTCCTGATGCGAACAGTGTCCGCAGAGAGCCGGCCGCAGGCGACGGCGCAGCTGCCACGACGGAGACGAAGACCTCGAGCAACGACGGTACGAAGTGCGCCGTGGTGACCGACTGTGCCTCGATCGTCTCGAGCAGGTACTGAGGGTCACGATGGCCGTCGGGCTTGGCGATGACCAACGTAGCGCCGATCTGCAACGGCCAGAACAGTTCCCACACCGACACGTCGAACGTGACGGGGGTCTTCTGCAGCACCACGTCCTCGGGACTCAGCTCGTACTCCGACTGCATCCACAGCAGGCGGTTGACGATCGCCTCGTGTGAGACGGCCACGCCCTTGGGCTGCCCGGTCGAACCCGACGTGAAGATGACGTAGGCGGTGTTGGACGGTGCCAGCGCACTGATTCGGTCCGCGTCGGTGATCGGCGCATCGGAGAAGCCGGACAGATCGAGGGTGTCGATATCGAGCACCTCGTAGCCGTCGGCTTCCACCGCGTCACGTGAGGTGGTCAGCACGCAGACCGGTTCCGCGGTTCCGAGAATGTGTGCGATCCGCTCGGTCGGCTGGTCCGGATCGATCGGTACGTACGCACCGCCGGCGGCGATGATGGCGTGAATGCCGACGAGGACTTCCACCGAGCGACGGGCAGCGATGCCCACCGCGCTCTCGGGTCCGACACCGCGGGCGATCAGGAACCGCGCCAGACGGGAGACCCGTTCCTGGAATTCGCCGTAGCCGAGCGTGTCGCCCTCGAAAATCAGTGCGGCGGAGGTCGAGTCGACCTGTCCGGCGAGTGAGGCCAACGTCTGTGCCCGGTCGAGCTCGTGCGCGGTGTCGTTCCACTCCACCAGCACCCGACTGCGTTCGACGGGCTCGAGCAGCTCGATGTCGCCGACCACGGTCGAGAGGTTGTCGGCGACGGCTTCGAGAACCGTGATCAACCGATCGCCCAGCGTGACGACCGTGGCTTCGTCGAAGAGATCGGTGGCGTAGGTGACGTCGACGGTCATGCCCTGCGGAGCACCGCTGGGACCGATCGACTCGACGAACGTGAACTGCAGATCGAACAGCGCGACCAGCGTCTCGAAATCGACACCGGAGACCGACAGTCCCGGCAGTTCGAGATCCTTCTGTCCCAGGTTCTGGAACGCGAGTACCACCTGCACGAGGGGATGCCGAGCCGTGGATCGGGCGGGGTTGAGAATTTCTACCAGCCGCTCGAACGGTACGTCCACGTGGGCCAGAGCCGACAGGTCGGTCTCGCGGGTGTCGGCGAGAACCTGGTCGAATCGCCGCGACGTGTCGATCTCGGTGCGCAACACCAGCGTGTTGACGAACATGCCGATCAAGTCGTCGAGGGCGGCCTCACCGCGACCGGCGACCGGGGTGCCGATCGCGATGTCGGCCTCGCCGGACAACCGCGACAGCAGTACGGCCAACGAGGTGTGCACCACCATGAACAGCGAGGCGTTTTCTGCTCTGGCGGCATCGATCAGCGCGCGGTGCAGATCTTCGTCGATGGAGAAACGTACGAGCGCGCCACGGTTCGACGCCACGACAGGCCGCGGTCGGTCGGACGGCACGTCGAGCTGATCCGGAAGGCCGGCCAGAGTGGCTGTCCAGTAGTCGATCTGCTGCGAGACGACCGACTGCGGGTCGTCCTCGGAACCGAGTACTTCGCGCTGCCAGAGGCTGTAATCGGCGTAGTCGACCGGCAGCGGAGACCAGAAGGGCTCCTGGTTCAGCGAGCGAGCCGCGTACGCGTTCATCACGTCTCGGGTGAGCGGGCCCAGCGAGAACCCGTCGGCCGCGATGTGGTGGACGACGAACACCAGCAGGTGCTCGGTGGGGCTGACCTCGAAGAGTCTGGTTCGGAAGGGCAGGTCCTTCGACAGGTCGAATCCGGTGGTCGCCAGTTCACGCAACGCATCCGCGACCTCGTGCGCGGCGATGTCGACAGGCGTCAGATCCGGTGTGGCCGTGGCTGCGTCGACGATCACCTGATGCGCGGTTCCGTCGGTCTCCGGGAACACCGTGCGCAGGGACTCCTGCCGAGCCACGACGTCCGCGACCGCGATCTGCATTGCGCGACGGTCCAGCAGACCGGACAGTCGCACGGCGATCGGGATGTTGTTGGCTGCCGATTCGACGTCGAACTTGTTCAGGAACCACATCCGCTGCTGCGCGAGCGACAACGGAATGTGTTGCGGCCGTTGCTGAGGCACCAGCGGCGGACGGCTTCCGGTGGCGACCAGTGTGCCCAACCGCGCGGCCAGATCGGCCACCGTGGAGGTGTCGAACAGCTCTCGAACCGCAATTCGAGTGTCCATGGCGACGCCCAGTCGCGACACCAGTTGTGTTGCGATGAGGGAGTTTCCGCCGAGCTCGAAGAAGTCGTCGTCGAGACCGACGCGCTCGACTCCGAGGACCTGGGCGAAGACCTCCGCAACGGTGCGTTCGATGTCGTTGGTCGGTTCCCGGTACTCGGTCACCTCGAAAGCGGGATCGGGCAGAGCCTTGCGGTCGAGCTTTCCGCTGGCACCGAGCGGAAACTCCTCGAGCACGATCAGCGTCGACGGCACCATGTACTCAGCGAGTCGAGAGCGCAGGGCACCGAGGACGGCTCCGGTCTCCACCGAGGCACCGGACGGTACGACGTACCCGACGAGTTGGTCGTTGCGGACCACGACGACTGCCTGGGAGATGGAGCGTTGTGCCAGCAATGCGGATTCGATCTCGCCGAGTTCGATGCGCAGGCCGCGCAGCTTCACCTGGAAATCCGAACGACCCACGTACTCCAGTTCGCCGTCACGGTTCCACCGCACCACGTCGCCGGTCCGATAGAGGCGCTGCCCGCCCGTTGCGAACGGATGTGCCACGAAGCGATCCGCGGTCAGGTCGGGGCGGCTCACGTAGCCGCGAGCCAGCTGTGTACCTGCGAGATAGAGCTCACCTGCGACACCGACGGGAGTGGGATTCAGTCGCGAGTCGAGCACGTACACGGCGGTGTTCCACACCGGCGCACCGATGGGCATCACGTCCGAATCCTCGTCCGTGACAGCGTGATAGGTCACGTCGACGGCGGCCTCCGTCGGGCCGTAGAGGTTGTGCAGCTCGACTCCCTTGACAGCTCGGCGCAGTGCACGAGCCGTGGTGGGAGCCAGCGCCTCGCCGGATGCGAACACCAGCCGCAGTGTGGCACCCGATGCTCGGCGGCGCTCCACCTCGGGGACGAAGACGGACATCATCGACGGCACGAAGTGCACCACCGAGACATGTTCGCGCGCAATGACGTCGAGCAGATACATCGCGTCGCGGTGACCGTCCGGAACAGCGATGGCGACCGATGCGCCGTTCTGCAGAGCCCAGAAGAACTCCCACACCGAGACGTCGAAGGTCGACGGAGTCTTCTGCAGCACCACGTCGTCGGCGTTCAGCCGATACTCGTGCTGCATCCACAGCAGGCGGTTGACGATCGCCTCGTGCGAGACCCCGACCCCCTTGGGGCGACCTGTCGATCCCGACGTGAAGATCACGTAGGCGATGTTCGAGGGCCGCAGCGGGGCTGCACGGTCGGCATCGGTCAACGGCGTCGAGGACAGGTCCGACACGTCGAGTGTGTCGATGTCGATCGTCTCGACGCCGGCGAACTCCACGTGATCTCGCGTGGTGGACAGCACTCGGACCGGTGCGGCCGTGGCCACGATGTATTCGTTGCGATCGGCCGGCTGCGTCGGATCGATCGGAACGTACCCGGCTCCGGCCTTGACGATCGCGTACATGCCCACGAACAGGTCGAGGCTGCGTCCGATGGCGAGCCCCACGAGGGAGTCGGGTTCGACACCGGTCGACACCAGATGTCGCGCAAGACGATTGGCTCTCGCCGCGAACTCCGCATACGTCAGCCGCTCCCCCTCGAACACCAGAGCCGGTGCATCGGGGGTCCGGTCGACCTGACGGTCGAACAGGTCGACCAACGTCACCTGCTTCGGCACGTCGTGTTCGGTCCGGTTCCACGCCGTGACGACGCGCTCGCGCTCGCCGTCGTCGAGTAGGTCGATGTCTCCCACCGACAGCGAGGGATCTGCGACCACGGCCGTGAGCATCCGCACGAAGCGTTCCGCAAATCCTCGGACCGTCGCGGCGTCGAAAAGATCGGTCGCGTAGGTCAACTCGGCTGCCATGCCCTGTCCGCGACCGTCCACTCCGATGGACTCGGTGACGGTCAGCTGCAGGTCGAACTTGGCCACCTCGGCATCGAGGGCGACGCTGTCCACCGACAGTCCGGGTAGGTCCACGTGCGTACGGGTGAGGTTCTCGAACGAGAGCATCACCTGGAACAGCGGGTGCCGAGCCTGCGACCGGGACGGGTTCAGCACCTCGACCAAGCGCTCGAACGGCAGATCGGCGTGCCCGAACGCACCGAGCGCGACCTCGCGGGCGCGGCCGATCTGCTCCGAGAACGTGCGACCCGACTCGATGTCGGTGCGCAGCACGAGGGTGTTGACGAACATGCCGACCACGTCGTCCAGGGCTGCGTCGCCGCGGCCTGCGACCGGGGTACCGATCGCGATGTCCTCGGTGCCGGACAGGCGCGCGAGCAGTACCGCCAGAGCGGCGTGCACGACCATGAACAGCGATGCGTTGTGCGTGTGAGCCAGCGAGGACAGGCCTCGGTGGACCTCGGCCGGTACCTCGAATCGGATCGACGATCCCTGGTACGACTGACGATTCGGGCGCGGCCGATCGGTCGGCAGGTCCAGCTGGTCGGGCAGACCGGCAAGCATGTCGGCCCAGTAGTCGACCTGACCGGAGATCAGCGATTGCGGATCGTCCTCGGAGCCGAGAACCGAACGCTGCCACAGGCTGTAGTCGGCGTACTGCACCTCGAGCGGCATCCACGCCGGGTTCTCCCACGCGGTGCGTGAGGCGTACGCGATCATGAGATCGCGGGCCAGTGGACCCATCGACCAGCCGTCGGCCGAGATGTGGTGCACCACCATGGCGATGACGTGCTCGCGAGGACCGATCTCGAAGAGGCGAGCCTGAATCGGAACGTTGACCGTCACGTCGAACGTCGTCGACGCAAGCGTGAAGACCTGCCGCTGGATATCGGTCGCGGACGTCGGAACCGGCATCAGGTTCGGCACCGTCTGCGCGGCGTCGAGGATGGTCTGCTGCGGGCCGGCCGCGGTGTCCGGGTAGACCGTGCGCAGCGATTCGTGGCGGTCGATGACGTCCATGATCGCCACCTGTAAGGCGGCGACGTCGAGTTCGCCGGTCAATCTCAGTGCGAACGGAATGTTGTACGCGGTCGAATCGGCGTCGAATCGATTGAGGAACCACATACGCTGCTGCGCGAGTGAAAGCGGAATGCGCTCGGGCCGCACGGTTGCAACGAGCGCGACGCGGCCGCCCTCCCCTGCGGCCTGCTCCACCCGTACCGCGAGCAGCGCTACGGTCGATGCCTCGAACAGCATGCGCACCGGCACGGTCGCGTCGAGAGCGACTCCCAGGCGCGAGACCACCTGCGTGGCGATCAGCGAGTTACCGCCGAGCTCGAAGAAGTCGTCGTCGAGACCCACGCGTTCCACGCCGAGAACGTCGGCGAAGACGTCGGCGACGATCTCCTCGATCGGTGTCGTCGGGGCGCGGAACTCGCGCACCTCGAACACCGGAGCCGGCAGTGCCCGGCGATCGAGCTTGCCGTTGACGGTCAGTGGGATCGCGTCGAGCACGACGAAAGCCGACGGCACCATGTACTCGGGAAGTACCTCTGCGATACCGGTTCTGATGTCTTCGATGTCGACGATCGGCCTGCCCTCGACCGCGGCGGACACCACGTAGGCGACCAGTCGAGCTGCACCGGGCGAGTCCTCGCGCACGACCACGGCGGCCTGGGTGACGGTGGGCTGAGCGGACACCGCCGCCTCGACCTCACCCAGTTCGATGCGGAATCCGCGCACTTTGACCTGGTCGTCGGAACGTCCGAGGTACTCGAGTTCGCCTGCGGCGTTCCACTGTGCGAGGTCACCGGTTCGGTACAGCAGCGATCCCTCGTCGGCTCCCGACGCGAACGGGTTCGCCACGAAGCGGACCGACGTCAGTTCCCGGCGACCGAGGTAACCGCGGGCGAGTTGTCCACCGGCGACGTACATTTCGCCGGGCACTCCGACCGGAACCGGATGCAGGCGAGTGTCCAGTACGAATACCCGCAGCCCGGCGATCGGCTTACCGACCACCGACGCACTGGTCTCGACGGACGCGGCATCGAGCGCACGGTAGGACACGTGCACGGTCGTCTCGGTGATGCCGTACATGTTGACGAGCTGGGGCGCACTGTGCCCGTGCCGTTCGAACCAGCCGGTCAGCCGTCGTTGTTCGAGGGCTTCACCGCCGAAGATCACGTACCGCAGCGCCAATTCGCCGTGCGCGGTCGCCGTCGTGCGATCGGCCTCGGAGAGCTGATAGAACGCCGACGGCGTCTGGTTGAGCACCGTGACCTGCTCGTCGACGAGCAGTCGGTGGAATGCCTCCGGCGACCGTGAGGTGAAGTAGTCGACGACGACCAACGTGCCGCCGTAGAGCAACGGGCCCCACAGCTCCCACACCGAGAAGTCGAACGCGTAGGAGTGGAACATCGTCCAGACGTCGTCGGCACCGAAACCGTAGACCGAATCGGTGTTGTCGAGCAGCCGAACGACGTTGCGATGCGGAACCATCACGCCCTTGGGACGGCCCGTCGAACCCGAGGTGTAGATGACGTAGGCGACGTTGTCGGGCCGCAGCGGAGCAGTCCGATCCTCGTCGGTGACGGGATCGTCGGACACCGAGGACAGCTCGACGGTGTCGATATCGAGCAACGCTGCGCCGGTACGTGATTCGACGTCGGACGGCAGTTCGACTCGGTCCGAGCCGGACAACAGAACGGTGGTGGGCCGAGCATCGTCGAGCATGTACTCGACCCGGTCGAGTGGGTAACTCGGATCGACGGGGAGGTATCCACCGCCGGCTTTGATCACTGCGACGAGCGCGACGACCAGTTCCGCCGACCGAGGAAGTGCTACGGCGACCAGGCTTTCGGGGCCGACGCCGTGCGAGACGAGAACGCGCGCAAGGCGATTGGACTGCGCATCGAACTCCGCGTAGGTCATCGACGAGCCACCGAACCGCACCGCGACGGCGTCCGGGTGATTCGCGGCAGCTGCATCGAGCAGATCCACCAGGGTCAGCTCTCGTGAGACGTCGTCTCCCGAGACGTTCCACTGCGACACCACGGCACGGTGCTCCGCGGCGTCGACGATCGTGACGTCCCCGACCGGCACTGTCGCGTCCGTGGTGACCGCGTCCAGAATCGCCAGGAAGCGACGCGCGAAGCTCTCGACGAGATCTTCGTCGAACAGATCCGTTGCGTACTCGAACACCGCATCGATACCCGCGGGCGCTCCGTCGTCGAGGTGCTCGGTCAGCCACAGCTGTATGTCGAATTTGGCGATGGGAACATCGAATTCGGCGGCTTCCGCGCGCAGGCTGCCGACGGTGAGCTCGCGAGACATCGCCGATTCGAGTGAGATCGCGACCTGGAACAGCGGGTGCCGAGACGTCGAGCGGACCGGGTTCAGCACCTCGACGAGGCGCTCGAACGGCACGTCTGCATGCGCGAACGCGGACAGATCCGTGTCACGTACGCGCGAGAGCAGATCCTCGAACGTCAACGCCGGATCGACCTCGGTGCGCAGTACGAGCGTGTTGACGAACATGCCGACCAGGTCGTCCAGCGCGGGCTCTCCCCGACCGGCCACGGGCGCACCGATGGCGATGTCGGTGGTACCACTGAGCCGAGCGAGCAGCAGCGCGTACGCGGATTGCATGACCATGAACAGCGAGGCGTTGTTCGCTCGGGCCAGGTTCGCCAGCGAGGCATGCAGATGCGCCGGAACGTCGACCCGGAGCTTGCTGCCCGCATTCGAGGACACGGCGGGCCGTGGCCTGCTCGACGGCAGCGCCAGTTGATCGGGCAGATCTTCGAGAGTCGCGCTCCAGTAGGCGATTTCGCGCGACGCCAGAGACAATGGATCGGTCTCGGGACCGAGCACCGCTCGTTGCCACAACGCGTAGTCGGCGTACTGGACCTCGAGAGGGGTCCACTCGGGTGCGCGCCCCTTGACGCGGCTCGAGTACGCCACCAGCACGTCCCGCGCCAGCGGGCCGAACGACGCGCCGTCGGCGGCGATGTGGTGGAGCACCATCGCGAGTTCGTGTTCGGTCGGTGAGATCTCGAAGAGTGCGATGCGGAACGGTGTATCGACCGTGACGTCGAATCCCTTGGCGACCAGTTCGTGCAGCCGGCCACCCAGTTCGTTGCGTTCGATGCGGACCGGCAGGATCGTCGCCGGAGTCCGTGCGGCCGTAAGCACGACCTGTTCCGGTGAGCCGTCCACTTCGGGGTAGACGGTGCGCAGCGTTTCGTGTCGATCGACGACGTCGGCGAATGCGGCAGACAACGCCACCACGTCCAGCGGGCCGGTCAGACGAACGGAGAACGGCAGGTTGTACGCCGCGGTGGTCGGGTCGAAGCGGTTGAGGAACCACATCCGCTGTTGCGCAGGTGAGAGCGGAATACGCTCGGGGCGTTCCCGCGACTCCAGAACCGGGGTGTCCGCCCCGAGCCGGGCCGCCGATTCGGCCCTGGCCGCGAGTGCGCCGACCGTGGGAGCCTCGAACAGCTCACGGACACCGAGTCGCACACCGAGAGCGCTGCCGACTCGCGTCACCAATTGCGTGGCGATCAGAGAGTTACCACCGAGCTCGAAGAAGTCCTCGTCCAGACCGACCTTGGAGGCTCCGAGCAGATCCTCGTAGATGCCCGCGACGACGTACTCCGCTCGGCTCTGCGGGGCCCGGTACTTCTTCGCACTGCTGAACACCGGTTCCGGCAACGCTTTTCGGTCGAGCTTGCCGCTGGTGTTCAGCGGCAGGGCGTCGAGGACGACGACCGCTGCAGGCACCATGTACGACGGTAGGGCGTGACCGGCGAACTCGATCGCCGCGGCCGACTCGATGGATCGCCCGGGAGCCGCGACCACGTACGCCACCAACTGATCACCGGTGACCGTCTGGACCACCAATACCACTGCCTGCGAGATGGATTCGTTGGCGAGCAGAACCGTTTCGATCTCGCCGAGCTCGATGCGTTGGCCGCGGAACTTGACCTGGAAATCGGTTCGTCCGATGTAGTCCAGCACGCCGTCGCTACGCCAGCGCACGAGGTCACCGGTGCGGTACATCCGCTCGCCGCCGGTGCCGAAGGGGTTGGCGACGAAGCGATCCGAGCTCAGATCCGGTCGGCCCACGTAGCCGCGCGCCAACTGGACTCCGGCGAGGTACAGCTCGCCCGATTCGCCGATCGGGGTGGGTCGCAACCGACCGTCGAGAACGAAGGCCCTGGTGTTCCACTCCGGGACACCGATCGGGACGGTACGGGTGTCCTCCGGTCCGCTGGGGTGATAGGTGACCGAGACCGCGGCCTCGGTGGGGCCGTAGAGATTGTGCAGCCCCGCCGAGCACAGCGCACGGAACGACGCTGCCGTCTCGACCGGCAGTGCCTCACCGATGACGAACACGTGGCGCAGCGAACTGCAGGTGCCCATCGGCGCATTGGCCACGAACACCGTCAGCATCGACGGCACGAAATCGGTGACGGTGACCCGATGTTCGGCGATCTTGTTGGCCACGTAGACCGAGTCTCGATGCCCGTCGGGGGTGGCGAGCACCATCGTCGCGCCGACGCGCAGCGGTAGGAAGAATCCCCAGAGCGAGACGTCGAAGGTGGTGGCCGTCTTCTGCAGATAGACGTCGGATGCGTCCATCGGATACTCCGAGAGCATCCACTCCATCTGGTTGTGGATGGCCGCGTGTTCGACCGCGACACCCTTCGGCCGTCCGGTGGAACCGGAGGTGTAGATCACGTACGCAGTATTCGAAAGTCGAAGTGGCGCAGTGCGTTCGACATCCCGAACGGGTGCCGTGGACCTCGCGGCACAGTCGACGAGATCGACCGCAACCGTCTCGGTTCCCTCGTGCAGCGCCACGTCGTCGCGGGAGGAGATCAGCACGCACCGCGGCTGCGCGGAATCCAGAATGTAGGCCGTGCGATCCGCGGGGTGGTCGGGGTCGATCGGCACCCAGGCACCGCCCGCCGCGACGATCGCGTACATGCCGACGACGAGGTCGAAAGAACGGCGAATCGACAGTCCGACGAGCGTCTCGGGACCCACACCCATGTCGATCAGGTGGCGGGCGAGGCCGTTCACGCGCGCCGAGAGGTCACCGTAGGTCAGCGCCTCGCCCTCGTACACCAGGGCTGTCGCATCCGGGTTCGCGGCCGCGGCTGCCTCGAATGCAGAGAGCAGAGTCCGTGGTTCGGTCTCGTGCTCGGTGTCGTTCCACCGGTCCACGACCTGCTCGCGTTCGAGACCGTCCGTCAGTGCCAGATCCCATACCGCGTCCTTCGGTCCCGACGCCACGAAACGGGCGAAGAAATCGACGAAGCGTTCGTGGTTCCGGCCGGCTTGTTCCGGTCCGTACAGATTGGGGTTGGACTCGAAGTCGATGTGCGTGGTGGACCCGGCGACGCTGGTGTAGAGATTGAGCCCGAAATCCTCGATGAGGCCGGTCGAGAGAATGTTGATGCCGCCGACCATCGAACCGAGGCGCACCTCACCGAAGAACAGCATGATGTTGACCCACGGGCCGAAGAACGAGGCCTGACCACTGGCCGAGCCTGCATCGCGCCGGATGTCCTCGTGCCGGTAACGCTGGTGGCGCAGGGCCCCGGAGACCTCGGCGTTGACGCGCGCGAAGAGGGTCTCGACGGTGGTGTCTCCCGACACGTCGAGCCGCAGGGGAACGACGTTGGAGACCATGCCGCCGGAACGGCGAAGTACAGCGGTGGTGCGTGCGGTGACCGGCAGCGACAGTACGACGTCTTCTCGTCCGGTCATCTGGGCGAGGTAGGCAGCGAAGCCGGCGATGACGATGGTTGCCATCGTCGTGTCCGTCTCGGCACGAAGAGCCTCGAGCCGTTCCATCGTCTCGGTGGACAGAGCTGTGCTGTCGATCTGGCTCTTCGCTGCGGGCGGAGCCGTGTGCCCGGCGAGAGTGGTGACTCCGTCGATGCCGTCGATGCGTGACGCCCAGTACTCGCGGTCGGCCTCGAAACGGGACGAATCACGGTATGCCACGTCGATGTCGTAGACCTTGGTCAGGTCCGATGCCAGATTCTTGCTCGGCTCGGTACCCTCCACCGCTGCGGTGTACAGCTCCGCCGCACGGTTCATGAACGTGACGGCACCGAAACCGTCGAGCACCACGTGATGCACGCGCTCGTACCAGAACCACACGTCGTCCTCGAGGCGCAGGACGATTGCCGCGATGAGTCGGTCGCGGAGAATGTCGATCGGCGCGCTGTAGTCGCCGTGCATCCACGCCAGGGCCGCTGCCCGCGGATCGGCCTCACCGCGCAGATCGAGGTAGTTCAGAGAGTCGTCGAGAGTGGGGTCGACGATCTGCCGGGGCTCGGCGTCGACTTCGACGATGCGCACGAATCCGGATTGCAGTTCGAGTGCCGCCTGCGAGGATGCTCGGCGAAGCAGCTCCACGTCGAGGTCGCCGTGCAGTTCGATGTACTGGGCGATGTTCGCGGGTACCGAGGGGTCCACGTGCTGCGCGAACCACATTCCCAATTGGGCCGGTGACAGTGGGAACGACGAATGCTCGGAACTGCCGACTCCGTCGTCGTGTCCAGCACCTTCCACACCTAGCGGGTCCAATCGAAGCCTCTCTTTCCCACAATCACACGCGCCCCCACCGGCTGCCACACGGGCAGCGATCGGCAGGCACCGAACACATCGAGCAAGTTGCTTACTTCGTTCTCTATTTTCTCACCGGAAACAACTCGAAGTTACCTTTCAGTACATATCCGTCCGTATGTACCGGACCGTTACAAGTCGATACCCGATCCGAGCTCACCCGACACACTCCGACTCGATTCGGCACCCGGTCAATCTACAGTGCCGACCGGGCGAAGACCGTCGCTCGTCATGCCGTCATGTCGAAAGCGGCGATCACCTTGTTCGGTGTCACTCGAACGATCAGTTCGCCCGGAACACCGTTGCGTGCGCCGAACTCCTCGGCGCGATCGCGGCCCATGTACCGAGCCCCCAGCTCGGTGGCGGTGCGGATCAACTCGGCGGGATCCTCGTCGACCGACGCGATGCCCTGCACCTGGACGAATCCGTACGGCGGCTCTTCGAGATCGACGGTCAGCACCACGCGGGGATCACGGCGAATCGACTTACCCTTTGCGGTGTCGGCCCCCGTGTTGAACACGATCTCGTCGCCCTCGACGATGAACCAGACGGGGGCCACCAGGGGCCTGCCGTCGGAGGCCAGGTACCCGAGCTTGCCGGTGCGGGTACCCGTGGACAGAAACTCGCGTACGCGCGGATCGGTGATCGACGTCATCGCAGACACGCTACGCGGGTGGTCCGACAGAATCGGCGATCGCGGACACTTCGGCAGGTCCACGAGATCCATTCACGCTGCTCCGGCCTCACCGGCCGAGAGTCGCTCCGACCAGAAGCAATCTCATCGCTCGCTCCGTGGCGTCGGTCAGGAACTCGGCACCCCGTTCGAGTGCCTCGACCAACTCGACCGGTGAGGGCAGGATGCCGGCGAAGGCGTCGATACCCGAGTCGTAGTTGGCGCGGGCGTCGAGACCGATGGTTCCCGCGAGCGCCACCACAGGTTTGCCGTGAAGCTTGGCTCGGCGGGCGACCTCCGTCGGGATCTTCCCCTTCGGCGTCTGCTTGTCGATGGACCCCTCGGCGGTCAACACCAGGTCTGCTGTCGCGATGAGGCTGTCGAGGTCGACATGATCGAGCATCACCTCGAAGCGCGGTAGCAGCTCGGCCCGCAGGACCGCTGCCACGCCTGCCCCCATCCCGCCGGATGCGCCGGTACCGGGCCCGGTGCGGAGGTTCAGACCGGCCGGCCGCGTCGACACGTCACGCTCCAACACCTCGGCCCAGCGGTCCATCGCAGCCGACAGGATCTCCACTTGCGTCGCGGTGGCCCCCTTCTGCGGTGCGAAGATTCGGGCGACTCCGCCGGGCCCACAGAGAATGTTGTGTGGGTTGCATGCGACCCTGATCTCCACACCGCTTCCCGGACCGAGCCGTGAATCGAGGCCGGATACATCGACGTGGTCGAGCCGAGTCAACTCGCCTCCGCCGTCGCCCAATTCGAGGCCTTCGGCATCGAGGAGTCGCACTCCGAGCGCCTGTAGGAGCCCCGCACCGCCGTCCGAGGTGCCGGAGTCGCCGCAGCCCAACAGGATTCGTTCGGCACCGTAGTCGAGAGCGGTGCGGATGAGCTCACCGACTCCGTGGCTCGTGGTCAAGGTCGGGTCGCGCATGTCTCGCGGTACCAGTGACAGACCGGCGGCTGCTGCCATCTCCACGACCGCGGTGACCGGCCCGTCCGTTCCCAGCAGAGCGAAATGGGAATCGACCGGCTTGCCCACCGGCCCGGTCACGACGGTGTCGATCACCTTGCCCAAGGTGGCACCGGCAAGGGCGCGGGCGGACCCCTCACCCCCGTCGACGAGGGGGACCGAGTTGACGATGGCCCCGGGCACCACCCGGCGAATACCAGCGGCAATGGCCGACGCGACCTCGTCGGCACCGAGAGATTCCTTGAACCCGGACGGGGCGACGACGAACCGGAGTGGGGTGGAAGACGGCATGGTGATCGATTCCTTTTCGAGGGTGGGAGATCAGGAGATGGGGGTGCCGAGCAGCGGCCACACGAACACGGCGAAGAACAGCACGGTCCCTGCGGTCAGCGGCGCGAGAAAGGCGGACAGGCGTAGCAGGTCCTTCGGTGAATACGTCTCCGCACCTTCGGCTTTGGCGAAGATTGCCACCGGCTTCGCCGAGGACGGCATGGTGTGACAGAAGCCTGCTGCAGCCGTCGACGCGAAGGCCGCAGCCATGGGGTCGACTCCGAGCGCCGAAGCCGTGGTGACGACGAGCGGAACGAGGACGGACGAACGTGCCGAGCGAGATTGGATGAGAAGGTGCGAGGCCACGGACAGCACGATCACCACCGCGATGAACACCCAGGGCGGTGCCGAGCCGATCGGAACCAACGTGAACAGCCCGTCCGAGAGCCACCCTGCCGCACCGGACGTCGTCAACGCGGTCCCGAGGGCAAGCGTTGCCGCCATGAACAACAGCAGCGACCACGGCACGGTAGCGAGCGCCTTTCCGAAGTCGGTGGTACCCACACGCGGTGAGGTGGAGATCAAGGCACCCAGCAGGGCGATGATGGCGGGGTGCACGCCGTGCAACGGTTCGGAGCACCACAGCACGATGACGACGGCCAGCAGCGTCGCGGCCCGGTTCTCCGCGATGGTCAGCGGTCCCGTCACCGGTGTCGGGAGTCGCGATGCCATATCGGATACGTTCACCGCCAACGGTATTCGGCGATCCTCCCGATCGGTGAACAGCACCAGTACGAGTTCGGCGGCGCAGTGGCTGCTGACCACGGCCAGCGGCACACCGAGCAACAGCCACGCGGTGAAGCTGATCCCGGTACCCGTCGCACTCTCGAGCACCTGGCTGGTGATCAGATGCGCCCCCGCCCCGATGAGCGTCGCCACCGCGGACAGCAGGATGACGGTAGGAAACAGAATTGCCAAAGCCCGCACCACCCGCTTGCGCTCGGCGAGCGCCTGCGCCAACGCCAAGAACACCGGCAGCGCAAGGGCCGCGCGACCCGAGGTGGCGGGGATCGCGAAAGCGGTCACGATCAACGCGGCCGTCACCAGATGGGCGAGCTGGCGTACGCTACGCGCGCCACTGACGATGAATACTGCTGCGCGCGTTGCCAAACCGGACTCGCGGACTCCGGCGGCGATGATGAATGCCGCGATGAGAAGCCAGATGGTCTCCTCGCCGAGAGTGTCGAACAGTGCGTCGGTGCTCACCACACCGGTCAGTACCAGAGCAAGTGCGGCACCGAGAGCTACGTAGGTGTCGTCGATCTTCGTGAACACCCAGAGCGCGACAGCTGCGGTGAAGACCACGAGCGTGGTCCGCCCGGCGCTGGGCAGCCCTTGCGCCGCGCCGGCGAGTACGGCCAGGAGTACCAGCAGCGCAACCGAACTTGTGACACCCTGGACCAGTCGGCGGGTCAACAGATCGCGAAAGCGCCACGAGCGCATCGGTTCCGGGACAGGAGGTGGCTGCGTTCTGTAGCTGACCGTGTTCATGGTGACCAGTCTCGGTCCGTCCGATGAAACGCCGATGAACGTTCCATGAGCGTTCTTTCATGTGCCGTTCCACTGCCGTGGGTGACGTGGAAACATTTCTGGCAGAACGAAATCGTCGGTCGCTCACCGTGCCGGTAGATCGAGCCCGAATGTCGCACCGGCACCGGGCCGACTGTCGAGTGTCGCGGCACCGTGATGCCCGTCGGCGATCGCTCGCACGATACTCAGGCCCAGACCCGCTCCGCCGTTGCCCGAGCGAGGCGAAGTACTGGTGCCGCGCGCGAATCGTTCGAAGATGGTCGGCGCGTCCTCGCTGGACACACCGGGACCGGTGTCGCTCACCCACAACAGAACTCGGTCCTCGACGAGCTCGGAGCCCACGACGATTCGGTCACCGGGGCCGGTGTGCGACACCGCATTCTGCGCCAGCTGAAGCACTGCCTGCGTGACTCGTTGTGGATCGACCCGCACCGAGCCCGTGCCGACGTGCCCCAGTATCCAGTCGCGGTCGGCGAGCGCGCGTACCTTCGCGTCGATGTCGCGCGTGAGGGTCTCGAGATCCACCGGTTGCTTGTGCACGAAATCCGGCCGCTCGGCTTTGGCGAGGAGCAACAGGTCTTCCACGATCCGGTTCATTCGGTCCAACTCGTCGGTGACGAGCCGGACCGTCTCTTCGCGCTCGCGTGGGTCATCACCCATCAGTTCGAGATGCCCCAGCACGATCGTGATCGGCGTACGAAGCTCATGGCTCGCGTCGTCGACGAACTGTCGCTGCGCGGCGAACGCGGACTCCAATCGATCGAGCATGTCGTTGAAGGTGTCGGCGAGTTCGGCGACGTCGTCTCGGCCGTCCACTTCGATCCGCCTGGACAGGTCGTCGGTGGTGATCTGGGCTGCGGTCCGCCGAACCAGACGCACGGGCGCAAGGATCTGCCCGGCCACGACCCAGGCGATGCCGCCGGTGAACAGCAGTGCCATCAGTGACACTCCGATCACCACACGAACGGTGTCGGATACGTCCGCGCGTTCGCGGTCGACGAGGATCCCGATCGCGAAAGTTCCGGCCTGGCCTCCGCCGGAAGGTTCGGCGACCTGTTTCGCCCAGGAGACTTCGCCTTCCGAAGTCTGCGTCGATCCCACACTGTCGGGTGAGTCCACGATCGCCGATACGACGGCCGCGTCGGCGACCAGATCTCCCGGGCCGCTGCGCTCCTGACGCAGCAGTCGGTCGGTGTAGCCGAACAGGATCTCGTCGTCGTCCGGGTATTGGCGCTGTAGGTGCAACTGGAGCAGATCGGCGACATTGCCGAACGGCAACCCGTCGTCCGGATCCCGGCCGGTCGCGGCGAACTCGCTGAACTCGCCGATCTCTTGCTCGAGCGCCACCGCAGTGTCTCTCTCGACATCGGCGAGGAGGATCGTTCGCACGGCAACCCCTACGGCCAGCATGGCCAGTGCCATGACGAACAACAGCCAGCCGAGGATGCGCACCCGCGCCGGAACACGGGTTCCCACCCGGGGACGACGAGTCGCAGGCTCGGGCGCAGGGCCCTTCCGCGCGAGCACCTCGGTGCGGGCATCACTGCCGTCGATCAGTTTCTCGGTGGAGTTCACCCGTCGTCGTCTTCCACATCGTCGTCGCCATCCACATCGTCCTGGCCACCGACGTCGTCGTCATCATCGTCATCACCGTCCGGAATGACTTCGACGGGCGGAGGGGCAGGGACGACGATGGACTGCGGTGCTGCCGGCGGCTCCGCTGCAGCAGGAGCCGTACCGCCCACCGGGCCCGTGGCCGCGGGAGGAATTTCAGCCACCGAGGGGTCCGCGGTCGAGGGTGCAGCGGTCGGGGGTGCCACGGTCGAGGAGGCCGGTGTGTCCGATGGGGGCGGTGCCTCGCCGGAGGTCTGGGATGCGCTCGGTGCCGCGACTCCGACGGTGACTCGCGGCTCGAAGCTCGGTGGCTGCGGGGGGTCGGCGAGTACGGTGCTCGCCAGTGCCACGCCCACCGGAACGATCACCACGGCCGCCAGGGCGGCGATCTTGGGTGCGAACTTCACATCACCACACTGTCTCGAACGAGTGAGACGCCGATGAGGGCAACATGAGTGAGTTCTCATGTCCGGGTAGAGACCGAAGCGTCGTAGGCGAACCCGGTACCTATCCGGCGGACGCGTGGGTCAGCGCGCCGGCGCAGATCGTCGCTCGGATCTCGGTGTCGGCCAGATCGTGTGCCGATCGGTGCACGGGATGCTCGACGAGAACGACGATGTCCGCCGTATCCCCCACGCGGAGTATCCCGCGGCCACCGCACGCCGCCCGCAGTGCCACCTCGAGAGGTACGGCTTCCTCGGGGTGCCACGGGGGTCGGTCGTCGTCGGTACGGAACACCGCTGCGGCGACTCCGGCCAACGGCTCGGGCGGACTGACCGGGGCGTCGGAACCGAACAGCAGCGTCGCCCCGCTGCGGTGCAAGGTTCCGTATCCGTACGCCACCGAGCGCCGTCCGGCCCACAGATCCTCGGCGATCTCGCGATCGGCCATCGCGTGCTGCGGCTGCACCGATGCCGCGACGCCGAGCGCTGCGAAACGCGTGATGTCCTCCGGCAGGATCTGTTGCGCATGTTCGATTCGACCACCGCAACCGGCACGCTCGAACGCATCGAGAGCAATCCCGTTCGCGCGGTCACCGATCGCGTGGATCGCCGGAACGATGCCGCCGCGCGAGGCCCGCGACACGAGCTCGAACAGACCTTCCTGGGTCTCGAGCAGCAGACCGTACGCGTCGTCACCCTCGATCCCCGGGTATCGGTCGTGGCAGCACGCGGTCCGGGTGTTGAGCGAGCCGTCGAGCATCACCTTGAGTGGTCCCCGCCGGATCAGTTCCGACAGAGCCGAGACGTCTCCGGTCCGCTCGCCGCGCTCGAGTGCTTCGTCGAGCCATTGCGGCCACACGGTCGTGTCGACGCGTACCGCGGGAGAGCCGGCCGTCAGGCGTCGATCCCAGACCGTCTTGTTGTCGGCGAACTCGAAATCCACGACGCCGGTGACTCCGCGGACCGCCAGTGCCGCGGTGGCGTCGAGCACGGCCCGATCGAGTTCGGCCGGGTCCTCCTGCTCTTCGAGAGCCATGACCGCTTCGAGGCCGTCGACGTCGCGCAACACACCGGTGGGGTGGTCGATACCCAGGTCGTCGAGCAACGCCGGGCTCAGCCACAGCGTGTGCAGGTCCATGCTCGTCATCGCCACGCGGGCACCGGGCAGCGCATTCTCGAGCAGGTCCTTGTGTGGCTCCTCCGGCCACTGTGCGTCACGGAAACCGTTGGCGCGCACCACGGATTCACCTGCCGTACGCGCGTAGGGGTACACCAGCGCGACGGCGTCGGCCGCCGACATCGCCGGCCCGACGTCGATTCGCCTACGGGCTGCCGCCCACTGCGTCAGATGCACGTGAGAGTCCACGAACCCGGGTAGCGCCACCCCGCCCCCACCGTCGAGCACCTCGTCACCCACTGCGCGTCGAGTACCTGCGGGGGTGATCGCCGCGATGACCGACCCTGCCAGTTCGATGTCGAAGAGCACGCCGGAACCATCCAGTGCGACATTGGCGATAATCACTCCTGGGACTCTAGAGCGTCGACTTCACGGGCGCGCATGCCATCCTCTAGCAATGAAGACAGAGCCTGTTGCGATGCAGACGAAGCAGACCGGTCCCGTCGGATATCACGCGAGCGTGACGGTGCGCTGGTCCGACATGGACGCCTTTGCGCACATCAATCATGCACGGATGGTCACCCTGCTCGAAGAAGCGCGAATCGAATGGCTGCTCAGCGAGGGCGAGGCCAACGAGTCGCTGATCAAGAGTGCGTTGATCGCCAACGTGACCATTGCGTACAAGAAGCCGCTCCGTCATTCGGACGGTCCACTCGACGTCACCCTGTGGTTCGAGAAGGTGCGCGCTGTCGACTTCACCATCGGGTACGAGGTGCGCGCCGCGGGCGCGGCACCGGATTCGCCGCCCGCGGTCGTGGCGACCACCCGGATGGCGATGGTCGACGTCGGTGCCGAGACTCTGCGCCGCATCGCGCCGGAGGAGAAGGCTTACCTCGCGCGCTGGACTCGCTGAAACTCGGCCGCCCGGTCGACGAACCACGCCAACGCCGCCGGGTCGTCGACGGCACTCGCATCGACGGTGCCTGCCGCAGCGGCACCTTGGAAAAGTCGTTTGAGCGGTACCTCGAGTTTCTTCCCGGTCCGAGTGTGGGGCACCGCGGGCGTGGCGATGACGTCGTCGGGAACGTGTCGCGGCGACACCTGGGTTCCGATGACGGATCGGATGCGTT
The DNA here is from genome assembly GCF_030056835.1 of Rhodococcus sp. IEGM 1372. Lineage (NCBI taxonomy): Bacteria > Bacillati > Actinomycetota > Actinomycetes > Mycobacteriales > Nocardiaceae > Rhodococcus > Rhodococcus sp. IEGM 1372. Next base: position 157,760 of record NZ_JASHKS010000004.1, on the reverse strand, counting down.
CACCCAACTCGTCGGTCGCGCCGCCCGGGACCACCACGAACAGCGGCATCCAGTATCCGCCGTCGGGTAGTTCGATGCCCAGAACGAGCGCCTCGGTGACCTCGTCCAGCGATTCGACGGCCTGATAGATGTCAGCGCTCCCCATACGAATTCCGTTGCGGTTGAGCGTGGAATCCGACCGGCCGTGGACGAGCACACTGCCGCGATCGGTCCTGGTGATCCAGTCGCCGTGCCGCCAGATTCCCGGATAGGTCTCGAAGTACGCCTCTCGGTAACGAGATCCGTCCGCGTCGTTCCAGAAGTACAGCGGCATCGACGGCATCGGCTCGCTGACCACCAGTTCACCGACGGTGCCGCGGACGGGCTCGCCGTCCTCGTCGTAGGCGTCGAGCGCGACGCCGAGGAACGGCACCGACAGCTCTCCCGCCCGGACCGGCGCAGTCCGCACTCCCCCGGCGAATGCCGACACCACGTCGGTGCCGCCGGAGATGGAGAAGACCGGTACGTGGGCTCCGATGTTCTCCGACAACCAGATCGACGACGTCGCAGGCATCGCGGATCCGGTGATGCCGATGGCCCGCAGTGCCGAGAGATCGTGATCGGAGCCCGGATGTGCGTCGGCCTTGATACATGCGAGTACGTACCCGGGGCTGGTGCCGAGATAGGTCACACCCAGCCGAGCGGCGATGTCCCACAGTGCATCAGGCGTCGGAAATGCGGGATTGCCGTCGGCGCACACGATCGTGGACCCGGCCAGCAGACCGGCGACCTGAAAGTTCCACATCATCCAGCTGGGGCTGGTGTACCAGAAGAACACGTACTCCGGCCCCAGGTCGGAGTGCAGGGCAACGGATTTGAGATGTTCGAGCACCACGCCGCCGTGGCCGTGCACGATGCCCTTGGGCAGACCGGTGGTACCGGAGGAGAACACGACCCACAGTGGATGATCGAACGGCACTGCGACCGGTTCCAATTCACGGCTCTGCGCTGTTGCGGCAGACCAGCTCACTGCACTTCCCGACGCCTCGCCGACCGTCACCACCAACCGCAGCGTCGGCAGCCCGGTCGTGAGCGCGTCGACATCGGCGGCCTTGTCTCGGAACTTCCCTCCGTAGACGTACCCGTCGGCCGTGATCAGTGCCGTGGGTTCGAGCTGCCCCAGACGATCGAGCGCTGCCGAGGCCGAGTAGTCCTGCCCGCACGCGGACCACACCGCACCCAGACTCGCGGTCGCCAGGAACGCGATCACCGCCTCGGGAACGTTGGGCAAATACCCGACGACGCGGTCGCCGCGTCGAACTCCCGCACCGGCCAACGTCCCCGCCAGCGCTCCGGCCTGATCGATCATCTCCTCCCACATCACGGTCCGCGTCGAACCGTCTTCGCGGGCGTGCACGATCGCGACGCGATCGGGTCGAGCGTGCCGAGTCACGTGGTCCACGTAGTTCAGTTCCGTACCCGGAAACCACTGCGCGCCAGGCATCGTGCGCTCCGCGAGCACCGTTGTCGGCACGCTGGAGGAGCGAACCTCGAAGAAGTCCCACACCGCTCGCCAGAACAGCTCCAGCTCGGTGGTCGACCATCGCCACAGAGCGAAGTAGTCCGGGAGAAGCACATCGTGACGTTGCTCGACGAAGCGCGCGAACTCGGTCACCCGAGCCTCGGCGAGATCGGAATCCGTCGGCGTCCACAGCGCACTGGTCATGGAAGCGAGTATGTCAGCCGAAGGGCAGCTGTTCGATCAGGCCGAGCGATCGCTCGCGCATCTCCACCTTGCGCACCTTGCCGGTGACCGTCATCGGGAACTCGTCGACCACGTGCACGTACCGCGGGATCTTGTAGTGCGCCAACCGCCCGTCGCAGAACTCACGCACCGCTGCCGAATCGAGCGGCGCAGCATCGTCTTTCATCCTGATCCACACCATCAGCTCTTCACCGTACTTCGGGTCGGGCACACCGATCACCTGCGCGTCGAGGACGTCGGGATGTGTGTACAGGAACTCCTCCACTTCGCGGGGATAGATGTTCTCGCCGCCGCGAATCACCATGTCCTTGATCCGCCCGGTGATCGCCACATAGCCATCGTCGTCCATCACCCCGATGTCGCCGGTGTGCATCCACCCCTCGTCGTCGATGGCCTCGGCGGTCTTCTCCGGCTGCTCCCAGTAGCCCAACATCACCGAATACCCGCGCGTGCACAGCTCGCCCGCCTCCCCACGCGGCAGTGTGCTGCCCTCGATCGGATCGACGATCTTCACTTCGAGGTGCGGACCGACGCGTCCGACGGTCGACACCCGTTGCTCGATGGAGTCCTCGCTCCGAGTCTGCAGCGACACCGGCGAAGTCTCGGTCATGCCGTAACAGATCGACACCTCGGCCATCCCCATCCGCTCGATCACCTGCTTCATCACCTCGGTGGGGCACGGCGATCCGGCCATGATGCCGGTACGCAGACTGCCGAGGTCGAAGTCCTCGAAGTTTTCCAGTGCCAGTTCGGCGATGAACATCGTCGGGACTCCGTAGAGCGAGGTGCACTTCTCCGTGGCGACGGCCGTCAACGTCGCGACCGGATCGAACGAGGGCCCGGGAATCACCATCGCAGCGCCGTGCGACGTGCACGCGAGATTGCCCATCACCATGCCGAAGCAGTGGTAGAACGGCACCGGAATGCACACTCGGTCCTCGGCGGTGTAATGGCAGAGCTCGCCGACGAAGAATCCGTTGTTGAGGATGTTTCGATGACTGAGCGTCGCACCCTTGGGGAAACCCGTTGTCCCCGAGGTGTACTGGATGTTGATGGCGTCGTCGCAGCGGAGCCGCTCGGACACATCGGTGATCATGCGCGGAGTCTTCGCCAGCGCTCGATGCCCGCGATCGGTCATCGCTTCCCACTGGATGCTCCCGATGAACAGCACCTCACGCAGGGACGGCACCTCGGGGCGGGCGTCGTCGATCATCGCCGCGTAGTTCGATCCCTTGAACTCTCTGGCCGACAACAACACCGACACCCCGGCCTGCTTCAGCACGAACTGCAACTCGTGCGAACGGTACGCGGGGTTGATGTTGACCAACACGGCACCGACCTTGGCCGTCGCATACTGCGCCAGAACCCATTCCGGGCAGTTCGGTGCCCACATTCCGACTCGGTCCCCCACCTCGACTCCGGCCACGAGCAACCCGGCCGCCAACAGATCGACGTCGGCGACGAACTCCGAGTAGGTCCACCGTCGCCCGGACGCAACATCTATCAGCGCATCGCGATCCGAGTACCGCGCCGCAGTTCGATCCAGATTCGCACCGATCGTGTCGTCCAGCACCGCTGTGCCCGACTCACCGGAAGAGTAACTGTCCATACGGCCACGGTAGTGAGCCCGGTCACCCTCGGCCACCCCCGAATAGGGGGATGTCACTCGAGGGTGAGGGCCTCGGCTGCCTCGAGCACATCGGCTCGCGAGGTGTCCTTCAACGCCACACCCGACCGCCCGAGCTTCCTGGCACCGGCCAACAGGCCGGCCACGATTCGTGCCGACTGCGCATACCCCTGGCCTTCCGGCGGATGGATGTTGGATACGCAGTTGCGATCGGCGTCGGTGCACCCGGGCTTCGGCAGATGCGTCAGATAGATACCGAGACTGTCGGCGACCGACAACCCCGGGCGCTCCCCGATCAGCACCAACACCGTCCGCACACCCATCGCAGCCGCGATGTGGTCACCGAGCGCCACCCGCGCCTCAGTTGCAATCACCGGAGCCGCGATCGAATAACGATCGGAGAGCTCTGCTTTCAGCGCCTCCAGCATCGGCACGCCGTGATCGGCGAGCGCACGTGGGGACAACCCGTCGCCCAGCACGATGCCGATCTCGCTCTCGGAATTCACCACCTCCGACAGATCCTTCGGTTGCCGACCGAGATCGGGCCGTCGCAGATACTCCGCGCGACTCGTCGCCAACGACGTCACCACCGACGGCGCACCGAGACCGACCTGCTCCACCCGGCCCACGAGCTCCTCGACCTCGAGCGGCATGTGCACAGCGTCGCGCGCCGCAGCATGCGCCGAGCGAAACTCGAGCACCCGCGTGGTCGGCAACGAATCACCGATGCGGCCCAACCCGATTCGAGCCTGCGTCATCGCGCGCAACTCGCCCCAGAACTCTGTTTCCGGTCGTTCCGCTGGCGTGCTCATCGCGCACCCATCAAAGCGCGCAGCGGCGATCCCGCGGCATCGACGTCGAGGACTCTGCCGTCGGCGTCCACCATGCCCAGTCGGGAGAGCCACGACTCGAATTCCGGTGCGGGCCGCAGACCGAGAACCTGCCGAACGTAGAGCACGTCGTGAAAGCTCAACGACTGGTAGCCGAGCATGACGTCGTCGGCACCCGGCACCGCGATGACGAACGCGACCCCGGCGGTGCCGAGGAGCGTCAGCAGGGTGTCCATGTCGTCCTGGTCGGCCTCGGCATGGTTGGTGTAGCAGACGTCCACTCCCATCGGCAGTCCCAGCAGCTTGCCGCAGAAGTGATCTTCGAGGCCCGCCCTGATGATCTGTTTGCCGTCGTAGAGGTACTCGGGCCCGATGAATCCGACGACGGTGTTGATCAGCAGCGGCTCGAGATCGCGGGCCACCGCATACGCACGCGTTTCGAGGGTCTGCTGATCGACGGGGCGGTCGCCGGTACCGATGTGCGCGCCCGCCGACAACGCCGAACCCTGGCCTGTTTCGAGATACATGACGTTGTTCCCGACGGTTCCGCGGTGCAGCGATCGGCCGGCCTCGTTGGCTTGCCGAAGCAGCGGGATGTTCACTCCGAAGCTCGAATTGGCTCCTTCGGTGCCCGCGATGGATTGAAACACCAGATCGACCGGAACGCCCTTGTCGATCAGTTCCATCGTCGTCGTCACGTGCGAGAGCACGCACGATTGCGTGGGAATATCGAAGCGTTGCCGGATCTCGTCGAGCAGGTGCAGCAGTTCGGCTGTCGCCTGAGGCGAGTCGGTCGCCGGGTTGATCCCGATGACCGCATCACCCGATCCGAGCAGCAACCCGTCGAGCGTGGCCGCGGCGATTCCGCGGGGGTCGTCCGTCGGGTGATTGGGTTGGAGCCGGGTGGTGAGTGTTCCGGGCAGTCCCACCGTCGTACGAAACGCCGACGTCACCTGCACGGCTCGAGACACCGCGATTAGATCCTGGTTTCGCATGATCTTGCTGACCGCTGCCACCATCTCCGGAGTCAGTCCGGCGGCCACCGACCGCAACGTCGCGGCCGCATCCGGCCTCGCGGTGACCTGGAGCAGCCAGTCCCGCAACCCGCCGACGGTCAGGTGCGAGACGGCACCGAAGGCGATGCGGTCGTGTGAATCGATGATGAGGCGGGTGACCTCGTCGCTCTCGTACGGCACGAGCAGATCGTGCAGGAAGACATCGAGCGAGACCTCCGACAATGCCCACTGGGCTGCGGCGCGCTCGGCATCCGATTCGGCTGCGCAGCCTGCCAATTCGTCGCCCGATCGAAGCGGTGTCGCCTTGGCCATCAAGTCCACCAACCCGTCGAAGGTGTAGGTGGTGCCCGAGACCTGCTGGGTGTAGATCGTCATTCCAGCTCGGCCTCGGCCTTGGCCAGCGCAGCGAACTCCTCGTCCGGCGAGTTCGCGACCAGATGATGCCGGCTGTAGATGCCGAAGTAGGCCATGAACGCGACGAACACGCCGAGGCACCACAGTGCCGCGGTGGAATCGACGACGAACGTGGCGACAACGGCGAGCGCTGCGACGATCAACGCGAATCCCGTTGTCACGACGCCGCCGGGGGTTCGGTACGGGCGTTCCATGTTCGGCTCCTTGCGACGGAGCACGATGTGACTGACCATCATCAGTACGTAGCTCAGCGCCGCGCCGAACACGGCCATGTTCAGCAACATTGCGCCCTGACCGGTCAGTGAGAGCAGGAAGCCGATGACGCCGGGGACGATCAAGGCGAGTGTCGGGGCCTTGCGAGAGTTGGTGATGGACAGTGTCTTCGGCAGGTATCCGGCACGCGAGAGCGCGAAGAGCTGGCGCGAGTACGCGTACATGATCGAGAAGAAGGACGCAACCAGTCCGGCGAGGCCGATGTAGTTGACGATCTTGCTCGCAGTTCCGTCACCGAGGGCTTCCACCAATGGATTTCCCGATTCCTTGACGGCGTCGGCACCGCCTGCGCCGGTCACCAGGAGCAGCACGACAGCACCGGTGACGAGCAGCACGCCCATGGCGGCGATGATGCCGCGTGGGACGTTCTTGGTCGGATCCTTGGCCTCTTCTGCGGCCAGCGGAACGCCTTCGATCGCGAGGAAGAACCAGATGGCGAACGGGACGGCAGCCCAGATGCCCAGGTAGCCGAACGGCAGGAATCCCGAGGCTCCGGCTGCGTCGGTGGGCGCGATGTCGGTCAGGTTGCTCGCGTCGAATTGTCCGATGGCGGCGACGGCGAACACGATGAGTCCGACCAAGGCGATCGCGGTGATGACGAACATGATCTTGAGGGCTTCGCCTGCGCCGGAGAGATGGATTCCGATGAACACCGCATAGACCACCAGGTAGACCCACCACCCGTCGGTGATGCCGAACAGCCCGAGGGATTCGACGTAGGCACCGATGAACGTCGCGATGGCAGCGGGAGCGATGGCGTACTCGATGAGAATCGCTGTACCGGTGGCGAATCCGCCCCACGGGCCGAGAGCGCGGCGGGCGAAGGTGTAGCCACCGCCTGCCGCGGGCAGCGCCGAGGACATCTCGGCCATGCCGAGGACCATGGCCAGGTACATGCCCGCGATGATGATCGCCGCGATGAGCAGACCACCGAAGCCACCCTCGGCGAGACCGAAATTCCATCCGGAGTAGTCGCCGGAGATGACGTAGCTGACTCCGAGGCCCGCCAGCAGGACCCAGCCTGCCGTCCCCTTCTTCAGGGTTCGCTTGGCCAGGTAGTCACCGCCCTCGACGTGTGACTGAGTGCTCTCGTGGGAGCCCGATTTCGGAGGAGACGACTGGGGGTCTACTACGGACATGACAAGCCTCTCGTAGCCATAACGCTCGGGACGACGGTCACGCCCGAGGGGACGATTCACAACAGGTGTGGCGCGCGAATCGGTTCACGATAGGCGCGTGATGTAAGCGGCGCGTCATCGATGAATGACGGGCGAATTACGGCTGGTACCCGACGGCGTTGACGTCGCCGAGGTCTCCCTCGTCCGGTTCGGCGACTGTCAGTACTGCGTCCACCACAGCTCTGTTGGCTTCCAACTCACGCTCCAGCCGCCGGAGCGTGTGCGCGATGCGTGATTCTGCGAAATCACCGACGAGATCGACACTCGCCACCACGTAGAGCTGTTTGGGACCGACGAACTCGATGCGAACGAACCGGACCGACGCCACGTCGGGAAGTTCCTCGATCCGCTGCACCACCGCGTTCCATAATGCTCTCGATCCCGGTTCGCCGGTGAGGAATCGGCGGTTTCGATCGATCAGTACGAACGCGACGATTCCGAGCAGCACACCCACCAGAATCGAGCCGATGGCGTCGAAGGCAGCGTTACCGGTGAGCTGATGCAATCCGATTCCGGCACCGGCGATGACGATGCCGATCAGTGCGGCACTGTCCTCGGCGAACACCGCGCGCAGTGTCGGATCCGACGTCTCGAGTGCGTAATCGAGAAAGTCTCTGTGGTACTCGGCTGCCTCGCCGCGAATCTGTCGAACCGATTGCAGAAACGACACGCCCTCGAGCAAAAATGCGATGCCGAGCACCACGTATGCGACGAGGTAGTTCTCGCTGCTCGATTCGCCGGCGAACAGCGAGGTGATGCCGTGCCACACCGACACCGCCGCACCGGCGACGAAGAGTCCGACCGCCGCGAGAGTCGACCAGAAGTAGGTCTCCCGCCCGTACCCGAGTGGCCGTCGATCGTCCGGTCCGCGCGATCCCCGGCGATTGGCGACGAGCAGAAAGATCTCGTTCCCGGCATCGGCCCACGAGTGCGCGGCTTCGGCAACCATCGACGCAGATCCGGTGAACACCGCTGCAAAGGTCTTCGCGATCGCGACGCCGAGGTTGGCGACGAAAGCGATGACCACGGTCCGCAGGCTCTCGTCACCCTCGACGTGGTCGGACTTCGGTGCGCTCTTCATCGTTCGCACTGTATGCGCTCCGCGCAGTGGTGCGGCTGAGTGCCGCCTGGGGCTCTCAGCCGCACCACTGCCGCAGGCATTCAGCCCTGGAGCATCCCCGGAACGGGACATGCGTCGACGGCCTCGGCGACCACCAGCGGATCGTCGGGGATCTCCGGCCGTCGGCCTTCTTCCCAGTCGACGCCAGCAAGCGGTGGGTGCTCGGCGAGAATGTCGTTCTCCTCGGCGGTGTACGCACGTCCGCGGCTGAGGAAGCGCACTCCCTCGGGCGATTCGAGCGAGAACCCACCGCCGCGGCCGGGAACCACGTCGAGCACGAGTTGCGTGTGCTTCCACGCCTGGAACTGAGACCCCGAAATCCACACCGGGACACCGTCGCTCCCGCTCGGGAGGTCCTGTGGGACCTCGCCGACCCCGAGCCTGAGGTCGATGTACCCCAGGAGAACGTCCCGGTCGCCGACGATGAATTCGCCTGCGGGATAACACATCGGCGACGACCCGTCACAGCATCCCCCGGACTGATGCATCATCAGTTCGCCGTGGATACCGCCGAGGCGACGGAGCAGGTCCATCGCCTCGACGGTGGTCTTCAGCCGCGCAGGCGGCCGAGGGGCATTCATCAGAAGAAGCCCTGTGCCTTCTGGGCGTAGCTGACCAACAGGTTCTTGGTCTGCTGGTAGTGATCGAGCATCATCTTGTGGTTCTCACGGCCGATACCCGACTGCTTGTAGCCACCGAACGCCGCGTGCGCGGGGTACTGGTGATACGTGTTGGTCCAGACGCGACCGGCCTGGATATCGCGGCCGGCACGGTAGGCGATGCCGCCGTCCCGCGACCAGACGCCTGCGCCGAGCCCGTACAGGGTGTCGTTGGCGATCTCGATGGCGTTGTCGTAGTCGGTGAACGACGTGACCGAGACGACCGGCCCGAAGATCTCTTCCTGGAAGATGCGCATGTTGTTCTTGCCGGTGAAGATCGTGGGCTGCATGTAGTAGCCGCCGTTGAGGTCGCCGCCCAGCTGTGCGCGCTCGCCGCCGGTGACGACCTGTGCGCCCTCGCCCTTGCCGATCTCGATGTACGACAGGATCTTCTGGAGCTGATCGTTCGAGGCCTGTGCGCCGATCATGGTCTCGGTGTCGAGCGGATCTCCCTGTCGCACAGCCTTGGTACGGATGGCTGCGAGGGCGAGGAACTCGTCGAAGATGTCGGCCTGGATCAACGAGCGCGACGGGCAGGTGCACACTTCACCCTGGTTGAGGGCGAACATCGTGAAGCCCTCCAGCGCCTTGTCCTGGTAGTCGTCGTTGGCCTGCAGCACGTCGGAGAAGAAGACGTTGGGGCTCTTGCCACCGAGCTCGAGTGTCACCGGGATCAAGTTCTGCGACGCGTACTGCATGATCAGGCGGCCGGTGGTGGTCTCGCCGGTGAACGCGATCTTGGAGATACGCGGGCTCGATGCCAGCGGCTTGCCTGCCTCGACGCCGAAGCCGTTGACGATGTTGAGCACGCCCGCGGGCAGCAGGTCGCCGATGATCGAGATCAGGTGCAGGATCGACGCGGGCGTCTGCTCGGCGGGCTTGAGCACCACTGCGTTACCGGCGGCGAGGGCGGGGGCGAGCTTCCACACGGCCATGAGGATCGGGAAGTTCCACGGGATGATCTGCCCGACGACGCCGAGCGGCTCGTGGAAGTGGTAAGCGACTGTGTCGCTGTCGATTTCGGACAGCGATCCCTCCTGCGCGCGGATGCAGCCGGCGAAGTATCGGAAGTGATCGATGGCCAGCGGGATGTCGGCGTTCAGTGTTTCGCGGATCGGCTTGCCGTTGTCCCAGGACTCCGCCAGCGCGATGGACTCGAGGTTGTCGGCGATGCGGTCGGCGATCTTGTTCAGGATCGCGGCACGCTCGGCCGCGGAGGTCTTGCCCCATGCGGGGGCTGCGGCATGTGCGGCGTCGAGCGCGAGCTCGATGTCCTCGGACGTGGAACGGGCGACCTCGCAGAAGTTCTCACCGGTGACGGGAGTCGGGTTCTCGAAGTACTGGCCCTTGACCGGCGGTACCCACTCGCCGCCGATCCAGTTGTCGTAGCGCGACTGGAACGACATGACGGAATCGGCGGTACCTGGACGGGCGTAGACGGACATTGAAAATCCTCCTGATCGACACGTGCTTCACAGTTGATGCGGTGTGTGATTCAGGACACTAGGGCTTGCAACGTTGCAACTACGTTGCCGATTCCGAGGACGGCCTGGAGCGACCGGTTCCTCAGATGCCGAGATCGCGGTCGAGAAGGTCGATACGCGCACTGACCTGCCCGTAGAGCGCGGAGTCGCGGCTGAGCGTGGCCCGGTACGCCTCCCATGCGATGACGTCCGTGCGCCCGTGGATGGACGAGGTCCACTGCGCCAGCAGCACCGGATCTCCGAGTCGGAGCAATGCGGCCTGCATCCGAGACCGCAGTTCCTCGCGGATCTCCTCGATTCCCGGCGCGGACGACCCGGGAAGCACCGGGCCCGAGTAGATGCGCAGAGCAGCGTCGACGTCGCCTCGATCCAGGGCTCGTCGGATATCGCCGACGTCGGAGGACAATTCGCCGACCAGCCGGTAGGGCCGCGATGCCAGGCCTGCAGTACCGAAGGCCTTGCGCAGCCTCGACATCTCGGCGCGAATGGTGACCGAGTCGAGTTCCTGCTCGTCGAGCAGCACTGCGAGGTGGTCGGAGCTCAGGCCTTCGGGATGCTCACCGAGCAGAAGCAGAATTTCGGCGTGCCGCTGCGAGAGCGGTATCCGGCCGGATCCGCGCACCACTCCCGGCCGTCCCGATCCCAGCACCTCGAGCCGGGGAGCTGTGTCGCCCAATGATTTCGGCGAGTTCATCAGATGCAGGCGCAGCTCGGATTCAGCAGCGGCGACCGTTGCGCGCACCAACGAGAGCACCTCGGGCACCGCTACCCGCGGGCCACCGGTGATATCGATGGCTCCCAGGATGTGACCGCTGGTGGGGTGGTGCACCGGTGCCGCCGAGCAGCTCCACTCGTGCACCGACCGCGAGAAGTGCTCGGATGCGAAGATCTGCACGCTGTGATCGACCGCGAGCGCAGTGCCGGGGGCGTTGGTACCTTTGCTCTCCTCGCTCCAATCGACCCCCTCGGCGAAGTCCATGGCGAGTGCTCGGTCCTTGGCCGCAGAATCACCCTCGACCCACAGCAGGCGCCCCTCGGCATCGGAAATCGCGACGAGCAAACCGGTGTCGGACGCGTCCTCGACCAGAAGCTTTCGAATCACCGGACGGATGATGGCCATCGGGTGTCCGTTGCGGTAGCGCTCGAGGTCCGCACCGGTCAGCGCAGGAGTGTCGTTGCCACCGTCCGGGTCGACACCCTTGGTTCGGCTGCGCATCCACGAATCGAGAACGACCGACCGGACGGCCGACCCATGGGTACGAACATCGTCGACGAAAGATTGATGGGCACTGGACATCTGGCGCGCGAGCACAGCGACGTCCTCGCCGGGGCGCACTGCGACCCAGGGGTTGCCACCACTGTCCGATCGGCTTGCCATTCGACGCTTCCTCCGTGACCTGTCCACATCGTTGTAACCCAGCTCACACGCAAGGATACAGCCGTGGCCGACGCGCGCGGCCGTGGCCGGTTGCGCCGACCCCGAGTGCCTACTTCTTCTTGACGGCCGTGGTGATGATGTCGTTGCTGGTGTCACCACTCGATTTGGCCCGCTTGTCTGCGCGCTTGTCCTTGAGTGATTTGCCGGATTTCTTGGTCATCGTGTTGCGGGGCGATTTGTCCGACATGGCAGTAACCCATCTATCGGGGAACCTGAACGGTCCCCAGACCACGAACGGTACGCCTACACACCCTCACCGTGGTCTGCAACAACCACCTGTCAGTCCGCCTGCTCCTCTCCCATCAAGGCAGCGGCGCGTTCGGCGAACATGATCGCCGTCGCATGCGGGCCGCGGCTCGGCACCACCGGGAACGCCGAAGTATCGATCACGAAGACTCCATCCACTCCGCGCACGCGGCAGTGATCGTCGAGCACCGACCCCGGATCCGACTCGGGTCCCATCCTGGCGCTACCGGACAGGTGCAACGACGTGCCCAGTGCCGCGAGAGGGTCGTGGGTCGCAGGGACCTCGACGCACGCCATGGACGGCGATGCGATCAGATCTCGCGCCAGTGCGACGCCGCCTCGCATCGCCCGCCGATCACCCTCCGATGCGAGATAGCGGTACCGCACGTCCGGAGCCTCGAACGGATCCGTGCTGCGCAGCGCGACGCTCCCTCGTGCCGTCGAGCGCATGAGGCCGACGCCGAACACATGCGGACCTGTGGGGAGCCCGGAAATGAGTCGGTCGAATCTCCCGGTGTACGGCCTGATCTCCACGTCGCCCGCATGCAGCACCGCTTCCAGAGCACGAGATGCCGTCGGGAATTCGTTCGTCGTGACGACGGGAACGGCAACCTCGGGATGGTCACTGAAACCCTGGCCGACTCCCGGACTGTCGACAACGACCGAAATGCCCAGCGCAGCAGAGCTTTCCGACGGCCCTATGCCGGATCGAAGCAGCAGGGCAGGAGTATGCACCGCGCCGGCCGAGACGACAACGGTGTCGGACTCGACGACACTGCGTACACCGTCGGCGATGATCTCGACCCCGATCACTTTGCTTCCCTTGAACATCAACGATGCGACCGTCGTATTCCCCTGTACCCGTAGGTTCTTCCTTCCGACGACCGGCAACAGATATGCCAGAGCGGCACTTACGCGGACCCCTTCGCGGATGTTCGAGGGCACAACGCCCACTCCCCCCACGGCCGCGTCGGGAGCGTTCAGGTCCTCGTGGAACAGAAAGCCCGCGTTCGTACCGGCCTCCACGAAGGCCGCCGTCACGGGATGTCGGTCCTGCGCGGGAGTGCGCGAGACCGGCATCGGTCCGCGGGAACCGTGCCACCGACCGGTAGCCCCGACATCGAGATCGGTTTCGGAGCCGATGTAGAACGGCAACACCTGATCGAACGACCACACCGACTGCGGCCACGCGTCGAAGTCGCCCGGCGTGGCGCGGACGAAGTATCCGCCGTTCACCGCTCCGGAGCCCCCCAGCACCCGGCCTCGCGCGATCACCCGAGACACATCCGCCGCGAGTTCGGCCGTGTAGATTCCCACCCATTCGCTCCCCGGGCCGATGGGAAGCGTCGACGCGTCGAGCAAAGCCGCCGGAACATCGGCGACGCCGGAGAACGCAGGCCCGGTTTCGAGCAACAGCACCGACCGATCCGGATTCTCACTGAGCCTCGACGCAACGACGCAGCCACAGGAGCCGCCTCCCACGACGATGACGTCCGCGTGCTCGATTCCGATCACACCGTCTGCGGGGCGGGCCCGGCTCGCACCGCGTCAGCCGTCCAGGCGGGGCTTGAGCGCGTCGATGCTGCGCGCGGACAGTGCACCGCGCCACAGGCCTGCGCCGTACGCAACATCATCGGCACGTTTGTAGAACGCGTACCGAACCGGGTCGAGACCGCCGAGTTCCCGATGCTTGTACCAATCCGAAAACGCCTCTGCAACAGCCAATCCCAGCGCTATTCTACGAATACGACTCGACAGCAGCACGGCGAGCAGGGTGATCGGCCAATAGTGTCGACACAGGGCCGACGCCAACTGCCACAACCCCGCCACGAAACCCTCGGCAGCGAGAATGGCCGCGATTCGCGTGGGCTGATCCAGACCGACGAACATCCTGCGCAGGCGAACGATCGTGACACCGAGTGTGGCGGCGGCACCGACGAGTCCGATCCTCGTCAGACTCGCGGCGAGCAGACACGCGACCAACGTCCACGGCGACATCGCGATGGGCGGCACCATTCCCGGATGACGTGCCGACAACGGTGTGGCACCGGTCCCGTAGAACAGCTTGCGTGCGAACCACTCGACGAAGGTGACGCGATGCTCGTGCGCGACGTGAGCGACGGGTTCGTAGCGCAGTCGCCAACCCGCTTCCTGCAATCGCCAGCACAGGTCCACGTCCTCGGCCACGTGCATCGACTCGTCGAATCCCTCGCAGTCCATCGCCACCGACCGACGAATCAGCATTGCCGCACTGGGCACGTAGGAGACCGAGCTGCCTGCGCGTACCGCTGCTTCCCTGCGACCGAGGTCGAGGGACGAGCGCGCGTGTTCGTACCTGGCCAGGGCGCTGCCCTCGGGCTCCAGCGCGACGATTCGGGGTGCCACCAGCGCCACGGCCGGATCCGAGAAGTGCCCCAGCATCACCTCGAGCCATCCCTTGCGCGGAACCACGTCCGAGTCCAGGAAAGCAACAAAATCTGTTGTGGCACATCGCAATCCCGTGTTTCGCGCCGCAGCGGGTCCGCGCGAGTGCTCGTGTCGGAGCACCGTCACGCTGCCCACACTCCACGAGACCCGCGGCACTGCGACCGGAACGTCCGACCCGTCGTCGACGATGATGACGTGCAGACCGTGGAGTGCTGCGATCAAGCGCTCCAACCCGGCCTCGTTGTTCTTGAGCGGTACGACCACGGTGACGTCGCTCGGCGACGGAATCGACATCGGGCGCGGGTTCCCGACACCCGAGTCGAGCAGTTTGCGAGCGACGAGAGCGGACTGCGAGTCGGTCACTTCGATGAAACCGTCACCGATCATCGCCGCTGCCGTCGGTGCGAGCTTGAGCATGCGTGTCGGTGAACCACCGATCAGGACTCGTCCTTCGGAGAATGTGCGTACGCGTGGATCGACTCGCACCCCGAAGCCGTCAGGCAACCGACCTTCACCCATCAGGAGATCGTAAGCGGACGAGACGCCGAAGTGTCGGCCACCCGTGAAATCGGACGGAACATACCCATGCCCCGTTTTTCCGGAATCGTCGGACGGCCCCTCAGCAGGCATTCCATCGAGCTCGTTCATGTGATCACTCCGTGCTCGGAGGGACTCCATCTCTGCACAGCGTCGCCGGCGCGGGTGCAGAGCTGCTCGAACATCCGACGCCCCTCCTCCGGATCGGCCCCGGTGGGATCACCGAGCACCCCGTTCGCAGTGATCGGTGCCATGCCGTCGACGCGAAGCGCAGGCAACAGGTCGGCGATGTCGGCGACATTGCCCACCTCGGCCTTGCTCATGTTCACCACCTCGGGCGAAAGGTGCAGCAGCAACGACGTTTCGGTGCGCCCGGCGTGAGCATCTGCTCCCGGTATCGCGCACGGAAACCACACGACGTCGCGGCCCTCGTAGCGCAGCAGCAGTACGGCAGAGCGCACGGTGGGGCCGTTGCCTCCGTGTCCGTTGACGAACACCACTCGCTCGGCCCAGCGGCATGCAGAACGTCCGTACTCCACCAGAACCGATTCGAGCGCTACGGCCCCGATCGAGACGGTGCCAGGAAATCCCTCGTGCTCGCCACTGGCTCCGTACGCGATCGCGGGGGCCACGAGAGCATCCTCGATGGTGTGCGCCACGGCGGTTGCGATACGAGTGTCGGTATCGAGCGGGAGGTGCGGACCGTGCTGCTCGATCGAGCCGACCGGCACCACCAGGGTGCGAGACCCGTCCAGGTCCGGCCAGTACTGCGTACCGAGGGGGTCCGTGGCCATGAGTGCAGATGCTATCGGATGGAACGAGGACGTCACGCCGCCGAAACACTGCGACGATAATCTTCGATTCGTGCCACCCCGTCGCCGATCCGTATTGCTCTCGCAATTGTCGATATCGGCACCCGGCGGCCCGCAACCGACAATTCTGCAAGAGTTACGCCGAGTCATTCTGGCCGGCGATGCGCCGCCGAATACCCCGATTCCACTCAATGAAGTAGCGGAACTCTTCGGGGTGAGCAGAATTCCGGTGCGCGAATCCCTCAAGACACTCATCGGCGAGGGACTGGTCGATCATCGACCGAATCTGGGCTACACGGTTGCGCAGTTGACCGCAGCCGAACTTCGCGAAATGTACATTGTGCGAGAGGTATTGGAGACGGCTGCACTACCGTCCGCAGTCGGGCTCGCCACCGAGGCCGACCGGGCCCATATCGTCGAGATCAATCGTCAACTCGAGGCCTCGCTGGCCCAGGACGACTCGCGAGAATACCACCGCCTCTCGCGTGAGTTCCACCTGTCCCTGACCCGTCCGTCCCGCATGCATCGATTGCTGCACATGCTCGAATCCGCCTGGAACATCACCGAACCCGTGCAACCCATGGTGCATGTCGCCGGGTCGGACAGGGCGTCGCTGCACAGCGATCACGCCGAAATGCTCGCGGCATTTCTGGCCGGCGATTCCGCGGGCTTGCTGCGCGCCGCGCAGCATCACCACACGCGTCTCAATTCGGTCATTTCGACGCTGTCGAACGATCACGGATTGTTCGCCGATCCGTCGTCGGAATAGAGCCTCAGCAACAGCCGGAAAAGATGCGGGAGTGGAGCCGGCAGGAACGACCGGAAAAGATACGGGAGTGGAGCCTGCAGGAACGACCGAAAAGATATATCGCTCTCGTCACGAGTGCGCAACACTTCGCCGCTAACTTTTCCTCATTCGCTCGTTCACCTCCTTCGTTCGTCTCATACGCCATGCCGTCAGGAGCATCGATGACAGATACAGCGCACGGTCCCGCTCAAACGGGAGATCTCGTGGAAGCCGCGGGCCACCCCGTCGGTGGTGGACTGATCAAGGACACCTATGACCCACGGCTGACCAACGAGGATCTCGCTCCGCTGAAGAAGCAGACGTGGACTTCGTACAACCTCTTCGCCTTCTGGATGTCGGACGTGCACTCGGTCGGCGGTTACGTGACGGCGGGCAGCCTGTTCGCGCTCGGGCTGGCCAGTTGGCAGGTGCTGATCGCGTTGCTCGTCGGCATCACGATCGTCTACTTCTTCTGCAATCTGGTCGCCAAGCCGAGCCAGGTGACGGGGGTTCCGTATCCGGTCATCTGTCGTAGCGTGTTCGGAGTGCTCGGTGCCAACATCCCGGCGATCATCCGTGGCCTGATCGCGGTGGCCTGGTACGGCATCCAGACATTCTTGGCGTCGGCTGCCCTCGACATCGTGCTGATCAAGCTGTTCCCGTCTCTGGCTCCGTACGCCGTCACCGCGGACTACGGTTTCGCCGGACTGTCGCTGCTCGGTTGGGCGAGCTTCCTGTTCCTCTGGGTTGTCCAGGCTGCGGTGTTCTGGCGTGGGATGGAGTCGATCCGCAAGTTCATCGACTTCTGCGGCCCTGCCGTCTACGTCGTCATGTTCATGCTGTGCGGCTACCTGATCTGGAAAGCCGGCTGGGGCGCAATCGATCTCACCCTCGGCGATGTCGAGTACACCGGCTTCAGCGCCGTTCCCGTCATGCTGGGAGCCATTGCGCTCGTCGTCTCGTATTTCTCCGGCCCGATGCTCAACTTCGGTGACTTCTCTCGATACGGAAAGTCCTACGCTGCCGTCAAGAAGGGCAACTTCCTCGGTCTGCCGGTCAACTTCCTGGTGTTCTCCATCCTCGTTGTCGTCACCGCCTCGCTGACTCTGCCGGTGTTCGGCGAGCTGATCACCGACCCTGTCGAGACGGTCGCCCGCATCGACAGCACCTTCGCCATCGTCCTCGGTGCCCTCACCTTCGCCATCGCGACGGTCGGCATCAACATCGTCGCCAACTTCATCGCTCCGGCGTTCGACTTCTCCAACGTCAGCCCGCAACGCATCAGCTGGCGTGCCGGTGGCATGATCGCCGCAGTCGGTTCGGTACTGATCACCCCGTGGAACCTGTACAACAATCCCGAGGTCATCCACCTGACGCTCGAGACCCTCGGCGCGTTCATCGGGCCTCTGTTCGGAATCCTGATCGCCGACTACTACCTGATCCGTAAGCAGCACGTGGCGGTCGACGAGCTCTTCTCGATGTCCAAGACCGGCCTTTACTGGTACTCGAAGGGCTACAACCCGGCGGCGGTGTACGCGACCGTCGCGGGCGCAGCGGTGGCGATGTTCACCGTGCTGTTCAACGGAGCCGTCGACGGCCTGGAGATCGCAGGTATGTCCACGGCGTCGAAGTACAGCTGGTTCATCGGCTGCGGCATCGGATTCGCCACGTACTACTTCCTTGCGACGCGAACCAAGCTGGCTGTCACCAGCTTCGACGTTCCAGCGAAGGCATAGGGTCTCTTCCGTGCTCATCAAGGTCATCAATCCGAACACCACCAGTTCGATGACCGCAACGATCGGTGACTGTGCCCGGGCCGTGGTCGGCCCGGGCACGGTCGTCGACGCGGTCAGCCCCTCGATGGGGCCCGTTTCGATCGAGAGCCATGTCGACGAAGCCCTCAGCGTCCCAGGAATTCTCGCCGAGATCGCCAGTGGCGAGGCCGCGGGGGTCGACGGCTACGTCATCGCCTGCTTCGGCGATCCCGGCATCGACGCGGCTCGCGAGCTCGCGGCCGGGCCGGTCATCGGTATCGCCGAGGCGGCCATGCACGCCGCGAGCTTCCTGGGCCGAGGATTCAGCGTCGTCACCACACTCGGGCGCACCGTCGGGCGTGCCCAGGATCTGGCGAACCACTACGGCTTCGGACGCCACTGCCTCGGTATCCACGCGTGCGACCTGCCGGTCCTCGATCTCGAGACGGACCCCGACGCCCGCAAGATCGTCACCGAGGCGTGCCGCATCGCCGTGGAGACGGACGGTAGCGATGCCGTGGTCCTCGGATGTGCAGGGATGGCCGATCTGTGCCAACACATTTCGGCCGAGATCGGCGTACCGGTCGTCGACGGCGTCGCCGCGGGAACACTGTTCGTGCAGTCACTGATCTCGCTGGGACTGGGTACCGGAAAGCGCGGCGAATTCGCCGCCCCGCCGCCCAAGCGCTACACCGGGATGCTGGAGGGTTTCAGCCGACCGATCCCTGATCCTTAGCCCTGGCTCCGCGGTCGATCAGGTCTCGCACAACTGCCGATACGGCACCCCGGGCAGATAGCGGGCCCATTCGGCCTCGGTGGCCACCGAGCCCCCGGATTCGCACAGGCGACTGCGGACTTCATCCGGCTCGGTGCGCCACACGCGGACATCGCGGCCCGTGCCGCCGCCGAAGAGCACCTGTCCGGCCGCGCCGAACACCGCGGTGTAGACACGCTGGCCGTACGCGGTGAGGGCGGCATACTCCTCGGGTGCGTACCGATCCCCCACGTTCCACAGCCACAGCGTCGATCCCCCGTCACCGGCGGCCAGCCTCGCACCGGATGGATCGAACGAGAGCGACCAGATCGGGCTGGACGGCCCGACGATACGAGACAGGTGCTGTGGGTTGTCCGGGTTCTCCATGTCCCACAGTCGGAGAGCGATCCGCACTCCCGGCGGCGAGTGTTCGCCCGTCCGGTGAGATGGCCACGGCCTGGACGTCACTTCCGAAACCGCCCAACGTGGTCTTTCGACGCGGATCGGTGGGGTCGGCGATGTCCCACAGTTCGACCACGCCACCGACACTGGCGATGACGAGTACCGAACCGTCGGGTGACAGCGCCATACCCGCGGGGTAGTTACCCGCCTCCAGGGTCGACAACGCTCGCGGGGTCGTTGGGTCGGCCAGCGACCACAACGACACGTCGTTCGAGTTCTGGCCGGAGACGACCAGAAGCGATCCCGTTCCGTCGAAGACCAGCCCCGCAGTCAAGCTGGTCGTTGCCTCCCGAATGCCACCGAGGGCGACCGGATCGGTGAGATCGGTTGTGTCCCAGAGCCGAAATCCACCGGTGGTGGTACCCACAGCAGCACGGGTGCCGTCGGCGGTCAGTGCTACCGCCCCCGTCTGTTGGGCACCGTCGCCGATCACCAACGGTGCCGACGCCACCGGATGCTCCACATCGGAGACGTCCCAGACGATCGTGGCCGGGGCTCGGCTACCGGAACCGACGAGCAGCCGCGTGTCCGATGCACCGATGGGGTTCTGAAAGATCGTGTCGCCTGCATCGACGAAAGCCGGTCCGGGAAGTGGCCAGATCCGGGTGATGCCATCGCCACTGGCCGTCACGATCGACGAGCGATCCGGTGAGAACGCGAGCGAAGTGACCTGGACCGGGCCGGGCAGTGTCCGCTGCAGCGTTCCCGAGGCGGCGTCCCACACCTTCGTGGTGTTGTCCGAACTCGCCGCAGCATCAACACCCCGTCCCCGCTGAACGCGACATCGTTGACGTAGCTGGTGAATCCCGTCAACGCCGGTAGTGCAGTCAGCCGACCGCCGTCCACCGCCCAGCGCAGCACCTCGCGACCGGTGGTACCCGCGATCAACGTGGTGCCGTCAGGAGAGAATGCCAGCTGTAGCGCGGTGTAGGTCGATCCGTCCGAGGGGACGTCGATCAGCGGAACGACAGGGGCTGATGGAGACGCGGTCAGTCGGGTCGCGTCCCACAGCCGCATCGCGCGCCCCGGACCGGCCGTCACCAGGTATCGACTGTCGGAACTGAATTCCGTCGCTGTCGGCGAACCAGGTTGAGAGACTTCACCTATGGTGCGCGGCGCGGTGGGTTCTGCAACGTCGAGGAGAGGCAGTGTGTCATCTCGGGTTCCGACGAGGAGCAGCCGGCCGTCGGGAGAGCACGACAGGCTACTGACGCCAGTTGCGTCGATGCGCGACAACAACATCGGTGCCGACGGGTTCGCCACATCCCACAGCTCGACGCCGTACGATCCTCCCACAGCGAGCACGCTCCCCTGCGGATCGAACGTCAACACCCGGGCGTCACGCAAGACAATTTCACCGAGCTTCGCGTGCCCGCCCTCGAGGGACCACATCCGCACGCGTCCGTCCGAACCGGCTGTTGCCACGATGTTTCCGCGCGGGTCGACCGCGGTCACCGCCCCGCCCTCCACTCCGAGCAGCCGCACAGGAGTGTGGATCGCAGATGAATCGAGTAGCGACGACCGCGCCTCCGTCGTGCGGTCCACCTCGTACGACGCCAACGCGAAATATGCCGCCAGCCCGGGATCTTGACTCCTCAATTGCTGTGCGACACCGGCGATCTGACGTGAGACAGCCTCTGCCTCCGCGCGCTCGGCCTCGACCCGTCGGTTGTTCGCGTCCGACCGAGCAACGAACGCGGTCACTGCCAGTGTCACAGCCAGTACGGTCAGCAGCGCGAGTGCAGTGACGAGCGTTTCGAGGGTGCGTCGCCGACGTCGGTCGCTTCGGTTCTGTTGCTCGATTCGGTTCGCACTCGCGTCGAGGTACCGCCTCTCGACCGAGTTGAGATCTCGCCGACGTACCGGACCGAGGGATTCCTGCACCAACGCCAACCTCGATTCCGGCAGCAACGAACCGTCGTCGCGATCGTTGTTCTCCCACAGTTCTGCGGCCTGGGTGAGTCGACGGTGCTCGACGAGCCACTGACGATCGTCGTCGAGCCACTCGCGCAGCCGCTGCCACGCCGTCAGCAACGCCTCGTGGGTGATCTGGACGGTCTCTTCTCCGACGGTCAGCAGTCTGCGTGCGGCAAACCGTTCGACGACGATGTCGACGTCGGTGACCGCGTCCGCGTTCTCGTCTCCGTTGAACAGCTCCACGCGATCGACGCGGCGACGAGTGACGACCTCGTCGTCGAGATTGATCAACCGCATGAAGATGCGCCGTGTCTCGCGCTGCTGTTCGGCGGTCAAGGCGGAGAACACTTCTTCGGCGCTCTGCCCCACGGCACCGCCGATCCCGCCGGTTGCGAGATAGTCCGTGACAGTCAACGTTCTGCCGCTCGACACCTGCCACGTGGTGAGCAGGGCATGGGACAGCAGCGGCAAAGCGCCGGAGTCGTGGGCGAACTGCGATCCGCGTGCGCCCAATTCGCCGACCAAGACCTGCACGAGGGCGGCCTCGACGGAGAGACCCGCCTTCGCGGCAGGCGACACGATGACCTCCCGCAGTTGTGACTCGGTGAGACGCCCGACAACCACCGGGTTGTCGGACAGGCCGGCGAGCAGCGCGTCCTCGGACACGGCGTTCTGGTAGAAATCCGCCCGCAGTCCGACCACGAGAACCGACCCCGCGCTCGGCAACGCCGCTGCCGCACGCAGAAAGTTCTCGCGCTCGAGCGGTATCGCCAGTGTCCACAACTCCTCGGCCTGATCGAGGACGAGAACCGATCCCGGCGCAAAGGATTCGGCTCGCTCGGGGAAGGCACGAATATCGCCGACGCCGGAATGGACTTCCGAACCGGGGAATCTCGATGCCAGCCCGGCACGCAGGAGCGAGGACTTGCCGGAGCCCGAAGCACCGACGACGAAGACGATGCCTCCACCAGAGCCGAGGGCCTCACGGACGCGCGTGCCCAGACGCTCGATCACGTCGTCACGGCCGAAGAACCACTCCGCATCGGCCGGCTCGAACGCCTCGAGACCCTTGTACGGAGGGTCGCCCTTCACCGGATCGACGGTCCGCCTGCCCGGGATCGACCGCACCCTCGACACCGCGTCCCACCACAGGGCGCGCTCGTCCTCGTCGGCGACGCCGCATGCGATCAGTACGGCGGCGAACATCTCGGCGCTGGCTTTGGTCGGGACGTGATGTCCGGAGAACCAGCCACTGATGGTGCCGTGCAAGCCACCGGAACGCTCGACGATCTCCCGGACCGTGGCACCCGCCTCTGTCCGGATCGCACGCAATGCTGCCGCGAATTCCGTGCGGTCCGTGATCGACGAAGGATCCGGACGGTCGATGGTCATGAGCGAGAACTATAGAACCGGGAAAACCTCGATAGAGGCACTCGCGCGTCGCGCTGAGCTGCACGAACAGCAAATTGATGCGTTTGAATGACGCTCGTACGGAGTCCGTGGCCGTCCGTATTGACCTTGTACGGACATGCTCGTCCAGCTGGATCCGCGACAAAGTCCGGTCGACGATGGACGGTGTGGTCGGGGCAGGTGGACACTCCAGGGGGGAAATTTTCGTGCTCGAACAAACGCTGGTATCGGCAGTGCATCACCCGTTCCGAAGGCCGACACAGCGGGGACCCGGTGCAGTCCCGACACCGCTCGAAGCTCGCCACCGCAAGCCTGCGTTGAGCGCCCGCGAGATCGAGGTCATGCTCGCTTGGTTCGCCTCCGACTCGAAAACGGTCGCAGCTCGGTCCGTCTACATCTCGGTGGGCACGATCAACACCCACATCACCCGCATCCGGCAGAAATACGCGGCGGTGGGACGCAGCGCGCCGACAAAGGCCGCCCTGTTCGCTCGCGCATTACAGGACGGCCACACTCACCTGTCCGAATGGTGACTGTCGATCCTTCTCCCTGTGGCGGCCGTCCACGTCGAATCGGCCCCTCGGTTCTGGATCCCGGCCTCCGATCGGCGTCGGTTATCCCAGACCGGGGAGCTGATTCGACGGCGTGAAGTCAGGCGGCACGAGGAGATCCGACGGTGACAGTTCGTGGACCGACGTGCGACCGAGACCGAGTACGGCGGAGTCCAGGCCGCCGCGCAGGATGTCGAGGACGTTCTCCACTCCGGCCTGACCGTTCGCCGCCAGACCCCACAGGTATGCGCGTCCGATCAGCACTGCCCGCGCACCGAGCGCGAGTGCCTTCGCGACGTCACTTCCTCGACGCACACCACCGTCGAGGGTGATCTCGACCTGAGCACCCACGGCCTCGGCGATGGACGGAAGCACCCTGATCGATGCCGGGGAACCGTCGAGATTGTTGCCACCGTGATTGGACACCGAAACTGCGGTCACGCCTGCGTCCACGGCCCGCAGTGCGTCGTCGACCCGCGAGATGCCCTTGAGCATGAACGGCCCGTCCCACTGCTCGCGCAACCACGCGATGTCGTCCCACGTGGGCAGCGGGGTGGATTTCCACTCCCTGTACGCAGCGAAGAACGTCGGCGCAGGCCCACCGGGCGGCGCGAGGTTCGGGGCAGTCAGATCAGGGAACGCGCCCGACCGCGCCCACTGCGTCAGCCACCGTGGCCGACACAGCGCTTCCGGTGCGAACCGGATCATCGCCCTCGGATCGAGGCGTTCGGGAATCACCGGGCTACCCCAGTCACGGCCCTCCGAGAACGACCAGTCCATCGTCAGAATCAGCCCGACCGCGCCGGCATCACGTGCACGATGAATCATGTGCAGCAACAACTCTCGTGAACCGGCCCAGTGCAGCTGAAAGAACGTCCGTGGGTTCGCGGCCACGACCTCTTCGATCGGTTTGCTCGCGAACAGCGACAACCCCATCGAAATACCCCGCGCCGCTGCAGCTCTGGCGACGGCGACCTCACCGTCCGGGTGTACCGCCTGCACACCCGTCGGGGAGATCATCACGGGAAACGAAAGAGACTGTCCCATCAGTGTTGTCGACAACTCACGGGTGTCCGACAGCCCTGCCACGTGTGGGGCGAACCCGAGTTCGGCGAACGCGGCGGTGTTGTCGCGACTGGTCAGCCCCTGTTCGGACCCTGCTACCAGCGCCGAGTACACCGACGGCGGTAGACGTTTCCGGGCTCGCCGCTGCGCTTCTGCAACGGTCTCGAACCACACGCTGGTGCTCAGACGCCGAGCTTCCGGTCGAACCCGGGCGGCATCACCACATCCGACGGCGAGAGATCGTGTACCGAGGTGTGTCCGAGTCCGAGGACGGCGGAATCGACTCCGCCGCGCAGAATGTCGAGCACGTTCTCCACCCCGGCCTGACCGCCGGCCGACAGACCCCACAGGTACGCCCGCCCGATGAGCACCGCACGCGCACCGAGTGCCAGCGCCTTCACCACGTCGCTGCCGCGTCGGATTCCGCCGTCGAGGGTGATCTCGATCTGATCGCCGACTGCTTCGGCGATCGCAGGCAACGCCCGGATCGGTGCCGGGGTGCCGTCGAGATTGTTGCCGCCGTGATTGGAGACGGAAATAGCAGTCACGCCCGCGTCGACGGCTCGTTTGGCGTCATCGACCCGCATCACTCCCTTGAGCATGAACGGCCCACCCCACTGCTCACGCAGCCACGCCACGTCCTCCCACGTCGGCAACGGGGTGCCCATCCATTCCCCGTACGCACCGAAGAACGTCGGCGCAGGACCGCCGGTGGGTGGCGTCAGGTTCGGGGTCGTCAGGTCGGGAATCTTGCCGGTCTTGGCGAACTCCCACAACCACTTCGGTCGCATGATGCCCTCGGGGGCGAACTGCACCATTGCCTTGAGGTCCATCTTCTCCGGAATCGACGGGCTGCCCCAATCGCGGCCGTTCGAGAACGACCAGTCCAGGGTCATGATCAATCCGACGGCTCCCGCGGCGCGCGCCCGCTCCATCCGCTGCAGCAAGATCTCACGCGAGCCCACCCAGTACATCTGGAAGAACGTCTGCGGATTCGCCGCAGCGACCTCCTCGACGGACTTGCTGGCGAACGAGGACAATCCGATCGGAATACCCCGCGCTGCAGCAGCTCTCGCAACAGCAACCTCCCCGTCGGGATGAACCGCCTGGACACCCGTCGGGGAGATCATCACCGGGAACGACAGGGGTTGCCCCATCACCGTCGTCGACAGGTCCCGCTTGTCGGACAGTCCGGCAACGTGCGGGGCGAACCCCAGTTCGCCGAATGCTGCCATGTTGTCGTCGATCGTCAACCCGCGTTCGGACCCCGCCACGAGTGCGGCGTACACGGACTTCGGTAGACGTTTCTTCGCTCGCCGCTGCGCTTCGGCAACGGTTTCGAACCACGCACTCTTGGCCATCAGTGTTCCTGTTCCATTCCTGCGAGCGGGTTCTCGTCGCAGATCTTCGCCGGGGGACGCATCATCAGCGTCAGCGGCACCGACTTTCGTGGGGTCTTGCGCTGCCCGGTACGGGAATGGTCGACGCTGGACTTGGGGATCTCCCCCGCCGCCGCCAACGCCATTTCGCCGTTACCGATGACGCATTCGGGATCCGGACCGTCCATGGGCAGGCCAGTGAAGAATTTCGCCGCCATGCAGCCACCGCGGCACGCATCGAAATGAGCACACTTGGTGCATGCTCCCGAAGTCTGCGGAGACCTCAACTCCTGGAACAATTCGGAAGTCTGCCAGACGGATTGGAACCCGCCCATGCCGTCTTTGGCGTCTCGCACGATGTTGCCGGCGAGGAAGTTCTCGTGGATGGCGAAGGGGCATGCGTACACGTCGCCGATCGGGTCGATCAGACACACCACGCGCCCGGCACCACACAGGTTGAGTCCGGGCAGAGCATCACCGAATGCCGACAGATGGAAGAACGAATCACCGGTCAACACCCCCTCACCGTTCGCGACGAGCCAGTTGTAGAGCTCTCGCTGCTGCCCCGCAGTCGGATGCAGATCGTCCCAGACATCCGCGCCACGTCCCGACGGTCGAAGCCGCGTGATGCGTAGTGTCGCAGCGTATTTGTCGGCCAAGGCCTTGAAGTCGTCGAGCTGAGAAACGTTGTGCCGGGTGACGACCACCGAGATCTTCGCGTCCCGGAAGCCCGCCTCCTTCAGATTCTCCAACGCCCGGCAGGCCATGTCGAACGAGCCCGGCCCGCGGACCGCATCGTTGACCTCTGCCGTAGCGCCGTCGATGGAGATCTGCACATCCACGTAATCCGACGCAGCCAAACGCGCCGCGACCTTCTTGTCGATCTTGACCCCGTTGGTGGAGAACTTCACCCCCACCTGATGCGCAGTCGCATAGTCGACGAGCTCCCAGAAGTCCGACCGCACCGTCGGCTCACCGCCACCGATGTTGACGTAGAACACCTGCATCTTCTGCAGCTCGTCGATGATCGACTTGCACTGCTCGGTACTGAGTTCGCGCGGGTCACGGCGACCCGACGAGGACAGGCAGTGCACGCAGGAAAGGTTGCAGGCGTAGGTCAACTCCCACGTCAGACAGATGGGGGCGTCGAGTCCGAGTTCGAATTGATCGACCAGTTTTCCTACCGGAGCTGGTCTTTCGAGGGTGGAGGTCATGGGCGGAAGTCCTCTTCTGCGATAGGTCAGGGCTTTACGGGCGAGTGATCATGTTCGAGCGGGCCAGCGTCGCGAGTGCCGTCACATACGGCGCCGACTGCGACTCGGTGATGCCCGCAGCCGCAATCGCCGACCGCATATCCGGGTGGTCGGGCAGCGATTCGATGATCGCCACGATCGTGCGGTTCTTCAGGAACGAGAGCTTGCGAGTTCCGAAGTGGTAGAGCAGCGCCCCGAACGACTCCGGCCGCAACGCCACCTGCGGATGCAGAATCCACCGCACATCCAGGTCCAACTCGTCGAGGTCCTCGCGCACCGCAGTGGTCATGATCAGTACACGCCGCACATGCCGTCGATGGATACTTCCTCGACCAACGACTCTTCGACCAGATCGGATTCGACGACTGCCGTATCGACTACAGCGTTCTCGTTGTTCTTCGACATCGGAAACCTCCTGAGGTTGTTCGGACCACAATCGGAGTCGACAGTGGCTTGGGTCACCAACATAATGACACTGAGTGCAGAAAACCAGAGAATGGAAAGAAGAAAATGGTCAGGAGCGCAAAACCGTCCAGTCAGCCAGGTAGGCGCCCGTCCACAACGCGGGGCGAGCTGAGCGATCTCGGAATCGAACTGTTCGCCGCCAAGGGATTCGAGGAGACCAGCGTCGACGACATAGCCGATGCCGCGGGCATCGCTCGACGCACGTTCTTTCGCTACTTCCCGTCCAAGAACGCAGTTCCCTGGGGCGATTTCGACGCTCAACTCACGGCATTGAGGACGCATCTGAACGACCTGCCCGGCAACGTCGGACTCGCGGACGGATTGCACTCGGCCCTGTTGCAGTTCAACACATTCCCCGAGGAAGAAGCAGCCGTTCACCGTCAGCGCATGGCACTCATCCTGGGAAATCCAGCACTGCAGAGCTACTCGATGGTGATGTACGAGGGCTGGCGTCAGGTCATCGCCGAATACGTGGCAGCTCGGACGAACTCCGACCCCGGCGACCATCTTCCGCGCACCGTCGGATGGATGCTCTTGGGGGTGGCGATCTCGGCGTACGAGCATTGGCTGATCGACGAGAACAACAGCCTTCCCGAGCTTCTGACGGCAGGAGCGTCGGTTCTCTTCACCGGTGTCGGTCCGCTTCGAGCGTCCGGCGGCACTGCCGAGAGCCGACTGGACGGAGAGCGCATCGAGTGAGCACTGGGAAAAAACTCCAAAGATACTTCGTGAAATCGGTGCCGCGAGACCCCTCGTCAGACGCTCGAGATGTCGGCCGCCAGCTCCCGAACTTCCTCGGAGAACCGACGTCGGCCGAGACCGGCCAGAACCGCATCCTCGGTGAGCCATGACGAGGCTGCCACTTCGAGCAGGGTAGTCAACGCAACAGCTGCGGCACCCTGCTTCGCTTTGGACGCGATACCGCTTCGAGTGCGCAGTTCGGCCGAGAACAGCGCCAACATCACCGAACGCACTTCTCTTCGCAGGGTTTCGATGGACAGACTCCAACCGGGCGATCGGGTGAAGTACACCAATGCGGCAGCACGGTGCTGATCCGTCCACTCGAGCAACGAAGAAATGATGTCACCCAGAGCAGCGTCCGGATCGGCCGCGATCTCTGCCCGAAGTTCGTCGAGGAGACCATCCGCGAACAAACGTAAACCCGCGAGCAGAACCTCGTCCTTCGACGGGTAGTGGTAATACACGGCCGCCGACGTCATCTGAGCCTCCGCGGCGATATCGGCCACGGTGACGTCCTCGATGGACCTGACCGAATACAGATGCATGGCGGCCTCGACCACTACTTCGCGCCGCGAGGGCCGATGCGCCGCACGCTTGGCCCCCTTGTCCGCCGGGGGCGTCACCGTCGATTTCGGCTTCACTGCCTTTGCTGCCATGACGGAGATCATGGCACCATGCACTGACCCAGGTGGCGAGGAGGACGCTGTGCCGCGACGAACCAGCAGCTCGACGTCCGAAGTCGACGAGAGTTCCGCGCTCGGAGCTGCAGTCGATGCTCCGATTGCGTCCGAGCCCGATGCCCAGCCCCCCAAGGGATCTGCCCACCGGCCCTCTCGCCGCCACCTCATCGTCCAGGCGGCGGTGCGTGTCTTCTCCCGCAAAGGTTTTGCGGAAACGTCCATTCAAGAGATCGCCGAAGCAGCGGGCATGGTTCCGACGGCGGTCTACTACCATTTCGCCGGCAAGGAAGAGCTGTTCGATACCGCGCTCGGATACGCGATGGATGCCAGTACCGCCGCAGCCCAGGCAGTTCGACCGGACGACACCGAGGCCGATTCCGCCGCGTTCAAGGAGGCCGTCGACGCCGTCTGGGACTGGACGGCAGAACACCCCGATGCGGCCCGGATGCTGTTTCTTCAGGTGGCCGGCGGTGCCACCCCTGGGACGCGCCTGCTGACCAAAGAGTACGAGGACAGGCACGTACGCCGCGCCTTCGACTACTTCCCCGACTCGGAGACACCGGCGGACAAGCGGTCGGCCGCGGCGCATCACGCCGCTCGGTCGCTGCGAGCACGCACGATGATCGCCACGACCATCGCCATCCAGCCCTTACGGATCGAGGGCGGGCCCTTGTCCCACATCGCGGTGGCGCGTCTTCGGTCGGCCACCACAGATGTGTGCGCGAAAATGATCGAGGGTCGCTGAAGCTCCGACGGACGTCCACCACCGTCGAGTAACTCGACCGAAACAACAGTCGAAACTCGGAGTGGACCTCCCTCATGCGTATCGCGTCTTTTTCGTGGACACTCCTTGGATCGTGACGCGTTCGCCGAGTTTCGGGAGTCGACACGAACTGACCTTCCGGGTAGGCAGTGGCCCGTCCGGCGCGTGGGGTCCACGTCCTCCGAACGGCCCGATCTGCTCTGGATCGGACCGTTCGCACACCGTCGTGTGGAACGCTCTACGGTGTGCGAAGGGATGGCTTCGCCGAGAGTCCGACGAACAGAATGGCTTTCGATGACCGAGTTGGATGCACTCGCACCGAGCCCGGATGGAGTCTGGGCTCACGAGAACGTGGTGGTTCGGCACCTCCCCGGACTGGAATTCGACGCGGCCCGAACAGGGTCGACCGTGCAGGTCTGCCACGGCCTGACGTCTGCGGGTATCGGTGAGCGCCTGGTTCCGATGGTCACCGCACACGCCCGCCATGTAGGTCTTTCGCAGCGCGAGTTCGAGTTGGTGTTGGTCGGGATCGTCCGCACCACGGTCGCCGATCCGGTCGACGCATGGGCCACCTATTACCGCAATTCGTTGGACGAGCTGCTCTCGGGCACCGCCGATTTCGCGCCTGTCCACGAACGGGCGGAGAACCTGATCGTCGGGTCGGTGCTCGACCTGGGTTCGTGTTTCGGCTTCTTTCCACTGCGGCTGGCGATGGAAGGCCACTCGGTGACTGCGACGGACCTGTCGGCCGGAACCATGCGGTTGCTCGCCACCGTGGCCCCACACCTCGGGGTCACGCTCGACACCGTGGTGTGCGACGCCGCGAATGTTCCCGTTGCCGACGGCAGTGCCGACACGGTGACTGCACTGCATCTCCTCGAGCACGTCGACGCCGAGACCGGCTCCCGCATAGTGGAAGAAGCGCTACGCATCGCGCGCACCCGTGTCGTTGTCGCCGTGCCCTTCGAGACCGAGACCACCGCCTGCCACGGACACGTCCGCACATTCGACGAGGCATCACTGGTCGAGCTCGGTCGGTCGTCGGGCCGCGCATTTCGGACCTTCGAGCACCACGGTGGGTGGCTCGTGATCGACAAGACCTCGACCCCCCAACTGGTCTGACAGGCCGCTGGGAGTACCACATCGCAATACCGACGTGGTGTCAGGATCGCAATGGATCCTGACACCACTGCGTCCGTCGACCTAGGCGTACTCGGGTACCGACAGTCGATTCTCCGCTGCACCGAGTGAGTCGAATCCGTCTGCCTTGAGCAGATTGTGGACGTTACGCCGTCGGACCCCCATGTTGCCGCCGTCGTAGACCGGGAAACACAGGACGTCCTCCATGATCGCGGCGATCGGTGTCAGGTTCGTGTACGCATCGACGCCGACGAGACGCATGGCGTCGTACACGACCTGCACGGCCGTCTCGGATGCGAAGATCTTTGCTTCGTTGGCCAATTCCCGATCCCGTCCGCCGGTGCGGTCGAAATGGTCGGCGGCCTTCCACGCGAAGTAGCGCACCGCCTCGATGCGAGTCTTGATGTCCACCAACATGTAGCCGGCGTTCTGATACTCGATGACGGGTACCGGACCGGAGCGGTGGTCGGTCTTGGCGAAGTGCAAAGAGTAGTCGAATGCAGCTCGCATCCTGCCCACGCACGCGGCAGCGATGGACGAGCAGGTCCAGGAGAACGCGGTGGCGACGATGTCCAACCCGTCGCCCGGCTTGCCGACGATGTTGCCGACCGGCACCCGCACGTCGCGAAATTCCACCCGCGGCGAATTGGTGGCGCGATGTCCGATGGTGTCGATCATGTCGGTGATCTCGACCCCGGGCGTTCCCTTCTCCACGACGATGACGGCGAGCGACTCCAACGGCGGCAGTGCAGGATCGGTACGGCAGACCACACTGATCAGGTCGGCACCCTGACCGTCCCAGCCCGAGGC
Source organism: Rhodococcus sp. IEGM 1372 (assembly GCF_030056835.1). Taxonomy (NCBI): domain Bacteria; kingdom Bacillati; phylum Actinomycetota; class Actinomycetes; order Mycobacteriales; family Nocardiaceae; genus Rhodococcus; species Rhodococcus sp. IEGM 1372. The sequence goes on along the minus strand of NZ_JASHKS010000004.1, from coordinate 126,024 downwards.
ATTGGTGGTGTAGTGCTTGGCACCGTTGATGACCCACTCGTCGCCCTCGCGACGCGCGAAGGTCCGAATTCCGACGGTCGGGTCCTCCGAGTCGTAATTGGCCCCGCCGGTCACCTCTGTGTAGGCGATCGCAGCCAATCGGGGTTCGCCGTCGCAGAACAACGGGAGCCACCGGTTCTTCTGCTCCTCGGTACCGAAATTGATGATCGGGTTGAGTCCCAATCCCGTGCCCAGCAACGCAGTCGGAGCGTTGATGTCGACCCGAGCGAGTTCCTCGGCTGCGAGCGCGAAGGTGAGATTGTCGAAGTACGCGCCGCCGTATTGGTCGGGAACCAGTCCCTTCACGAAGCCGAGACCGGCCAGCTGCTTGTAGACCGGCTGCAGCGCGTAGAAGCGATCCTCGGGGCGCGGTATGGAGGAAATAGCGGGCGCTACTTCGCTCAGAATGTCGTCTGCCACTTGCCGCGCCTGCATGCGCACTGCCATCTGCTCGGGGCTGAGCTCGAAACTCAGGGTCATGTGAGACTCCTCGATGTCTGTCCTGGTGGGGGTGAAGAACGGAATCGGGCGACGCTGCCCTACCCACCATGTTTCACGGCCCGACGCATCCCGGTCTTGTACCGGACTGCGCCGTCATCGGTACCGTTCTGCATTGTCGAACAAACAGTTCACCCCTGCGCCGACTGCGGCACTTCCCCTGTCTGCACCAACGCGCGGTATTCGACCGGACTGCATCCGAAGCGTGATCGAAAGGTCTTGGCCAGATGGGCGGAATCCGAGAATCCCCAGGCTGCCGCTATCGTTCCGATCGATCGATTGTCCCGAGAATCGGCAAGCTCACGCCGACACGCTTCGACGCGATGCTCACGGACCACGGCACCGAACGTGGTTCCCGTCCTCTCGAAGAGGGCATGGAGCGTGCGTACAGATACCCCGACATGGCGGGCCGCATCGGTGGCGGGAACTCGGCCGAATGCAAGCCTGGAGTCGATGTACCGAACGACGGAGACCCGAAGTGCTTCGTCGGTCTCCAACGAGCATCCGGTGCGCCGTTGTGTCCCTCCCAGTACGGCACGCAGCAGATCGACATGGGCCGCTCCGATCATCTGCCGCTCGGCGGTCTGCAGCGAGGAATCGGTCCGCCAGGTCTCCACCATCAACGAGCTGAGCAGCCGAGCAGAACCCGACGAGCTTGCGAAACGCCGCGCAGTCGTCGCTGCCGACGGGCCGACCACATCTGCCAGCAGAGGGCGCGGCAGTCGGAAGGACAGCACTCGCCACAGTTCGTCGTTGCCGGGCTCGACGAACTCCAGCCGGTACGGGCGAGTCGAGTCGACGATGGCGAACTCACCTCGGGAGACCGTGCACTGCCGCCCGTCCTGAGTGGTCGTACAGTGCCCGTCCAGTTGCAGATTGACGAAGACGACATCCTCGTCCGCGCGGGCTACCTCGCGTTTTCCGTGATCGATTCACTGTGTGCAGGAAGCGATCTCCGCTGCGTTGCCACCTCCGATCGCCGCGGAGCGCACCCATCCGGGGAGTCCTGAACGTGACGAACTGTGTTCGACGTGGTCCCGGGATCGCCACGGTGCCAGCGGCGTGAATGCCTGGCAGAGAACATCGGCCAATAGCTCATCTGATCGGCCGGGCCGAGTCCCCGGGTTGTCCAATACGACGTCATGATGCACTCCGCGCTAGGTTCGAGTGCACACACGGTAAGCCCTGGGCGTAAGCCATCCGAGGCATTTGCGTTACGAAATGTGTGCACTCTTCTCACACCGGCGGGCTAGGCGCGGAGAGCTTCCCCGCACCTTCGGATGTTTGGGCGTGGCTCAGATCAACCCCTGCTTACTCGCCGCGTACACGGCCTCGGCTCGCCGAGACACTGCGAGCTTGCGCATGATGTTGCTGACGTGAAATTTCACTGTCGTCGCCGAGATGAACAGTCGGGTCCCGATCATGTTGTTGGACAGGCCCGTCGCGAGCAGCCGGAGTACTTCGAGTTCGCGCTCGGTCAGCCGCTCGATGCTGCTCGGGGTGCCGTTGAGTGATCGCACGACAGCCGAGGCACTGCGCGAATCGAAGGCACTCTCGCCTCGCGAGACAGCACGTATCGCCCGCACCAGTTCGGTGGTATCGACGTCCTTGACGACGTATCCGCGCGCACCGGCGTGCACCGCCTCCACCACGAGTCGGTCGTCGAGGAAAGTTGTGAGCACCAGTAATCCGATTCCGTTGTGCGCCTTGGCCAATTGTGCGCACAAGGCAAGGCCCTCGTAATCCGAACTGGCCGAGAGCTTGAGATCCATCAGCACGATATCGGGCTCGACCCGCGCGACGACGGCCAATCCCTCCTCCCGCGTCGACGCCTCCCCCACGATCGTCAGATCCGACTCGCGCTCGAGCACCGAACGCAGCCCGTCGCGCAGAATTGCATGATCGTCGACCAGGACGATGCGGACAGTAGGTGCCGCCACCTGCCCCATGCCCGTGCGAACCGTCGGAACGCTCACTGTGTTTCGCCCTTCTCGGATCTTTCCTGGAAGGGAATGCGCACTGCCACACGCACACCCCCGGTTCGGGCGCGGCGAATCTCGAAGACCCCGCCGTGTTCACGGGTGCGGGCCGCCATGTTCGCCAATCCGCGGTGGCGGCCGTCGACATCGGTGGACTCGGCCAGGTGCAGCATCATTCGCAGGTGGGCCGGATCGCCGTCGCCGTCGTCGGCGATCGACAACTGCACCTGATCGAGCGAATAGGTCAACCGAAGAATCGCCCGCGACGCGTGCGCGTGCACCGCTGTGTTGAACAATGCTTCGCCGGCGATACGGAGCAATGCATGCTCACACTCGCTGCTCAGCTCGACGGGGGTTCCCTCCACACGCAACGAGACCTGCAACTCGTCGGGCATGTGGACCACGGAAAGCTGTTCGAGCATTTCGGGAAGCGACGTTCGATCCGCGTCCTGCGGATGATTGAGCGCGTAGATCGCCGACCGCAGTTGTTCCACAGCTCGACGCGTCAGATCCTTCGCAAGATCCAATCTGTCGCTGCGTTCTTCGGCCGAGATCTCGCTGCGACACACTTCGATCTGCATACCAGCGGACAACACGGCCTGAGTGACGCTGTCGTGCAATTCGCGAGCGATGCGGTGGCGTTCGTCGTCGAGGACCTGATGCCGGTGCGCGGCACCCAATTGCCGCTGTGTCAGCAACAGTTCGGCATTGCGGGCTGCGAGATCGGCCGCTGTGCGGTTCGCCTGGGCGTAGGCACTCTCGGTTCGCTCGAGCAATTGCCGTCGACTCTGGAAGAGCGCCGAATTCTGCAGCGCCACCGCCGTTTGACTGGCCAGAATGCTCAACACCGCCGCGTCGGTGGCGTCCAGCACCCGCTGCTCTCCGGTCCACGCCGCAAAAGCACCCACGACGCCTCCGTCGAACGCGATCGGCACGAAGGCGTGATGAGCGGAGATCACCGGTGTCTGCCCGTCGCCGCACGTCGACTGTCGAATCGACTCGAGGCAGTCGACGACGTCGTCCGGCAACGGTGGCCCCTCGACGTTGTCGACCAGAAACGGCGTGGCGTCCGGTCCGAGCACGAGTCGACGAGGACCGGCATCCGGCAGAGCGCCATCGGCAAGAGCAAAGACCACCCAGCGTGCGCTCAGATGGGCACGAGCTGCTTCCGCGACCGCGCACACCAGCGTCTCGGGCCCGTCGACCGTCCGAACCAGTGCCCGTGAAATCAACTCCAGCGCATAGACGACGCGCTCCAAACGTTCGGCCGCGCCGCGATATTGGGGGTAGAACGTGTTCTTGCCCGAACGCAGTCCCGTCAGCAGCGACAGGTCGGGTCCGGACGTCACAGCGCACTCCTGAACAGATCGACCATCTCGCGGTGCGTGGCGGAGCGAGGATTGGTGGACATGCAGGCATCATGTAAAGCGTTGGTGGCCAACACATCCAGATCGGACTCGCGGACACCGATCTGTGCCAGACCGGTGGGAACGCCGACCTGACGTGCAAGGCGATCGACACGCTCCGCCACAGCCATTGCGGCTTCCTCCGGCCTGGCTCTGCCTTCCGGCAATCCGAGGCTCGTCGCGATGGCAACGTAGGGCAACGGATCCTCCGCGGCGTTGAAACGAATGACATGCGGCAGCAGCACTCCGTTGATCACCCCGTGCGGGAGGTCGAGGAGTCCTCCCACCTGATGGCTCATGGCATGGGTGGCACCGAGAATCGCATTCGTGAACGCCAGACCGGCTTCCAGACTTGCCTGCGCCATCGAACCACGCGCGGCCATATCGGTGGGCTCGTCGATGGTGCGCGCCAACTGCGACATCACCATGGTGATGGCCCGAAGTGCATGGTGGTCGGTGAGCTGGTTGTGACCCAGCGAGACGAATGCCTCGATTCCGTGCGTCAGAGCGTCCAAACCGGTTGCCGCGTTGAGCCATTCGGGCATCGTTGTGAGCAACATCGGATCGATCACGGTGATATCGGGAACGAGTGCCCGGCCGAGGATGGTGATCTTGGTCGAGCGCGCCGTGTCGGTGACGATGCAGAACTGCGAGACGTCGGCCCCGGTGCCCGATGTCGTGGGCACCATCACCAGCGGGGGAATCGGCCGAGTGGCCTGATCGACGCCCTCGTAGTCGAGGATTCTGCCGCCGTTGCCCGCGAGGATGGCGATCCCCTTGGCCGCATCCATGACCGACCCACCGCCGATCGCCACCAGCACGTCGCAACCGTTCTCTGCGTAGTAGCCGTGCCCGGCCTCGATTTCGACGTCCTTGGGATTGGGCGTGAGCGCGCTCCAGACCTGGGGGTCGAGGCCCTGGGCAACGAGTAGGTCGACCAGCTGCCCGGCCCAGCCGCTCTCGATCAACCCCGAGTCCGTGACGAGCATCGGCCGGACCCCACCGAGACGACATGTCGCGTGCGCGACCTCGCCCAGCGAATCCGGACCGAACACGATCTCGGGTGCGTGGAATTTGAGAACTCGTGGCGTCTCGGCTCGGCTGCGCTGCGCATCGAGGTCGTGCAGCGCCTTGCCGACGTCCGCCGTAGCTGCCTGGTCCACCGTTCACACCCTCGCTGTCCATCGATCCCAGAACTCTCGGACCTGTGATTCAGGTTACAACCTTACGAGCACGGCTGGTCCGATCCCACCAGCACCGGGCCAGGTTCCTACCTGCCCGATCGGGTAGGTAGGCGGCACGATCGGTCAGGTCAGGACAGCGCATGGCCCAGTTCGGCCGCCTGCGAGGTCAACTGTTCGCCATCCCGCGCGACAACGACCCGGTCGCAAATTCGCTCGTAGTCCTCCATCGAGCACGCTGCCTGCGACCAGTAACGACGAGCTTCGGGGGTGATCCACGCGATGCGGTGCACCTTCGACCGGATCTCGTCCAGGGCCTCCAGGCCAGCCGGGCGTCCGTTGCACCGGCCGTCACCGACGATGATGACCGCGGTGCGCTTGTCCAGGACTTCTGGGTGTGACTGCAACAGATCGGTGAAGGTTCTGCCGTAATCGCTGCTCGCTTCGAGGTCCAGCCGCGCGTCCGCGAGCACCGCGGCCAGTGCACCGTCGCCGGTACTGCCGAGCAAGGTGGTCGTCACATCGACCGGTGCGTCGACGAACCCCATCACCGTGCATCGGTGTGCGCGCGCATGCATGGCTTGCGCAAGCCTCAGGGTGAACGCGGTGATGGGCCTGACCGACAACGACACATCCGCCAGTACCAGCAACCGAACCTTACCCGGCACAGGGGTTTTCGTCACCAGACGGAACGGGATGCCGTCGGTACGCAGACTGGACCGGACGGTGCGCCGCATGTCGAGCGGTCCGCGTGAATGCTCCCGTGGTCGTGGGCGAGGAGTGCCCCGCATGTGTTTGAGCACTTCGTGACTCGCGCGCTCGATCTCGGCATGCCGGCCGATCGCCTGCGCCGCGCCGTCGACCGGCACCGGTGACGACATCGTCCCCGTCACATCCCCCAGCGCCGCGACGAAAGCCTCGACGGCATCGGTGATGCGGTCGAGCATCGCAGCGCTCAGTGGACCGGAATCACCCCCGTCACCGTAGACGCTACTCGGATCGTAAGCATCGAACCACGCCAGGATGCTCGCCGGATCCTCCCAGTTCAGCTGTCCCGCAACAGCTCCGCTGGTGCTCGACGCCAACTCCCCGGCCGCCGTCGACCCGGACCGCTCCAGGTCGACGGTGTAGGTGACACCCCGTCGACCCATGTCGCCGTCGGTGTCGATCGACAGATCGTGGTCCTCGGACGAGAGACTGATGTCGTCGTCGTCCTTGTGCGGGTTGAAGCCCTTGTCCGCTTCCGGGGCGTCGAGCAGATCACCGATTTCGACCGCACGCTCGTTGTATTCGGCGTATTTGGCCGCTTCCTGGTCTGCGCCGACGTCCAGGTCCGTCGGCAATCCGCCTGCTACCTGCGCTCCCAGTGGCGAACGATGCTCGTCCGTGGCGCTCTCGACGAGTGCCCTGAACATCGACTCGAAGGCCAGATCGAAACCGTGCTGTTCGTGGTCGTACTTGGCGCACGTCGCACGCAAGGCCGCGCGCAACACCGCCAGGTCACGTGCCCCGAGAAGTCCGAGGACGCGTCGTACCTCGATGACCTCTGCCGGCGACGCAGCTACTCCGAAGTGCCTGAGCGTGCGCCCGAACACCGCAGCCAGCACATCGAGCACCACCGATGCCGAGAACGTTTGTGCCACGGTCATCGTCGTATTCCGATGCCACCCTTGTCGCGTCCACCGTGCCCTCTGAAGGCCGACGCGGTCGTGTTGACGACCGTTCCGAGTGATGTTGCTGCAGAGGGTGTTTCTGCGACCGGTCCGGCCAGCGCGATCTTCATGTCCGACGAGTACTTCACCAGGGCCGCGAGCAGGTACTTGCGGGTGTCTTCGGTGTGACCGAGGACCGAGGCGATACGAGCCGCATCGATCACTTCCGAGATCGACGGGCTCTTGCGGAGCGGTAGCTCACGCAATTCCGTTGCCAGCTCCACGATCTCGGACACGATGTGCGCGGGCACCTCGGGGGCACGAGCAGTGACGATCTCGCGCTCACGCGCCGCGGTCGGATAATCGAGATGGAAATGCAGACAGCGACGTTTGAGGGCCGACGACAGCTCACGAGTGTCGTTGGAGGTCAGTATTACCCACGGATCGCTGCGCGCGGTGAACGTACCGACCTCGGGGATCGTCACCTGTTTCTCGGCAAGTACCTCGAGCAGCAAGGCCTCCATCGATTCCTCGGTGCGATCGACCTCGTCGACCAGGAGCACCACCGGCTCCTCGGAGAGCACCGATTCCAACAGGGGCCGCACGGCGAGGAAGGGCTCGGAGTAGAGGCCGAAATCTTTGGCGGCGAGCATCTTCGAGGCGTCGTCGATGTCGGTGACGTGCTGGGTGAGTGCACCGATGTGCTCGCGCAGCATCTGCACGTGCAGAAGTTGCTTGGCGTAGTCCCACTCGTAGAGGGCCCGATTGTCGTCGAGACCCTCGTAGCACTGCAGGCGCACCAGCTTGCGTCCGCTCGCCGCGGCCAGGGACTTCGCCAGCTCGGTCTTGCCCACTCCCGCGGGGCCTTCGAGCAGCAGTGGGCGATCGAGTGCTGTCGCCAGATGCACCACGGTGGCGAGATCGTCGTCCGCGATGTAGTCCTGCTCTCCGAGCGCGCGCTGCAGATCGGCGGCGTCGGTGAATCGAACGGTGCCGGTGTCGTCGCTACGCACTGTCGACAGCGAGGTCATGTGCTTCCTTTCAGGCGGCGCAGTGGTGCGCTTGTGCGCCGCCCGGGGCACACAACCGCACCACTGCGAAGCATCAGTACGACTCGTTGATCGCGTGCGAGACGACGGGGAGCATCGACTGGACGGTCACCTCACGGGGGTTGCCCGGGGTGCACCAGTCTTCCTGGATGTGCTCGGAGATCTTCAGTACCGACTTCTCGTCGCCCTTGATCACGTCGCCCTTGCCGGCGTACTTGCCGGTGTTCATCCGGTTCTTGTCGTACGTCGCCGAACGGATCGATCCGAAATTGTCCGGAATTCCGACGTCCTTGGCGAGCCTGATGGCCGCCTCGACTGCCGCGTCGGCAGCCTGAACGGTGGTCATGTTCTTCGTGTCCACGCCCATGGCCACGGCGATCTCGGCGTAGCGCTCGTAACGCGAGGGCAGGTTGTACTCCCACACGCGCGGTAGAGCGATGGCGTTGTTGAGGCCGTGCGCGCTGTCGTAGAAAGCGCTGATCGCGTGCGAGATCGAGTGGATGACGCCGAGTCCACCGGAGTTGAAGGCCTGTGTGGCGATGTACTGGGCGTTCATCATGCCCTCGCGAGCCTTCAGGTTGCCCGGGTCGTACACAGCTTCACGAAGATGCTTGGAGACCAGCCCGATCGAGTAGATCGCATTGCCCAGCGACGGCGCGAAGTCCAGCCGCGAGACGTACGGCTCTGCGCCGTGGGCGAGGACGTCGAAGCCGCAGAACGCGGTCCACTGCTGGGGGCAGGTGTAGTAGAGCAGCGGGTCGTCCAGTGCCAGCGTCGGTGTCGACGCCTCGTCGAAGGCGAGCCACTTGTGCGGCTTCTCCATGTCCGAGGTGTCGGTGATGACGTAGGCCCAGGATGTCTCCGAACCCGTTCCGGCAGTGGTCGATACGGCGATGTGCGGCGGGTTCTGCTTGTTGGTCGACTTGGAGAATCCCTCGAACTCGTTGATGTTGCGGCCGTCGTGGGCGACGACGACGCGGATGCCCTTGGCCGCATCGTGGCTCGAGCCACCACCGACGGAGATGACGCTGTCGCACTTCTCCTTCTGGTACAGCGCGGCACCGTCCATGACGTTGTAGTCCTTGGGGTTGGACTCGACCTTGTCGTAGAGGACCACCTCGACGCCCTGGTACTCGATCTTGCCGATCAGTTCCTCGATGATGCCCGATCCGCGCAGACCGGTCGTGACCAGCAGCGAGCGCTTGAATCCGAGTTCCTTGGCCTCGACACCGATCATGTCGTGGGCGCCGACTCCCAGCTTGGCGCGCGGCAGCGGGTGAAACTCCTTGATGGGGAATTCCCAGATCTGGTTGAGCTCGATGACCATCGGTGTCTCCTCGGTGAGTGTGAGTACAAGACGCCTTCCTCTGTGATCGGCGTCTCACTGATGACCACACTCCCCTGCCCGGTACCGCGTGGGAACACCTCGAGGCGGGAACCCTGCCAACGACTCGACCGAACTACCCGATCGGGTAGGAGTACTCGCTCACCCTCGGCAGAGGAGAACTCACAAGCTTTGGTGCACTATCGATCTCGCCGCTGCGCCAGAGAGAATCCGAGAACCGAGATCAGCGCGAGCGTGATGACGAACCCTCCGTACACTTGCACCGTCGTGCTCAGGCCGAGGCGATGCACGGCCAGCCCGGCGACCACGGCGGGCAGGCTGAACGCGAGGTAGCTGATGACGAACGTCGTGGCGAACACCCCACCTCGCTCCGCTGCGGGGACCAGCGCGCCGAGCGTGCGCATCGAACCGAGGAATGTTGCTCCCCAGCCCGATCCGGCGATGACAGCCCCGACGAAGTACAGCACGATCGACTCGATCTGCACCGACGCCAGGGAGAGCGCGACACCTGCCGCCAACACCGTCGCCCCGATCATCATCACGGTGCGGGGAAACCCGTTGCGTACCACTGCAGCTGCCACCGCGCCCGAGGCGAACATCGCGAAAATCTCCAACCCGCCCACTATGTGGTTGTCCACGTCGAACACCGTGCCGATGATCGACGGCCCGAGCGAGAGATGAAACCCGCCGAGCGACCAGGTCGCGAACAGAGCGGGAGCGATGAGCAGGAACGGTGCCCGCACCGCCGTGGGGATCGACATCCTCGGCAACAGGGTCGAGGCGAGGTGACGGCGGGAATCGAAGCCACGCAGTGCCGAGGTCTCGGGGACGAACAGCAGTGCCACCGCGAGGATCAGTGCCGCGCCGATCAGCAACGCGAACACCAAGATGTCGGGCGCAGGAGCCAATTGGACCAGCAATCCGGCCCCGAGCGCGCCGCTTGCCAGGCCGAGAGAGGGCGCGACACTGTTGAGCAACGGTCCGGTGGACGCGTCGGGCTGCAGGTCGATGACGGCTGCGCTCAGCGCACCGGTGGCCGCACCCGCAGCAATTCCCTGCACGACGCGAGCCGCGAGGAGTACCGGGACGCTGTCGGCGACGATGAACAGCATCAAGCTGACGGCAAGGAGAATCAGTGAAGCGATCAGAATGGGTTTGCGCCCGATGTGGTCCGACAGACTACCTACGGTGAGCAACGTCGACAGCAACGCGACCGCATAGACGGCAAAGATGACCGTGAGGGTGAGAGCGCTGAATCCCCAGGCCTGTTGGTACACCGGGTACAGCGGTGACGGTGCCGACGCCGAGGCCATCAAGACCAGGAAGGCGACGCCGACGACCCAGAACGCGTACCGATGCGGCATGCGCACCGCCGTCCGTTCCACTGGAGTCCGAGTGCCCACGCCGACCATGTGTTTCCCTTCACCGCAGTAACCGTTAGCTCAGTGAAGGACAACGCTCGGGAGCGCCCGGCATTCCCCGACGGTCAGTGTTGCTCGGCTCGTGCGTCGCCCCGCACCAGTTTTCCTTCGCGGTACCGCTGCGCGCTCGCGGGCAAGTCGCCCTCGATTCCGCTCAACCACACCGAGACACGGCCGGTGCCCGAACCGCTCGAACCGACTTCGTCGACGCGTCGCACCGTCTGGTTGGCCACCGCCTCGGCGCTGTCGAACATCGTGACGTCGCCCGGCAGCTGCGAGACGATCCGGTCCAACACCAGCGGGTAGTGCGTGCAGCCCAGCACGATCGATTCGACGTCCGCGGGTGTCGCGGCCACGGCCGCGGTGATGGCGGCACCGATCCCCCGTTCGTCACCTCGGTCGATCGAGTCCGCCAGTCCGTGGCACGCCACACTCGTCACCGTTCGGTGCGAGGCGAATTGCTCGATCAAACGCCCCTGATAGGCGCTTGCGGTCGTGGCCGCCGTCGCCCAGATCGCTATCCGATCGCTCACTGCTGCAGCGGGTTTTATCGCCGGAACGGTACCCACCACCGGAATCGTGTCACCGAGCGCAGCCCGTACCTGGCTCAATGCCGTCACACTGGCGGTGTTGCACGGAAGCACGACCACCTCGGCACCGAGTTCGACGGCATGCCGAGCGGTACCGACCACCCGGTCGATGACCCACGCATCCGGCTTCGGACCCCACGGAGCGTTGTCGGGGTCCATCATCAGCACCAGATCGAGCTCGGGGCGCGCTTGTCGTAGCCGCGCAGCCGTCGGGAGCATCCCGAGGCCCGAGTCGATCAGTGCGACGATCATGCCAGCGCTTGCTCGACGTCACCGACCAGATCGGCGCCGTCCTCGATACCGACCGACAGACGCACCAGATCGTCGGGCACCTCGAGCAACGAACCGGCCGTCGAGGCGTGGGTCATCGCACCGGGATGTTCGATCAACGATTCGACGCCGCCCAGAGACTCGGCGAGCGTGAAGATCTCGGTCTTCGCGCAGAAGTCCAGCGCAGCCTGCTTGCCACCGGCCAGACGAACGGAGACCATCCCGCCGAACCGTCGCATCTGCTTGGCGGCGACAGCATGAGACGGGTGAGATTCGAGTCCGGGGTAGATGACCTGCGAGATGGCCGGATGCCCGTCGAGGAATTCGACGATCTTCTCGGCATTGTCGCTGTGTCGCTCCATCCGCAGCGCGAGAGTCTTGATGCCGCGCAAGGTCAGGAACGCGTCGAACGGTCCGGGAACGCCACCCGCGCCGTTCTGCAGGAACGCGAAGGCCGTGTCCAGTTCCTCGCTGTCGGTCACCAGAGCGCCGCCGACGACATCGGAGTGTCCGCCGATGTACTTGGTCGTCGAGTGCAGCACCACGTCGGCACCGAGGCTCAGAGGCTGCTGCAGATACGGCGACGCGAAGGTGTTGTCGACGACGAGCTTGGCCCCACCCTCGTGCGCAACGCCCGACAATGCCTCGATGTCTCCGACGTTGAGCAGTGGGTTGGTGGGCGTCTCGACCCAGACGAGCTTGGTGTTCGGACGCATCGCCACGCGCACCTCGTCGACGTCCGACACTGCAGCCACCGAGTACTCGATGCCCCACTGGGTGAAGACCTTGTCGATCAATCGGTACGTGCCGCCGTACGCGTCGTTGGGGATGACGAGGTGATCACCGGGACGCAGCGCCGAGCGCAACAGGCAGTCAGTGGCCGCCATGCCGGAGGAGAACGCGCGACCGTAGGTGCCGGACTCGATGGCCGCGAGATTGGCCTCGAGCGGCCGACGCGTCGGATTGCCGGTGCGCGCGTACTCGAATCCACTGCGCATGCCGCCGACGCCGTCCTGAGCGAAGGTGGAGCTGGCGTAGATCGGCACGTTCACCGCACCGGTCAGCGGATCCGGCTCGTATCCGGCATGCACTGCCTTCGTGGAAAAGCCCTGCCAGGAGGTGTTGTCGGCCTTGCTGCGCTGCTCACTCATGGCCTCCACCCTAATCGGCCTGCGTCGCCGCGCGGGGGCGTGGGTAACCTGCGAAGACAACCCCCAGCGGAAAGAGGCACCGTGGCCAACTCCCAGAGCGTCGACGAACTGTTCGCGATCGATTCACTCCTCGACGACGAGGAACGTCAGATCCGGGACACCGTCCGCAAGTTCGGTAACGAGCGCATCCGCCCGCACGTCGCCGATTGGTTCGACGAGGGCACGGTGCCGGCGCGCGAGCTGGCCAAGGAGCTGGGCTCGCTGGGCCTGTTGGGCATGCACCTCGAGGGCTACGGCTGCGCCGGAACGTCCGCGACGGCGTACGGCCTGGCCTGCCTCGAGCTCGAAGCGATCGACTCCGGTATTCGATCGCTCGTCTCGGTGCAGGGCTCGCTCGCGATGTTCGCCATCTGGAAGTACGGCTCCGAGGAGCAGAAGCAGCAGTGGCTTCCGGGAATGGCCGAGGGATCGCTGATCGGCTGCTTCGGGCTCACCGAGGCCGATTACGGATCGAACCCCGGCGGCATGCTCACCCGTGCGAAGCGCGACGGCGACGACTGGATCCTCAACGGCAGCAAGATGTGGATCACCAACGGACCCGTGGCCGACGTCGCCGTCGTGTGGGCTCAGACCGACGACAAGATCCGCGGATTCGTCGTTCCCACCGATACACCGGGATTCACCGCCAACACCGTGAAGAAGAAGCTGTCGCTGCGTGCCTCGATCACCGGCGAATTGGTGTTCGACGACGTCCGACTGCCTGCCGACGCGATGCTGCCCGAGGCCAGCGGTCTGCGCGGACCTCTGAGTTGTCTCAATGAGGCGCGCTTCGGCATCGTCTTCGGTGCGATGGGCGCGGCGCGGGACTGCATCGAATCGGCGATCGAGTACTCGCAGAGCCGCGCGGTGTTCGACAAGCCCCTCGCCGGGTACCAGCTCACTCAAGCCAAGCTCGCGAATATGGCCCTGGAGCTCGGCAAGGGCCAGCTGCTCGCACTGCATCTGGGCCGACTCAAGGACAAGGGCGAACTGCCGGGCGAGCGAGTGTCACTGGGCAAGCTCAACAACGTGCGCGAGGCCATCAAGATCGCTCGTGAATGCCGAACGATATTGGGGGCCAACGGAATCACGCTGGAATACCCGGTGCTCCGTCATGCCAACAACCTCGAATCCGTCCTCACCTACGAGGGCACATCCGAGGTCCACCAACTCGTGATCGGCCAGGCACTGACCGGAACCAGCGCAGTGCGCTGACGCGCAGTGGTGCGGTTGAGTGCCCCCTGGGGCGCTCAACCGCACCACTGCCGCTAGGCACCCTTGCTGAGGAATCCGAGCAGGTCGTGGCGAGTGATGACGCCGACGGGCTTGCCTTCTTCGACGACCATCAGCGCATCGGACTCGCCGAGTGCCTTGGTGGCGTCGGAGACGGTTTCGCCGGCACCGATCAGTGGGAACGGCTCGCTCATGTGCTTCGCGACCGGGTCTGCCAACGCGGCGCGACCTTCGAAGACGGCGCTGAGCAGATCGCGTTCGGTGACGCTGCCGGCAACCTCGCCTGCCATGACGGGAGGCTCGGCACCGACGACCGGCATCTGCGAGACGCCGTACTCGCGCAGGATTTCGATGGCGTCGCGCACGGTTTCCGACGGGTGAGTGTGCACCAGATCCGGCAATGCGCCGGACTTTCCGCGCAGCACCTCGCCGACGGAGGTCTCGTGAGTCTTGCCGTCCAGACGCGAACGCAGGAAGCCGTACGAGGACATCCACGAGTCGTTGAAGATCTTGGCCAGGTAGCCGCGGCCGCCGTCGGGCAGCAGTACGACGACGAGGGCGTCGGGACCTTCGCGCTCGGCGACCTGGATCGCGGCGACGGCGGCCATACCGCACGAACCGCCGACCAACAGGCCTTCCTCGCGAGCGAGACGCCGAGTCATGTCGAACGAGTCGTTGTCGGAGACGGCGATGATCTCGTCCGGGATGGACGGGTCGTAGGCGGTCGGCCAGAAATCCTCGCCGACACCTTCGACGAGGTACGGACGCCCGGTTCCGCCGGAGTAGACCGAGCCCTCGGGGTCGACGCCGATGACCTTGACCTTGCCGCCGGAGACCTCCTTGAGGTACTTGCCGGTGCCGGAGATGGTTCCGCCGGTACCGACGCCTGCGACGAAGTGCGTGATCTTGCCGTCGGTGTCGGCCCAGATCTCCGGACCGGTGGTCTCGTAGTGGCTGGCCGGGCCGGCCGGGTTGGAGTACTGGTTGGGCTTCCAGGCTCCGTCGATCTCGCGGACGAGTCGATCGGAGACGCTGTAGTAGCTGTTGGGGTCGTCGGGTGCGACAGCCGTGGGGCAGACGACGACCTCGGCTCCGTAGGCGCGCAGCACGTTGCGCTTGTCCTCGCCGACCTTGTCGGGGCACACGAACACGCACTTGTAGCCACGCTGCTGAGCGACCAGGGCGAGACCGACGCCGGTGTTGCCGGACGTGGGCTCGACGATGGTGCCGCCGGGCTTCAGTTCCCCTGCTGCCTCGGCCGCGTCGATCATCTTCACCGCGATGCGATCCTTGGACGAACCACCCGGGTTGAGGTACTCGATCTTGGCCGCGACAGTGCCTGCACCGTCGCCGACGACGGTGGACAACTTCACCAACGGGGTGTTGCCGATGAGTTCGGTGATGTGCTGTGCGATGCGCATTGCTCCATCTTCCCAGATGCACCTATTTCACTCTCGGTCACGGCCGTCGATACCCCGCATACGATGGTCACAACGGCACGAGGAGAGGGATCGATCTGTGACGGCGAGCGGATGGCGTACCGCAGCGAAAGCGAGCGCCGCGACAGTACTTGCAGGCTCCGGAGCAGGGACTGCATCCTGGGCCGCGTACCGACATCTGATGGCGCAGGCCGCGGCGGCCCGCGGCGTCATCGGGCGCACCACCGCCAAGCCACCGGAGGCGGACGGCGTCTACACCGCCGGATGCGCGGCCCCGGAACGGTGGCGGATGGGAAATTCAGCAGATATTCACCTGATGATCTTCGGCGACTCCACCGCTGCCGGCGTGGGCTGCACCGTAGCCGACGAAGTTCCCGGCGTACTGATCGCCCGCGGACTGGCCGAGGAAACCGGGCAACGAATTCGATTGAGCACCAAAGCGATTGCCGGTGCCACCTCGAAGGGGCTCGAAGGCCAGGTCGACGCGATGTTCGTCGCGGGCCCGCCCCCGGACGCGGCGGTCATCTTCGTGGGCGCGAACGACGTCACCAAGAAGTTCTCCATTCCGGCGTCGGCGGCCCGGCTGGGCGACGCCGTCGAACGATTGACGGCCAAGGGCTGCGTCGTGGCAGTGGGCACGTGCCCCGATCTCGGTGTCGTGACGGCTATCCCGCAGCCGCTGCGCACCGTCGTCCGCAATTGGGGTCGCCGTCTCGCCAATGCCCAGACGGCCAGGACTCTCAGCGCCGGTGGGCATCCGGTGGCTCTGGCCGATCTGCTTTCCCCCGAGTTCCTGGCAGCGCCCGACACCATGTTCTCGGCCGACCGCTTTCACCCGTCGGCCGCGGGGTACGAGCTCGCCGCTCAGCAGATTCTGCCGGTACTCGCATCGGCGCTGGGCGTGTGGCACGGCGGACCGTTGCCCGAGCTGCCGACCGTGTCCGCTGCCGCCGAGTCACGCAAGGCCATCCCCCGCGCGACGGCCGCACTCGATCGCTTCCTGCGCCGGAGAAGCGCCGAGCTCGACGCCGAGATCGTCACTGCGTCCGAGGATCTCGTACGTCGTGCCGGTGACCGATCGGCGGGGTTGTAAGTTCGGACAGAAGACATCGCCTACCCGGCGGTAGCACCGTAGTCACGCAGTATCGATTCGAAGGAGATCTCATGCCAGAGGCAGTCATCGTCGCCACCGCGCGCTCACCGATCGGCAGGGCCATGAAGGGGTCGCTCAAGGACATTCGTCCCGACGACCTCACCGCCCAGATGGTGGCCGCAGCGCTGGCCAAGGTGCCCTCGCTCGACCCGAAGGACATCGACGATCTCCTCCTGGGCTGCGGTCTGCCCGGCGGCATGCAGGGCAACAACCTCGCTCGTATCGTCGCAGTGCAGCTCGGCTACGACTCGCTGCCCGGAACGACGATCACGCGCTACTGCTCCTCCTCGCTGCAGACCACCCGCATGGCGCTGCACGCGATCAAGGCAGGCGAGGGTGACGTGTTCATCTCCGCTGGTGTCGAGAGCGTGTCCAGCTTCGTCCACGGCAGCTCCGACTCGCTGCCCGAGAGCCACAACCCGATCTTCGCCGACGCCGAGGCCCGCACCAAGAAGGCGCAGGAAGAGGGCGCGGACAGCTGGACCGACCCCCGCGAGAACGGCGAGCTGCCCGACGCGTACATCGCGATGGGCCAGACCGCCGAGAACGTCGCGCTGCTCACCGGCATCACCCGCGAGGATCAGGACCACTGGGGCGTCCGCAGCCAGAACCGCGCCGAAGAGGCCATCAACGCCGGCTTCTTCGAGCGGGAGATCACCCCGGTGACCTTGCCCGACGGCACCGTCGTCAACACCGACGACGGCCCTCGCGCCGGCACCACCTACGAGAAGATCAGCCAGCTCAAGCCGGTCTTCCGCCCGAACGGCACCATCACCGCCGGTAACGCGTGCCCGCTCAACGACGGCGCAGCAGCGCTCGTCATCATGAGCGACACCAAGGCCAAGGAACTGGGCCTGACCCCGCTCGCCCGCATCGTCTCGACCGGCGTGACCGGCACGTCCCCCGAGATCATGGGCCTCGGACCCATCGAGGCGACCCGTAAGGCGCTGAAGATCGCGGGCATGTCGATCTCCGACATCGACCTGTTCGAGATCAACGAGGCCTTCGCCGTGCAGGTCCTCGGCTCGGCGCGCGACCTCGGCATCGACGAGGACAAGCTCAATGTCTCCGGTGGTGCCATCGCGATCGGCCACCCGTTCGGCATGACCGGTGCGCGCATCACCACCACGCTGCTGAACAACCTGACCACGCACGACAAGACGTTCGGCGTCGAGACCATGTGCGTCGGCGGCGGCATGGGTATGGCGATGGTGCTCGAGCGCCTCAGCTGATCCGAGACACACAACGAAAAAGCCCCGCCCTCCTTCGATGGAGTGGCGGGGCTTTTCGCGTGAGTACTAGTCGTTCTGGAAGTAGCTCAGCAGACGCAGGATCTCGACGTACAGCCAGACCAGCGTGATGGTCAGACCGAGGGCGACTCCCCAGGCTGCCTTCTCGGGAGCCTGTGCGCGGATCAGCTGATCGGCCTGATCGAAGTCGAGCAGGAAGCTGAACGCCGCGATGCCGATGCAGACGAGGCTGAAGATGATGGCGATGGGCCCACCGTCGCGCAGTCCGAAGCCGCCGTCCATGAAGAAGCTGGCGACGAGGTTGCCGAGCATCAGCACGACGACACCGATGAGGGCACCGACGATCATGCGGGTCAGACGCGGGGTGACGCGGATGGCTCCGGTCTTGTAGACGATCAGCATGCCGAAGAACACGCCGAACGTGCCGAGGATCGCCTGGCCGATGAGGCCCGATCCACCACTCATGCCGAAGATTTCACCGGTGAACACCAGCGACAGCGCACCGAGGAACACGCCTTCGGCTGCGGCGTACGCGAGCACGATGAACTTGTTGTCCATCTTGCGACCGAAGGTCGCGAACATGACCAGACCGAACCCGATCAGACCGCCAGCGATCAAGAGTGCGGGCGCTGCCGAGGGGTTGGCAGAGGCGTATAGGTACGAGATGATCGCCGTCACGCTCAGCACACCGAGGGTGATGCCGGTCTTGGTGACCACGTCGTCGATCGTCATGGCCCGCTGAGCAGGCTGCGTCGTGTACGGGTCGGCCTGCGTTCCGGGATGCTGGCCGAAGGTTGCGGCCTGCGAGGCTCCAGCCGTCGCAGATCCGAATGTGGCGTATCCGCCGCCCTGCTGCTTGGGCAGGTTGCGGAACACCGGGTTGCTGGAGGTGCGCACCGTGTCTCTTCCCTTCGTAAGTTCTGATCCCCACCGGGGATCTCCCCGTCGGTCATCAGTAGAACGTCTGACATCCGGACAAAAGTTCCCAGGAGGAGAACTTCTACGACGGACAAAACGGACTCTACCGGGTACCGGGCACACACGCGGAGACGACCGCGTGTGTGACACCGAATCGAAACGGGCAGTATGAGGAAATGGCAATCGAAGACGGACCCGACCAGACCTTGGACCCCAGTGAAAGCGTCGACTCCGACGAGGTGCGCAACGACGACGGCGACACCGTGGTCGATCCCCCCGACCATTGGAGCGAGGCCAACAGCTTCGGCACCACCGCTCGCGAGGCTGCCGAGGGCGAGAGCCTGGATCTCAAGCTCAGCGAGGAAGAACCCGACATCGCCGTCGAGGAGGAACTCGACCGCCCGATCACCGAGACTCCAGACGACGAACTGACCGAGGAACTCGTCGACCACGTCGTCGAGGAATCCGACGAGGATCCCGACATCGACTACGCGGAAGGCCAGCGTCAGGCCGAGATCGTCGAGGGCACCCTCGTCGAGGACCTCGGGCGCAACCGGGGACAGATCGACGGAACTCCCGAAGACGGCGGCCCGGTCACCTGACAGTCATCGTTGCTCGCTCGGGCGTACCGAGCGAGCGACGGTGAACTTGCCGTTGCGGCCCATGAGATCGGTTGGACCCACCGCGTCGGCCAGTTCACGCCGGTAGTTCAAGTGTGTGTTGTAGACCGTCCACATCTGTCCGCCCGGTCGCAGCACCCGACCGGCGGCGGCGAACAATTTGCTCGCCGCGCCCGTGTGCACCGCGGCACCCTCGTGGAACGGTGGATTGCAGACCACCAGATCGACCGATTCGGAATCGAAGGTCGACATCGCGTCGTCGGCGATCACCGAAATTCGAGTCCCGTTCGCCGCCGCAGTGGCCGACGCCGATGCGATCGCTGCCGCCGAGCGATCTGTCGCGATCACCTCGAGTTCGGGCCTGGTCCGAGCCAGCTCGGTGGCGAGAATCCCTGTGCCACAACCCAAATCGACGGCGGTGCGAGCCCGCGGCAGCATCTTCGGTATGTACTCGAGCAGAAAACGAGTTCCGATATCGAGGCCGGCCCCCGCGAACACCGCACCGTGCGCCACCACCGTCATGTCCACATCGGCAATCCGCTTGCTCACCGGATACGTCATGCCCGACGCCACCGCCCCGGTTGCGGTGAGCACTCGGGCTTTCTGCCGGCCGCGGCCGGCCGTGACGGTCTCGAACGACTTTCTCAGGACGTCGTTCATCGCGGGGGTCATGTGCTTGTCTCGCCCGCCCGCGAGGACGACGACGTCCGCCGCCGCGTGTGCCGCGATGTGCTCGGCGATCTCGGTGAGTTCGGCAAGACTTCGCGGCAATTGCATCAGTACTGTGCCCACGTCGGTCAGCAGCTCGGTGCCCAAGGCGTGCTGGGTGTAGGAGTCCGACAACGAGACCCGCGCGGCGTTCAGCTCGAGTGCCCGCGCGCCGGTGACGGCGTCCTGATGAACGCGAACCGCGGTGAAACCGAGAGAAACGGCCCCGAGGGTCATGGCTCCGTACCTGTCGCCGATCACCGCGATCGGCATCGTCCTGTCGATTCCGGGGAGTTCGTCGACGGTATCGAGGACGAGGCGGTCCGCGGCGTCGACGGCATGGAGGTTGGGTGCCTCGGCGTCGGGCTCACGGCGGAGGGCGTCGAACAGGGATTCATCGGGCACCCGAGCAGTATCCCACCCTGCACACCCACGACAGCCCGCGCGGCGAGTGGCTATTGCGGCGAATCAGGGGCATGCTCGGGGAATGGAACACAAAGACAAGAACGAGGCACTCTTCAGCCATCCTGACGATGCATCGACCGATGCACACGCCGAAGCTTCGAAGCCTGCCGTCTACACCGCCCTGTTCAGCGGCGCGAACGAATGACGTTCGGAACGTAACGAGCAACTCTCACGACAGGTAGCGCAGGTACTCGAGCGCCTTGGTCGCATGCACGTGACCGCGCTCGTTCCGCACCGTCATCCGCACCACTCGGTGCCGATCGATCACGAATGTCGTCCGCTTCACGGACAGTAATTGCCTCACATATCCGCGACGGCCCGCGTTCGAGTGGCCGCGTTCGAGCTCTCGGAGCCGACGCCGCCGCGTGAACCACCCGCCTCGACGCACTCCGAACTGTTCGGCGACCGCCCCGTCGGGATCGGAGAGAAGCGGAAAGTCGAACGACCTCTGCAGCGCGAAATGATGGTTGCGATCTCGGGTGTCGGTACTGATGCCCACACGTTGTGCGCCGAATCTGTCGAATTCCGTGCCCAAATCCCTGAAGTGACACGCTTCGGCTGTGCAGATGGGGCTGTTGGCCGCCGGATAGAAGAACAGGACGACCGGACCCGACGCCGTCAGGTCGGAAAGCGCACGCAGTTCACCGGAATGGTCCGGCAACTCGAAGTCCGGGGCGGTCTTTCCGATGCGCATGGGGCGAGGTTACCGCTCAGCCCTGTACGAGGGCAGCAGTCAGGCGTTGCCGGAGATCCCGATCGATACCCAGGTGGGTCAGATATCCGCCGAACGAACCCTGGTTCGACTCCATGGTGGCCCATCCGTGCTCCAGATAGGACGCACGAACTCCCAGGATCGCCTCGGTCGGCAGAACGTCGTGGAGTCCGGCCCAGGTCCGGCGGACGTGCGCGAGCAACGGCTCCATCGCATCGTTGCTCCTCAGATAGTCCGCGACGATGTCGTCCTCGTCGACGCCTGCCGCTCGCAACACCGTCGCGACCGTCCACCCCGCGCGGTCCTTACCCGCTGCGCAGTGCACCAGGACACCGCCGCGACGCCCCACGATCTCGTCCACCACCCGCTTGATCGCATGCGACGCACCGTCGAGAGTCGAGAACGACGCATAGGCGCGCATCATGTAGTCCACCTGACTCTGCTCGTCGAGAATCGGTGCCGCCTCGTGTGGGGCTCGCTCGCCCTTCAGATTCTCGTACGGCACGGAGATCGACTCGACGCCGGCGGGAACCCTGTCCACACCGCTTCGTTCGGCCTCCGCATCACCGCGGAAATCGAACACGGTACGGATGCCGAGATCCGCGACAACGCGCTGCCCGACCTCGGTCAACCCGCTCAATTCGGATGCGCGATAGAACAATCCGGGCCGAACCGTCGCCCCGTCCGTGGTACGCACACCGCCGAGATCACGGAAGTTCCAGGCCCCGTCGAGGGCGAATTGATCGTGTACCGGGGCGTCGGGCATGCTTCGACCCTATCGAAGGTGATGCTACGAGCGCGGTACCAGCCACCGCCGTAGCCGGGCGGTGACGAACGGCATCACCACGTAGACCATCAGCGGCGTGCACATCATCACCACCACTGCGGTGCGCAGAGCCACGTTCAGCTCCGTCAGGTGCGGAGTGAGAACGATGTTGACGAGCAGACTGACAGCGTAGAAGGCCACGCCGATCGAGATCGCCTGCTTCCACCGCGGCGGCGGTCCACCGATCACCCGAACGGCGTCGGTGAGGTTGGACTGCGGCTCGAACCATCCCTCCACACCGGAGAGTCGATGGGTCGCAACGTCGTCGGCGATGGGACGGCCGGTGGCGAGCCAGGTGCGCCTGGCATCCGAGCGCAGCCAGGCGTCGAGGTCATCGTGGGTCTCGAATCGGTACACCACGTGATAGTCGCTGGAATCACCGGAACTGCGCAGCCAGCCGCCACCGAGAAATCCGGGAAAGGTTCGGACCAGATCCATCCCGTGATCGGTCCACTCCACGAAGTCTGTTTCGTATCCCTGTCGAACGCGTCGTGCGACCGAGGTCGTGACGTGATCGAGCGTGTCGGTCGTGGTCATGACTACCCCTTCTGCGCGTGTTCGTAGCGGATCGATGTGTTCTACACAGAGTGCGGCCAGATGGACCGACTTTCAAATCGGGAGCCGAATCGAAGATCGATGGCTCACGGCCAGGAAAGATGTGACAATTCGTCTACACAGACCCTTTCCGAGCGACCTGGAGTGGACGGATGGCACAGCACCGACCCGAGTACCGTCTCGACGACGTGGACCGACGCATCGTCACCGAGCTCAGCCGTGACGGCCGAATGTCCATGCGCGCCCTGGCCGAGGCCACCCACATCTCGCGGGCGCACGCCTACGTGCGCGTCGACCGCCTCGTCGACGAAGGTGTCATCGAGGGATTCACCGCACGCATCGCCTACGAGAAGGCGGGGTTCGGCGCGTCGGCCTATGTGGCACTGTCCATTCGGCAGGATTCCTGGCGAGCCGTCGCCGACGACCTGAGCACCTTTCCGTTCGTCGAACACGTCAGCCTCATGGGCGGCGACTTCGACGCACTCGTTCTGGTGCGAGCTCCCGACACCTCGGCGCTACGCCATCTGGTACTCGACAAGCTGCAGGGACTCGACGGGATACTGTCGACGCGAACCTGGCTGATCTTCGACGAAGCGATCGGACCGGGCGCGCAGTGGACCGCAGAGACAACGAACGGAAGCAATCCATGACCACGTCCGAGCGAGATCCGAACTCCACCGACGTCATCGTGATCGGCGGCGGAATCGGGGGTGTCTCGCTCGGGTACGAACTCGCGAGCGACCGACGCGTCACGCTGCTCGAGCGCGAGAAGACCCTGGCCTTCCACACCACCGGCCGCTCGGCCGCACTGTTCCTGGAGACCTACGGCAACAGCACCATTCGCGCTCTGACGACGGCGAGTCGAGAATTCCTGACGAATCCGCCGGAACACTTCCGATCCGAATTGCTCGCCCCGCGTCCGCTTCTGCAGTTCGCGGCCAGTGGCCGCGGTGACGCGCTGGAGGCAATGTACGCGGACGTCAGCCGACTGACACCGGACGCCCAACTGGTATCCCCGGCCGACGCGCAGACGCTCTTTCCGCCGCTGCGTCCCGAACTGATCGATTGTGCACTGTACGAACCACATTCGATGGAGGTCGACGTACACGCGCTGCATCAGGGGTTCGTGCGGGGGCTGCGCGATCGAGGTGGTCGAGTCCACACCGGGGCAGGTGTGACGCAACTGCGACGCATCGACGGACTGTGGCACGTGCACACCACGGACGGGTCGGTCCACACCGCGCCGCTCGTCGTCGACGCAGCAGGCGCGTGGGCGGATGTTCTCGGAGCGATGGCGGGAGCCGATCCCATCGGACTCGTGCCGATGCGTCGGTCGGTGTTCATGGTCGCCGCACCCGATGATCTCGACACCGCGAATCTTGCGACGTTGAGCGACATGGACGAGAAGTTCTACATCAAACCCGAAGGCGCACAACTGTTGTGTTCGCCTGCGGACGAGACGCCCACCGAACCGAGTGATGCGCGCCCGGACGAGCTGGAGATCGCGCGGGCGTTCGACGACATCGCCGAGGCGACCACGCTGACGGGAAGGCATCTGCGCTCGTCCTGGGCGGGTCTGCGCAGTTTCGTTCCCGATCGCACCCCGGTCGTGGGCTTCGATCGAGAAGTCGAAGGTTTCTTCTGGTGCGCCGGTCAGGGCGGATACGGAATCCAGACGTGTGCGGCGCTGGCCAGGGTGGGCGCGTCTCTGATTCGGCGGCAACCACTTCCGGTCGATGTGACCGAGCGTGGACTACGGCCGGGCGACGTGGCTCCGCAGCGCTTCGGGTGAGAGGCGCTTCGCGCCACGTGCACGAAAACTCGACCCCTGCTACGAAGTTTCACTCACGTGCGGCGCAGCCGCTCTACCGACGACGCGTCGTAGATCACGCACCGTGGTTCGGTAGATGTCCAGTAGATCGGCGTCCTGTCCACCGTCGACCCGCTCGGCCCAGTCGTCGAAGGCGATGCGCATGACCATGCCGGCACCCTCCACCAGAAGTCGTGCATAGGAACGCGATTCGTGGCCACCGAGCCGTTCGGCCACCGCATCGGTGACGCGGCACAATGTCATCGCGTCGTGGGCGAAGGCCGCGGATCGCAGGTGCGCGTCGGCCCCGATCAGCCGTCGGGTGCGAAGGAGACGATCACGCACCTCGTCCGGTGCGGAGGAAAATCGTTCGACGGATCGCTCGTAGAGTGCTTCGATTCCGGTGATGGTGATGTTCTCCGGTGCCGTGGACGCCAGCCAGGCGTGCAGATCGACGTCCAGCTCGGGGTCGTTTCCGAGGACGGATTCTTCCTTCGACGCGAAACTACGGAAGAACGTGCTGGGCGATACCCCTGCCCGACGCGCGATCTCGTCGACCGTCGTCGCGGCGCACCCCTGCTTCTCGAACAGGTCGAGCGCTGCGCAGGAGATCTCGAGCTGGGTGTCTCGGCGACGTCGTTCTCGCAGATCCAACACTCGTTCGGTCATCCTCGTCACTCCTTCGGGTTCTCACCGTCAACTTACCAGTAATATTCAAGTTGACAGTCACTGTCATGGTGACTCAAGCTATCTAGGCGGTCCGTTGTCCGCACCTTGTACCGATACTCGAAAGCTTCCGATGAACTCACCTCAGACCGACCACACATCCGAGTCCGCGCTGGACGACGAACTCGCGCCGGGCAGCAAACTTCTGATCGGCATTCTCGTCATCGCCGCGTTCGTCATGATCCTCAACGAGACGATCATGAGCGTGGCACTCCCGACCCTGATGGTCGACCTCGACATCACGGCGACGACGGCGCAGTGGCTCACCACCGGATTCCTGTTGACGATGGCCGTGGTCATCCCCATCACCGGATTCCTGTTCCAGCGCTTCACGTTGCGCCAGGTATTCGTGGCTGCGATGAGTCTGTTCACCGTCGGCACACTGCTCGCAGCCTCTGCCCCGGGCTTCGAGCTACTCCTGCTCGGACGCGTCACGCAGGCCAGCGGCACGGCGATCATGTTGCCGCTGTTGATGACGACGGTGCTGACCGTCGTTCCCGCGCACAAGCGCGGCGCAATGATGGGCGTGATCTCCATCGTCATCGCCGTGGCCCCCGCCATCGGTCCGACGATCTCGGGCATCATCCTCGATTCGCTGAACTGGCGTTGGATGTTCTGGCTCGTGCTGCCGATCGCGCTCGTCGCGTTCGCCATCGGGACCACCCTGGTGAAAAACGTGACCCAGACCGGTCGGCCGTCGTTCGATCCCCTGTCGGTCGTCCTGTCCGCGTTGGCTTTCGGCGGTATCGTCTACGGCCTGAGCAGCCTGGGACATTCGGCCGAGGAGTCCGTGGTGCCGGTATGGCTGCCACTGGTGGTCGGAGCAATCGCCCTCGTGGTGTTCGTGCTGCGTCAGATCTCGCGTCAGGACCGCGGCGGCGCGCTGTTGGACATGCGTCCGTTCCGTACCCCGACCTTCAGCATCGGCCTCGGCATGATCGCGATCTCGATGATGGCCCTGTTCGGCGCCCTGATCCTGCTACCGATGTACCTGCAGAACGTTCGCGGTCTCGACACCCTGGACACCGGACTCATGCTGCTTCCCGGTGGACTGCTGATGGGCCTGCTCGCGCCGTTCGTCGGACGTATCTTCGACCGAATCGGACCGCGCCCGTTGGTCATTCCAGGTGCGATGGTGGTAAGTGCCGCGCTGTGGTCGATGACCGTGCTCGACGCGCAGACCGCGCTGCCCTTGGTGATCGGCATCCACATGCTGCTCTCGGCGGGGCTCGCGCTGATCATGACGCCGCTCATGACCTCGTCACTGGGATCGCTTCCGACCCAGCTGTACTCGCACGGTAGTGCCATCTTCAACACGGTGCAGCAGTTGGCAGGCGCTGCCGGGACCGCACTGTTCGTCACCGTCATGTCGAATACCGCGGCAGCCCGAATCTCCGACGGCGCAACCGAGGTGGGAGGTTCGGAGGCAGGCATCCACACCGCCTTCCTTTACGGCGGTGCAGTATCGCTGGTTGCGGTGGTGGCGTCGTTCTTCATCCGCGCCCCGGCACGTAGTGATCTCGACGAGGTCGCTCCCGTACAGCCGGTGCACTGACTCAACTGGATCGAACCATCGTCACAGCCGCAGACACGATCTCGTCTTCCGACAGGAGGACGAGATCGGCTGCTCCGCCGAGTGGCACGAACGAGTTCTTGCTCGCCACTCGGCGGACCGTGCCCGCGTAGCCACCCTCGATCAGGGCCGTCACGACGCCTTCTCCCACTCCCCCGTCGTGCCGGGTCTCGTCGGCGACCAACACTCGATCGAAGCCGTCGAGCCGGCGCAGAAGGTCGTCGATCGGCAGCGGAACGATCCACCGCAGGTCGACGATCGTCACGCCGATTCCGTGCTCACGCAACCTCGGCACCGCACGCCTGCTCATCACCACCCCGTTTCCGAACGTGACGATGGCAAGATCGCCTCCGTCCGAATGCTTTGCGACGGTATCGAATTGGGCCGGGCCTTCGTCGGTGCAGCGGAGCGCCCCGTCACCGTCGAGCAGGTCGGTGCGGTGATACAACGCGATCGGCTCGAGAAAGACACATACCCGTCCCTCCTCCACGGCCAGTGCCACACAGGTTCGCAGCAGGGCTGCGGCCTCGGCCGCGGAACTCGGAACGGCAACCACGATGCCGGGGATATCGCGCAGAACCGCAACCGCGTTGTCGTTGTGAAAGTGCCCACCGAAACCACGCTGATACGCCAGGCCTGCGATACGCACGACCATGCCGTTGGTGAACTGCGAATCGGAGAAGAACTTGAGCGACGCGGCCTCGCCGCGCAACTGATCCTCCGCATTGTGCAGGTACGCCAGATACTGAATTTCGGGTATCGGAACGAACCCGGCGAGCGCAGCACCGAGGGCGGTGCCGAGCACCGTCTGCTCGTCGAGCAGAGTATCGAAAACCCGTGCTACACCGAACTTCTTGCGTAGACCCTTCGTGACACCGTAGACGCCGCCCTTGACGGCCACGTCCTCCCCGAACACGAGGACGTCCGGTCGCGCTGCCATGATGTCGGTGAGGGTCCTGTTGATCATGGCGGCGAGCGTCAGATGCTGCCCGCCCTGTGCGGGCCGCAGGCTCTGCTCGGTGGCGGCCACGGCAACGGGTCGCCGTTCGGTGAGCGGAGCCATCACCTCGTCCGCGGTGGCCAGGCGCGACGACGCCCCGGTCCGCAGTGACTCGACCATTGCCTCGGCCTCGGCCACGACGGTCTCGCGCACCGCCTCGTAGCGCACTTCGACGTCGGCTGCCGAGAGCACCCCGGCCCCGATCAGCGTACGTGCAGTGGCGAGCAACGGATCTCGAATGTAGTCGCCGACGATGTCTGCATTGGTTCGGTACGCGAGCTCGGCGTCGGATCCGGCGTGGCCCATCAGCCGCACCGTCTCGAGATGGAGGACAACCGGTCGACGGCGAGTCCGCACGGTAGCAACGGCAGCGTCGACGGTATGCATCAATGCATCAGGATCGTGTCCGTCGGCCCGCACGTACTCGATCGAGGGAAATCTGCCGAGCGACTGCGCTATCCACCCTCGCGGCGATCGGGTACTGATGCCGATCCCGTTGTCCTCGCAGACGAACAATATCGGCATCGGAACGGATTGGTGCGCGCAGTAGGCCGCCGAGTTGAGCGCCCCCACCGTCGTCGAATGGTTGGCCGAGGCGTCGCCGAAGCTGCACACGACGATGGCGTCCTCGGGCCACGGGGTGCGATGCCGCAGAGCCTTCGCCCGGCCGAGTGCGAACGCCAGACCGACTGCGCGCGGTACCTGAGAGCCGATGGTCGATGTCTGCGGGACGATGCCCAGTTCCGGATGCCCGAACACCTTGTGGCGGCCGCCGGACATCGGATCGCCAGTCGAGGCGACCAGACTCGCCAGCACATCCCGGATCGGGGTCACGTCCGAATACTGTTGTGCACGTGCCGCGTAGAAACCACCGGAGCGGTAGTGCAGCAGTGCCGGGTCGGTGACCGTTGTCGCGGCACCGACGGCTGCGTTGGCCTCGTGCCCGGACGAGCCGATGGTGTAGTAGCCGAAGCCAGCTGATTGCAACCAGCGCGCGGCGAAGTCGAGATGCCTGCTTGCGAGCTGCGCGTCGAAGTACCGGAGCAGTCGGTCCGGATCGGCAACGGCCGAATCTCCGTTCCGAGCCGACCGAACCTGCTTCAGGAAGTACTCGTCGATCGCCTCGGCCACACTCGCACCTTTGTCTCCATCGAGCTGTCTGCGTCGAGCCGAGCTGAGGAATCAGCTCAGGGCGATCATATCCATCGGAGTGCTCAGCAACCGGCCGACGAGGGCCAGGAACTGCGAACCTTGCTGGCCGTCGACGAGGCGGTGATCGAACGAGAGCGACAGGGTCGTCACGGACCGCAATGCGATCTCGCCCTCGTGCTCCCACGGCATGCGGCGGATCGAACCGAAGCACAGGATGGCAGCCTCGCCGGGATTGAGAATGGGAGTGCCCGCGTCCACTCCGAACACTCCGACGTTGGTGATCGTGATCGTGCCGTCCGCCAGGTCGGCCGGACTGCTCTTGCCCTCCTTGGCCGTTCGCGTCAGGTCTGCCAGTGCGCGGGCGATGTCCACCAGGGACAGTTCGTGTGCATCCTTGATGTTGGGCACCATCAATCCGCGCGGGGTTGCTGCGGCGATGCCGAGGTTGACGTAGTGCTTGGTGACGATCTCCTGAGCAGCCTCGTCCCAGGAGGAGTTGAGCGAGGGATTCGATTTCAGCGCAACGAGAACCGCTTTGGCGACCAGCGCCAGCGGGGTCAGCCGCACGTCGGCGAAGTGGGCGGAGGACCGTAGCGAGTCCAGCAAAGTCAGGGTGTCGGTGACGTCCACCGTGACGAACTCGGTGACGTGCGGAGCGGTGAATGCACTGCGCACCATTGCATCCGCAGTATGTTTGCGCACCCCCTTGATCGGGGTCCGCTCTTCGCGGCCGACCTGCAGTGGGGTCTGCTCCCCTGCAGTGTCGGCTCCGTGCAGATACGACTCGACATCGTCTCGGGTGACGTCGCCGCGAGCTCCGGTCGGGGGTACCTCGGATAGGTCGACGGCGTTGTCCTTGGCGATCTTTCGCACCGGCGGTGCAGCCAGCGGTTTGCCGTTCTGCCCGGTCGATGCCGCAGAGACCGGAGTGGTCCCCCGGCCGCCGCGTCGACTCGATCCTTCCTTCGCCACGCCGTAACCGACGAGAACCGGAACGCGTTCCTCGCTGTCCTCGACAGGACTCGCGTCGTCCACATCGGTGCCGGTGACGACGACGTCGGGGTCCTCGGTGTCTCCATCGACTCGGATGTCGATGATCGGAACCCCGACCTCGACGGTGTCACCCTCCGACACATGCAGGGCAGCAACGACGCCCGCGAACGGTGACGGAAGTTCGACGGCGGCCTTGGCCGTTTCGACCTCGGCGATGTTCTGGTTCAACTCGATCGTGTCGCCGACCGCGACCAGCCAGGTCAGCAGATCGGCTTCGGTGAGTCCTTCCCCGAGGTCGGGCAACGGAAAGCTCTTGATGGTGGGCATCGTCGAATCCTGTTCGGTACGTATCGGCGGCGGTCGGTGAGCGCGAGGTCAGTGCGAGCGGCAGCGGTCGACTGCGTCGAGAATCCGGTCGACGTCGGGGAGATAGAACTTCTCCAGCTTCGATGCCGGGTACGGAGTACCGAAGCCGCCGACGCGCAGTACCGGTGCCTCGAGGTTGTAGAAGCAGCGTTCGGAGATCCGAGCGGCGATCTCGGAGCCGAGGCCCATGAACACGGGGGCCTCGTGCGTGACGACCAGACGCCCGGTCTTGCGTACCGAGGCCTCGATGGTCTCGAAGTCGATGGGTGAGAGTGAACGAAGATCGATGACCTCGATCGACACCCCCTCGTGGGCCGCGACTTCGGCGGCTTTGCGGGCAGTGGCGACGAGCGGTCCGTACGCGATCAAGGTGAGGTCGGTGCCCTCGGTGACCACCCGCGCCCGATGCAGCGGGTACGACGCGTCGGCATCGAGGTCGATCGGGCTCTTCTCCCAGTACCGACGCTTCGGCTCGAAGAACAGGACCGGATCGTCGCTGGCAATGGCCTGCTGAATCATGGAGTAGCCGTCGGCGGCGTTGCTGCACGTGACGACGCGAAGTCCTGCGGTCTGCGCGAAATAGCCTTCGGGAGACTCCGAGTGATGCTCGACGGCACCGATTCCGCCGCCGTAAGGCACCCGAATCGTCATGGGGATATTGACGTTTCCACTGGTGCGGTAGTGCAGTTTGGCGACCTGCGAGACGATCTGGTCGAACGCCGGATAGATGAAGCCGTCGAACTGGATCTCGCACACCGGGCGGAATCCCCGCATCGCGAGTCCGACTGCGGTGCCGATGATGCCCGACTCCGCCAGCGGCATGTCGAGTACCCGTCCGGGGCCGAAGTCCTTCTGCAGGCCGTCGGTGATGCGGAAGACGCCGCCGAGCTTGCCGATGTCCTCGCCCATCAGCAGAACCTTCGGATCGTTCTCCATCGCTCGTCGCAGACCTGCGTTGATGGCCTTGCCCAACGGAAGACTGGTGGGCCGTTCCAGGGTGGTCATGACGAAGCTCCTTCGAATCCGGCTTGGTACGAGGCGAACTGGGCTCGCTCGTCGTCCAGGAGGGGGTGGGGGTCGGCGTAGACGTTGTCGAACACCGACATCGCAGCCGGTTCGACGGTCTCGAGGCATCCGCGACGAAGCTCGGCCGCGACGTCATCGGCGGTGCGCTTGACCGAGGCGGCGAATGCGTCGTCGAACACGCCGATTCGCCTCAGTAGCTTCTCGATTCGGTCGATCGGATCCTTGGCGCGCCATTCGTCGTCGGTGGCACCCGAGCGGTATCGCGTCGGGTCGTCGGAGGTGGTGTGCGGGCCCATGCGGTAGGTGACGGCCTCGATGAGAGTCGGGCCGCTGCCCTCGCGGGCGCGAGCGAGCGCTGCCCTGGTGACGGCCAGGACGGCGAGAACGTCGTTGCCGTCGACGCGGACCGACGGAATGCCGTAGCCCTCACCGCGGGCGGCGATCGTTGCCTTCGTCTGCACCGTCACCGGCTCGGAGATCGCCCACTGATTGTTCTGACAGAAGAACACCACCGGTGCATGGAAACTGGCGGCGAAGCCCAGCGCCTCGGAGATGTCGCCCTGGCTGGTCGCGCCGTCACCGAAGT
This sequence comes from Rhodococcus sp. IEGM 1372, assembly GCF_030056835.1. Lineage (NCBI taxonomy): Bacteria > Bacillati > Actinomycetota > Actinomycetes > Mycobacteriales > Nocardiaceae > Rhodococcus > Rhodococcus sp. IEGM 1372. The sequence goes on along the minus strand of NZ_JASHKS010000004.1, from coordinate 94,293 downwards.
AGGTGATGGCCGCGCCCTCGGCTCCCTCGAGTTGCATGCCGATGGCGTACCCGGTGGCGTGCAATCCCTGCGAGCCGACGATGATCGCCGGTGTAGTCATGCGGTACTCGTACGGGTCCCAGCCCGAGAGCGTCGAGCCGCGCCAGAACCGCAGCATCTGGGTGGGGTCTACTCCGCGACAGTAAGCAACGCCGTGCTCGCGGTAGCTGGCGAACACGAAGTCCTCGGTGTCGAGCGCACGAGCGGAACCGACCTGTGCCGCTTCCTGCCCGAGCAGCGGTGCCCACAAGCCCAGTTCGCCCTGTCGCTGTAGCGCGGTCGCCTCGGCGTCGATGCGCCGGACGACCACGAGATCGCGGTACATCTCCATCATCGCGGCCGTGTCGATGTCCGCGACGAGAGGTGAGTAGGTCTCGTTGCGGACCACCGTTCCAGATTCTTTGATCAGCTGTACCAGCGAGGTGGTGTTCATGTTCGTCGCACTCTCCGTCGTGGTGTGATGTCCTTCACAAGAACACCACCGACAGCCAGGGTGCACAAGTGCTGACTTCAGAACTGCGCACGATGCACAATATTGGGTAACGACCGAGCGACAGGAAGTGCGCAATGACCGATCTGGACAAGACCGACGCCCGACTCCTCCTCGCCCTCTGCGCCAAGCCGCGAGCCACCGGCGTCGAACTCGCCACCACCTTGGGCCTGTCCCGCAACACCGTGCAGGCGCGCCTCGGTCGATGGGACGACAAGGGATCGCTCACGCCGATCGATCACCGCATTCCACCGAAATCTCTCGGCCGCCCGCTGCAAGCATTCGTCACAGCTCAGGTCAACCAGCACACCCTGGCTGCGGTCACCGAACACCTGTGCACCATTCCGGAAGTGCTCGAGGTGTTCGGACTGTCCGGTGCTGCGGACATGCACATTCGCATCGCCGCAGTCGACGCCGACGACCTGTATCGCATCGCAGGCCTCATCCTCGATATCCCCGGCGTCGAGCGCACCAACATGTCCATCGCGATGAGCGAGTTGATCCAGTACCGCACCAAGCCGTTGCTCGAGCAGCTCGCCGAGGAGGGCCGGCGCTGAGCAGGCAGACCAGCTCTGCCGAATCGATTCACGCGCCACAGTGCAACATGCACGTTCTCGGCGACGGTGGTTGACCAGCGTGCACGTTCACGGCACTCTTCGACGGACATGTTCCCGGACACCATCCATTTCCGGGTACCGCCGCCTCATCACCGAAAGAGACTGCCTGTGTCCATCGTTGCCGACCGCCCCGCCGTCGTACCCACCCCGAACGATCCCCTGCCGACGGGCGTCTTCGATCGCCCCGACATGCCGCGCGACTCCGCACACGAACGCGTCGTGTTCTGTCAGGATCCCGACACCGGTCTGCGCGCGATCATCGCGGTCCACTCCACTGCGTTGGGACCCGCTCTCGGCGGAACTCGCTTCTACCCCTACGCATCCGAGCAGGATGCGTTGACCGATGTACTACGACTCTCCCGGGGAATGACCTACAAGGCGGCCGTCGCGGGAGTCGATCTCGGCGGCGGTAAAGCGGTGATCATCGGCAACCCCAACGCCATCAAGACCCCGACCCTGCTTGGCGCGTACGGCCGGTTCGTCGAGTCGCTCGGCGGAACGTACGTGACGGCAGGCGATGTGGGCACCAACAGCGACGATCTCGACATCATCGCCGAAGAAACGGCGCACGTCGTCGGCAAGAACACCACCGCAGGCGGGACCGGCGACAGCGGCCCCCAAACCGCGCTCGGAGTCTTTCTCTCTCTTCTGGCCGCAGCCGAATCGACCTGGGGCTCGGACGATCTGACCGGAAAGCGCATCGGCGTCGAGGGCGCGGGCAAAGTGGGCTACAACCTCGTCGCCCTGCTTCGCGATGCCGGTGCCGAGGTGATCGTCAGCGACTCCTACGCGCCCGCCCTCGATCGCATCGTTGCCGACTTCCCCGGTGTCACCGTCGGATCCGACATAATCGGTGCCGACATCGACGTCTACGCCCCGTGCGCCATGGGTGCCACTCTCGACGCGTCCTCGGTGGCCCGGTTGTCGGCGTCCATCGTGTGCGGCGCAGCGAACAATCAACTCCTCACACCCGATGTCGAAGCCATGCTGGCTGCGCGCGGAATCGTCTGGGTACCCGACTACGTCGCCAACGCCGGTGGCCTGATCCAGGTGGAAGGCGAACTGCGCGGCAAGGATTCGGCCGAGGTGATGGCCACGATCGGCAAGATCCGCGATACAGTCGCCGGCATCTTCGCCATCGCCCGCACAGAGGGCATCCTGCTGGGAGCCGCGGCAGATCGCCTGGCCGAGGATCGAATCGCCGCCGCGCGGCACTGACCAGCGGCCTGCACACGACGCTCCACTCCCTGCCGTAAATCGGCGATACCCGCGCCACAGGCCGCGGAGTGGAGCGCCATGTGCACCCTCACCGAAGCGCGATGTACTTGGTCTCGAGGTACTCCTCGATGCCCTCCGAACCACCCTCGCGTCCGAAGCCCGATTCCTTGACGCCACCGAACGGGGCGGCGGCGTCGGAGATCGCACCGCGATTGACCCCGACCATGCCGGTGTCCAGTGTCGCCGACACCCGCAGGGCACGGTCGAGGCTCTCGGTGAAGAAGTACGCCACCAACCCGTATCGGGTGTCGTTGGCAGCGGCCACGGCCTCGGCCTCGGTGTCGAATCCGATGATCGCCGCCACGGGGCCGAAGATCTCGTCCTGCAACAGATTCGCGTCGGCAGGAATCGAGTCGAGAACCGTGGGTGAGTAGAAGAAGCCGGGTCCCTCGGGCGTCGTGCCCCCGGTACGCACCCGGGCACCCTTGGCCACGGCGTCGTCGACCAACGCGGTCACCGTCCTGCGCTGCTTGTCGTTGATGAGCGGGCCGATGTCGGTGCCCTCCCGATCACCGGGACCGACCGTCAATGCCTCGATGCGCGCCGTCAACTTCGCGGTGAATTCCTCCCGCACGGAGTTCGCGACGTACAGCCGATTCGCTGCCGTGCAGGCCTCGCCGCCGTTGCGCATCTTGGCCAGCATCGCCCCGTCGACAGCGGCGTCGATGTCGGCGTCGTCGAACACGATGAACGGCGCATTGCCGCCGAGCTCCATCGATGTCCGTAGCAGTCGGTCGGCTGCGTTGCGCACCAACAGCTTTCCCACTCCGGTCGATCCGGTGAACGTGACCTTCCTCAGTCTCGGGTCGTCCATCAACGGCCCGGTGACGGAGGCGGCGTCGGAGGTGGGAAGTATCGACAGCACACCGCTGGGCAACCCCGCGTCGGCGAACACCTGTCCGAGCAGAAGCATCGTCAACGGGGTGTCCTCGGCCGGTTTGACGATGACGGTGCAGCCGGCCGCGAGTGCCGGGCCGATCTTGCGTGTGCCCATGGCCAACGGAAAGTTCCACGGGGTGATCGCCAGGACCGGCCCGACGGGCGACTTGCTGACCAGGATCGAGCCGTTGCCCGCAGGGGCGGGGGTGAACCGGCCGCCGATTCGGACGGCCTCCTCGCTGAACCAGCGTAGGAATTCGCTGCCGTACTTCACCTCACCGTGGCTCTCCGCCAACGACTTTCCCATTTCGAGTGTCATCAGCAGAGCGAAATCGGCAGCACGCTCCTGCAGCAGGTCGAAAGCGCGCCGCAGAATCTCGGCTCGCTCACGAGCGGGCGTCGCCGCCCACCCCGGCTGCGCCTCGGCGGCACGGTCGAGCGCGGCGATGCCGTCGGCCGCGGTGGCGTCGGCGACGGTGATCAGCTCCTCGCCGGTCGCCGGGTTCAGCACGGCGAATCGTGCGCCCGACGCAGAGGTCGACTGCACACCACCGAGCCAGAGATCGGTGGGCAGCGAGGAGATCAGATCGTGAGCACCCATCAGTTCCCCTGCGCCACAGTGCGAAGCGAGTCTTCGAGCACGGTCAAAGCATCATCGAGCAACTCGTCGGAGATCACCAGGGGCGGCAGCAACCGGATGACGTTGCCGTAGGTGCCGCACGTCAGCACGATCACTCCGGCCTCGAGTGCCGCCGCCGCAACGGCTTTGGTGGCCTCCGGGTTGGGCTCACGCCCACCCGTGACGACGAGCTCGAGCGCAAGCATGGCTCCGCGGCCACGCACCTCACCGATAATGCCGACCTCGGCACTCAACGCGTTCAGTCGCTCGAACACGATGCGTTCGATGTCGCGTGCTCGGGCATTGAGCTCGAGCGTCTCCATCTGCTCGATGGACGCCAGGGCCGCGGCGCAGGCGACGGGGTTACCGCCGTACGTGCCACCGAGCCCACCGGGGTGCACGGCATCGATCAGGTCGGCACGGCCGGTGACCGCGGCCAGCGGCATCCCGCCCGCGATGCCCTTCGCCATCGTGATCAGATCCGGTACGACGCCCTCGTGCTCGCTGGCGAACCAGGCCCCGGTCCGAGTGAAGCCGGACTGCACCTCGTCGGCGATGAAGACGACGCCGTTCTCGCGTGCCCAATCCGCCAGTGCCGGCAGGAATCCTTCTGCGGGCACGATGAAGCCGCCCTCACCCTGAATCGGCTCGATCAGGATGGCCGCGAGACTTCCTGCACCTATTTGCTTGTCGATGACGGAGATCGCTCGCGCCGCAGCCTGGGCACCGGTGACCGCGGAACCGTCGACGTTCAGACCTTCGCGGAACGGGTACGACATCGGCGCTCGATAGACCTCGGGAGCGAACGGCCCGAATCCGCTCTTGTACGGCATCGACTTCGACGTCAGTGCCATCGTCAGGTTGGTGCGGCCGTGGTACGCGTGGTCGAACACGACGACAGCGGACCGCCCGGTGGCGTGACGTGCAATCTTCACGGCGTTCTCGACGGCCTCGGCACCACTGTTGAACAGGACGCTGCGCTTGTCGTGATCGCCCGGGGTCAACTCGGCAAGCTTCTCGGCGACCTCGATGTAGCCCTCGTAGGGCGCGACCATGAAGCACGTGTGGGTGAAGTGTGCGACCTGATCCTGCACGGCGGCAACGACTGCCGGGTTCGAGGCACCCACGGTGGTCACGGCGATTCCGGCCCCGAGGTCGATCAGCGAGTTTCCGTCCACGTCGACTACGACGCCACCGTCCGCGTCGGCCACGTACACCGGCAGCGTCGACGCCACGCCTGCACCGACGACGGCCTTGCGCCGCTGCGCCAAGGCCGCCGACTTCGGACCGGGGAAGGCGGTGACGATCTTGCGCTCCTGCGGAAGTCGGTACTCGATCGAGGCCATGGGTCGCACCTTTCGTGTGGGCTTGTCGTGCAAGTATGCGACTCGACGAGCGCGACGGCCGGACGCCATTTCGTACACCTCGACGGCACATTGCACTCCATTTCGGCAGTTCTCCCGCTACAGTTTCACCGGTGAGCGTGCAGATGTCCTGGCTGTTGAGGCAGCAACACCTTCGCCTGAGTCACCGCGGCGGACCGGAGCGCAGCGCTGCGCCCATCACCTTCGCGCAGGCGACCGAACTCATCGATCCCAGTCCGTGGCTGTCCGGCGGTGAACTGATTCTCACGACCGGACTCGGCTTCGACGCCGACGGCCCAGCTCTCGGTACCTACGTCCGGACCTTGGCGGCCGCGGGTGTCGCCTGCCTCGGATTCGGAGTCGGGTTGTCCCACAGCACTATTCCCCGTCATATTCTCGACACCGCCGAGGATGTCGGGCTTCCCGTCGTGGAGGTTCCCTACGACATCCCGTTCGCCGCCGTCATCAGAGCGGTCATGAAACGCATAGCCGAGCAAGAATACGAGCAGGTTCTGCGTGCGGCGTCGGTCCAGACCCGCATCACCAGGGCAGCACTGCACGGCGGCGTCGACGCGATCGTTCGCGAACTGGCCGTCGCCACGTCCACATCGGTGGCGCTGATCGGCAATCGCACCGAATCGTTCCATCCCGCCGCCGCAGCCGATCTCGTAGAGCGCGCCCGCGACGTCGCCCGCAGCATTCGCCCGTCGTCGGCACCGGCCACGGTGTCGGTCAGCGAACCGGGGTGCACCGTCACTCTGCATTCGGTCGCCATCTCCGGCGGGGCGTCGAGCTTTCTCGCCATTCGCACCGCAGGCCCGGTGACGGGCGTCGAGCAGATCCTGCTCGGGCACGCGGTGTCGCTGGTGACCCTCGAACTCGAGAAGCCCACGCGGCTGCGCGCCGAGCAGTCGCGACTCAACACGCTCGCGCTCGGATTGTTGCTGGACGGCCATCTGCCCTCCCCCGACGGCACCGCGCTACCGAGCTATCTCGTCGACGCCGCCGACGACGACTCTCGCATCAGGGTCGCCGTTGTCCGTGGACCGTCCGAGCGCATCGTGGAGGCGATCGATGCCGAGTGCCGAGCCAGGGCGCGGCCCACGTTCACTCGGCAGACCGACACCGGTGTGGTGGTGTTGTTCCGCGGTACCGACGACTCCGAAATCGTTGCCCGACTGTTCGATTCACTGCCGAGGTCGGTGCGCGTCGGCCTCAGTTCCAGCCTCCCCATCACCGAGACTCCCGTCGCTCTGAAGCAGGCTTCGCTCGCGTGCGCAGCGGCCGGCTCGGGCGATCGGATCGTCGAGTTCACCGGATCGATGCTGTTGGCCTCCGAACCGGTACAGGAGTCGCTGCGCGCGATGGCCGCCGTGACCATTGCAGTGCTGTCCGAGTACGACCGCACCCACACCGCCGATCTGGTGGGATCGCTTCGGGCTTTCCTCGAAGCGAACGGACATTGGGAGACCGCTGCGGCGAATCTTTCCGTTCATCGCCACACGCTGCGAAACCGGATCACCCGATGCGAAGAATTACTGTCGGTCGATCTGACGTCGGCGCGGGTGCGGGCGGAATTGTTGCTCTCACTGCTTGCCGCGACATCGTGAACATCGGCAATCGTGTCAGTATTTCTCGATGAGCACGCCGCAGCCCCACATTGCCGTCGCCACTGCGAAATCGGTTCGACTCGGAGTACTGCTGGCGGCAGTCGGTGGATTCCTCGACGCGTACACCTACATCACCCGCGGCGGCGTGTTCGCCGGCGCGCAGACCGGCAACGTCGTGCTGCTCGGCGTCGATGTCGCCGCCGGCCGGTGGGTCGATGCGCTCGCGTTCCTACCCCCGTTGGCGGCCTTCGTCCTGGGGGTCGCGACCGCAGAATTCATCGCGCTGCCCGCGGTTGCGAGGATCGTCCGACGACCGGTGCGGGCGGTGCTGGTGTTCGAGATCCTCGTGGTCCTCGTCGTCGGATTTCTGCCGGCGACCGTGCCCGATGCGGTGGTCTCGGTGATCCTCGCGCACGTCGCCGGCGTGCAGGTGACCACCTTTCGTGTGCTGGTGGATTCGCCGTTCAACACTACGATGACGACCGGCAATCTCCGCAGCATGGCGATGGCGGCTTTCCATCGGGTGGTCGAACACGACCTGGAGGCCGGCACCCGCGCCCGACGGTTCGGCGCGGTGATCTCCGGATTCTTCGGCGGGGCGCTGCTCGGCGCACTCGCGGTCGAGCTGTTCGGGCTACGGGCGATCTGGGTCGTAGCCGTGATGCTGACCGTCGCTCTGGCACTGTTCGTGTTCGACGAGCGCACACCCAGGTCGTTGTCTCCGAAAGGTCAGTCGCCCAACCGAAGCGGAGCGATCGACTCGAACACATCGCCCGGTCCCGGGTTGCCGTCTGCCGACGAACCGCCCAAGTGATGCACGACGCCCCACACCGCGTTGAGTGCGGTGTGAATGGCTCCCTCGGCCCACCCTGCCGTCCACGAGATGTCGTCGCCGGCGAGAAAGATCCCCCGGTGTCGAGGTTCGAGATCGTGCTGCACGAAATGGGTGAACAGTCTTTCCTGGTATCGATAGTGGCCCGGCAGATTCGCCTTGAATGCGCCCATGAAATCGCGTTCGGTTTCCCAGGACAGAGTCACCGGCGTGGAAATGATGTGACTACGGAAGTCGACACCGGGATAGATCTCCTCCAGCGATCGCAGCATGATGTTCATGCGCTCGGTCGGATCCAGGGCCAGCAGCTTGAGCGAGTCGTCGGACCACGTGTAGGACAGGCAGATCAGCCCGGACTTACCCTCACCCTGGTCGAGTAGGTACGTGCCGCGGCTCATTCGGTCGGTCAGCGTCATGCTCACCAGATCGCGGCCGGTGACCGGATCCTTGTCCTTCCAGAACGGCCGATCGACGAGTGCGAACACCTTGGTCGACCCCATGTAGTGGGTGCGTTCGATGGCGGTCCAGTGGTCGATGGGGAACAGATCGTCGTCGCATCTGATGTTGCTCAGCAGCATCCAGCTCTGGGCGGTCACGACGGCGACGGCGTAGGTGCGGATGTTGCCGCGGTCGTCGTGGATCGTGGTGCCGCCGTCGGTGCGCCTGATCTCGGTGACGCGCGACATCGTGGTGCCGCCGTTCAGTGACGCGACCGATGTGCCTGCGGGCCAGTGCGCCATGTTCGCCGGCGAGTCGGTCCACAATCGCATCGGTAGTTGCTGCGATCCGCCGACGATTCCGCGATGGTGATCGTCCGCTGCCGTGATGACGACGCGAAGGATCTCGAGGATCGAGTTGGGATAGTCGGTGTCCCATCCGCCCGTTCCGAAACCGACCTGGCCGAACAGCTCTCGCATCCGAAACGACGAGAAGTGCTCGGACGCAGCGAGGAAGCCGTAGAAGGTCTGATCGTCGAACTTCACGATCAGCTCGTTCCAGATCCGCTTGATCTCGGCCACGTCTCGCCTGCGGATGGCACGCTGCAGCGGAATCAACTCGGCGTGTTCCTCGAGCGTCCTGTTCCACGCGTCGGCGACCTCGGCGAAGATCGGCGGGAGATCGTCGAGCTTGCGTGCGTAATGGCTCTCGCCCTTGAGGTCGATCACCGTACTGGGGGTCACCTCGGCCAGCGGGTTCGGAAACGGCGTCGTCTCGAGCCCGACGGCGTCGAGGTAGTGGAACAGCGCGGTCGACGACGGCGGAAAACGCATCGCGCCCATCTCTGCCACCACACCCGGGTGCCCGTCGAACGGTACCGAGCGCATCCGTCCGCCGATCCGATCCGATTCGTACACAACGGGTTCCATGCCGAGCTTCAGCAATTCGTGGGCGACGACCATACCGGCGAGTCCGCCGCCGATCACAGCGACCCGGGTACCGAGGGCCGCGTCGGGGATGCTCCCAAGGCCGGCCGGATGCGCGAGGTAATCGTCGTACGCGAACGGGAAGTCCGGGCCGAACATCGTGAGCGGCTGGTCGTCCTCGGATGTGATTGCGCTGTCCGGGGTGACGGGTGTGGTCATCGGTCGGTCTCCTGCTCGGCCCGTGAGGGTCCTGTCGGGTAGAGGTCGGTGCGGCGATCGGCCAGATGGGTGTTGACCGCACGCGATCGAGCGAGCTCGGCCGGATCCAGCTCGAAGGTCAGCAGTTCTTCGTGTTCACCGGCTCGCGCGAGGTCGTTGCCACCCGGCCCGACGGCACAGGTCAGCCCGCAATACCTCAGGCTCGCCTCGGTGCCGCAGCGATTGACGTAGGTGATGAACAGTTGGCTCTCGTACGCCCGCGTGGGAACGACGTGAGTGGCGATGATCTCGAACGGGGTCATCAGACCGGTGGGAACGATCAACCATTCGGTGCCGGCATCGGCGTGCGCGCGAACGGCTTCGGGAAATTCGACGTCGTAGCAGGTGAGTACACCGCACCGCAGCCCGCCGAAGTCGAACTGCACCACCAGGTCCGGCCCCGGAGTGAAGTGAGTGCGATCGAGGGCCCCGAACAGGTGCGTCTTGCGGTAACGCGCGACCGATAGTCCGGATGCGTCGACCACCTGCACCGCGTTGAACACGGCCTCGCCCCCGTGATTCGAATGACCGAGTTCGGGGTATCCGTACACGATTGCGACACCGTGTGTTCGCGCGATCGAGGCGATGCGCTCGAAGATCGAACCGTCGAACGTTTCGGCTCGTTCGCGCACCAGATCCCCGATGTCGTAACCGCTCACCGACATTTCCGGGGTCACCAGCATCGACGCGCCTGCTTCGGCTGCGCTGCGCGCCGCGGCATCGATTGCCGACAGGTTGGCCTCGACGTCGGCGGAGAACTCCGGCCCTTGGAACAGCGACATGATGACCGTCATCAGCGAAACTCCCGTTTCCTGTTGTGCAACTCTTCGGGCAGCGCGGGTGCCAGCACCCACAGGACCCGGGCACCACCACTGCTGTCGCTGCGAAAACTGTGCGGGCGTCGCGGCGAGAACGTGAACGCATCGCCCGGTCCGAGCAGCACGTCGTCGCCGCCGAAGGCACCGCCTGGATCTTCCTCGAAGGTCACTCGAACCTCGCCGGACAGCACGTGTACGAACGTGACGTCCAACGGCAGGGTGTACGCCTCCGCGCCACTGCCGCCACCTTCCTCGATCTCCCCCAGCAGTACCTGGACCCGCCGCTCCCCGACCGGGGTCAACAGATACTCCGTCATCGCCGTTCCCCCGAACATGATGCGCGGCAACGATTGCGCGCGCACCACTTCACCGGCGGGGGCGTCGTCGAACAGGGAGCCGACCGGAACGTCGAGCGCAGCACAGACCCGAACCAACGATGCGACCGATGCGTTCACCTGATCGCGCTCGAGCTTGGACAGGTACCCCTTGGTCACCCCGCAGGTATCGGCGAGGGCGTCGAGAGTCAGCCGCTTCTTCTTGCGCGCTTCCTTCAGCCGCGCGCCGATACGTGGCGCGTCGTTCTCGACCGAAGCAGCAATCGACACCGTCATCGCCTCTCAGGAAACTCGTGTTGACAAGATCGTGCATCAGAGTAACGCTTGCCGGGCGAACTGGTCGACTCCACTGTCACCGGACTCCTTAAAATTCGGAAGGAATTCTCGATGAACCCGAGTAGTCCCGAGCACCCACCGATCGGTCCGGTCGACGCGACCAAGGTCCCCCGCTACGCCGAGCCCACCACGTTCGCTCGGCTCCCGCGCCTCGACGAGGTGTCCCGAGCCGACGTGACCATCCTCGGCGTCCCGTTCGATTCCGGCGTGAGTTACCGCCCGGGCGCACGTTTCGGTCCGGGGCACATCCGCGCTGCCTCGAAACTGTTGCGGCCCTACAACCCTGCCCTGAAGGTCTCGCCGTTCGCCCGCCAGCAAGTTGCGGACTTCGGCGACATCGGAGTCAATCCGTTCGACATCACCGAGGCTCTCACCACGGTGCACGACGCGGTGACCGACCTGCGCGCCGACGGCTCCTCGGTTCTGACCCTCGGCGGCGATCACACCATCGCACTGCCGATTCTGCGCTCGCTCGCCCGGGACCACGGACCGATCGCAGTGCTGCACTTCGACGCTCACCTCGACACGTGGGACACGTACTTCGGTGCGCCCTACACCCATGGAACCCCGTTTAGACGAGCCAGTGAGGAAGGCCTGATCGATCTCGAACGCTCGCAACACATCGGCATTCGCGGCCCGCTCTACAGCGAGCAGGACCTCGAGGACGATCGAGTTCTGGGCTTCCAGGTCATTCGTTCCGACGATTACGAGGTCGACGGTGTCGCCAGCATCGTCGAGCGGATGCGCAGACGTCTGGACGGCGGCCCGGTCTACGTATCGGTCGACATCGACGTTCTCGACCCAGCACACGCGCCCGGCACCGGCACTCCCGAAGCCGGCGGCATGACCTCCCGAGAGTTGCTCAACACTCTGCGCGGACTCGTCGGCCTGAACGTGGTCGGTGCCGACATCGTCGAGGTCGCGCCGGCCTACGACCACGCCGAGATCACCGGAATCGCTGCGGCGCATGTTGCCTACGAGCTGTTGTCGGTTCTCGCCCTCAACCGATAGGACGTCACCGCCGCGGCAGCACCAGGATCGGCACCGGCGAATGACGGATGATCTTCGTCGCCCGGGAACCGAGAAACACCCGAGCGATGGGTCCCAGTGGCCCGGACGATCCGATGGTCAGTACTTCGCCGTCCTGCCAGTGCAATTCGTCGAGGGCTTCGCGCCAACTGCCGGCCGAGGCCAACTCGGTCGTCACCCGATCGACCGGGAGTCCCACCGCAACCGCGTCGTCCTCTGCTGCGGTGAGCGCCTCGCTGAGCCCCCGGGACAGCTCGGCGGCTACGTCGTCCTCGGCGCGCAGCCCGATTTCGGGCGGGTACATCGTCGCACCGCGGACAACGAACGACGCCAGACGAAGCGGAACGCCTGCTTCCCTGGCCAGTTCGGCGGTGGGTCCCACCACGCGCGAGGCCTCGCTGTCACCGGAGAACGCGCACGTGATCCGTGTCAGAGTCGCGCGCTCGCGCACGCGATAGCCGCGCGGGGCCAGCGCCACCGTCACCGGCGACGAGTGCAGCAGTTTGTCGGCGGTCGACCCGACGACGACCTGCCCGAGTGCGCCGTCGCCCGAGGAGCCGAGAACCAGAACCGCGGCCCCGAGACTGTCCGCCGCATCGGTCAACGCCGTCGACACCGAGCGGTGCGCGAGGCGGTGGAACGACGCGGCGATGTCGGGCGCTTTCTCCTGCAGATAGTGCCGCGCCTTCGCCTCGGATTCGGCTGCCGTTGCCGCCGCCCAATCAGCGAACTCGGCATCGACGCGGGCCATCGACGGCGTCGACCACGGCTTGGGAACCACCGTCGCCACGTCGATGTCGGCACCGGTCGACCGAGCGAGTTGGGCACCGAGATCGAGGGCACCGACGCTGCCCTTCCCCGGTGCGAACGCGATCAGCACGCTCATCGCGCGTCCTGCCCTGCACCACGCAATGCCGAATGGTGCCGACCCCAGAAGTAGTAGAACGCCAACACCACTGCGAGCCAGAGCCCGAACCAGAACCACGTGGTCCAGTGCAGCCCGGACAGGATGTACAGGCACGCGAGGACCGACAGCACCGGAGTCACCGGGTATCCCGGAACCTTGAACGGCCGCTCGAGATCGGGCATCGAGCGGCGCAGCACGATCACTCCGATGGACACGACGATGAATGCGACGAGGGTGCCGATCGACACCAGGTCCGCCAACTTGTCGAGCGGAATGAACGCGGCGAGGATCGAGATCACGACGGCGACGACGATCGTGTTGTTGACCGGGGTGTGCGTACGAGGACTGACCTTGGCGAAAGCTTTGGGCAGCATGCCGTCTCGGCCCATGGCGAACAGGATGCGAGTCTGCCCGTACATCGTCACCAGGGTCACCGAGAAGATGGAGATCACCGCACCTGCAGCCAGAATCGTTGCCGGCCAGGCCTGCCCGGTGACGTTACGCAGGATCTCCGCCAGCCCGGCTTCCTCCTGGCCGGCGAAGTCGGTCCAGGGCTGAGTGCCAAGGGCGGCCACGGCGACGACGAGATAGAAGACGATGACGACGATCAGCGCCGCAATGATGGCCCGCGGCATGGTCTTCTGCGGATCCTTCACCTCGTCGCCCGCGGTGGACACCGCGTCGAGTCCGATGAACGAGAAGAAGATCGTGCCGGCGGCCGCGGTCACACCTGCTGCACCCAGGGGCATGAAGTCGGAGAAGTTGCCGGAGTCGAAGGCGGTGAATCCTACGATCGCGAACAGAGCCAGCACGCCGAGTTTGATGACGACCATGACTGCGTTGACGGCCGCCGACTCGCTCGCACCGCGAATGAGCAGAACGGCGCACAGCACGATCAGCACGACCGCAGGCAGATTCATGATGCCGGGATCGGCGTCACCCGGGGCAGCGGACAGCGCGTGCGGGATGGTGAAGCCGAAGAGATTGTTCAACAACTCGTTGAGGTACCCGCTCCACCCGACGGCGACGGCAGCGCTGGACACTCCGTACTCGAGCAACAGGCAGGCGGCGACGCCCATCGCGACCACCTCGCCCATCGTCACGTACGCGTAGGAGTAGGTCGAGCCCGAAACCGGCACCGCCGATGACATTTCGGCGTAACAGATAGCTGCGAGACCGGCCGCGATACCCGCGGCCAGGAACGAGAGCACCACTGCAGGACCGGCTTCGGGAACCGCGAGCGACAGGACGAAGAAGATGCCGGTACCGATGGTGGCACCGACGCCGAACATCGTCAGCTGAAACGTGCCGATGGTGCGTTCCAGCCCGCCACTGTTCTGCTGGTCCGGATCCACGATCGGCTTCTTGCGAAGCAGTTGTGATCGCAGACTCGATGCAGGTCTGTTCGACGAGGTCATGTGGGCGACTCCCAACGTGGAGAGAAACTCTCGAATCAACCGGTTCGGCTGATTCTGCTCCCCGATCGAATGATTCGCACACCGAACCGGCTCGCTCGTCTCCGCGAGTTCTCGATGTGGTTCTCAGCTCAGATGGTGCACGGAAGAGCACAGAGCGTCCAACAGATCCTCGTCGTGGCTGATCACGAGCACACCGAGTCCGCCGTCGACGGCCTGTCGTTCGACCGATCTGGCGATCGACGCCGTCGTCGCCGCGTCGAGCATCGACGTCACCTCGTCGCAGATCAGATAGCGCGGGCGTTGCGCCAACGCCCGTGCGACACAGGCGCGCTGCAATTGCCCGTCGCTGACCTGGTGTGGTCGACGGGACAGCAGGTCCGCGGTCAGGCCAACCTGCTCTGCCAGATCCGCGACATCGACCGAGCGCCCGGCGATGACCCCGGGTTGCTCGATGATCGTGCGCAGGGTCATCCGCGGATCCGTCGCCTGCCGTGGAGACTGGAACAGCAGCGCGATCTGTGCGCGTGACGTCGCAGGTACCGAATACCCGACGCCTCGCACGGTGGTTCCGTCGAGCAGCACCGATCCGGTTCGAGGTTTCTGCAGCAGCGCAAGCACTCTCGCGAGGGTTGTCTTTCCGCTACCCGACGGGCCGGTCAGCCCCGTGAGCGTTCCCGGTTCGACCGAAACGCTGACCTGTGTCAACACATCGGGGCCACCCGGGTAACCGGCGCTCACGGCCATCGCGTCCAGACTCATCGGTGCACTCTCGTTCGGTACGACCGCGCGCCCACCGTCACCATTTCAGTGGGTCCACCGGAGTGTGGAGACAGTGGCCGGCGGAGGTGATAGACGCAGTCGTCGGGAAGGTCGGTCAACTCGGGCGGCGATCCCGGGAGCGGAGTCATCCCGCGAGAGGGCAGCGCGTCCAGCAGGTCCCGGGTGTAGTCGTGCAGGGGATTCTCGAGCACCGACGCGGCAGGTCCCGTTTCCATGAGACGCGAGGCGTACATGACGGCGATGCGATCGGCGACCTCCGTCCTGATCAACGACGACAGGTCGTGGGTGATCAGCAGTACCGCTGCGCCGTCGTCCGCGCACGCCCGCAGTAGCCCGAGCACGTGGTCGACGGCCGCGCGATCGAGGTTGGAGGTGGGCTCGTCGGCGACGATCACCGTGGGATCCGCGGCCAGCGCTCCGGCCAGAGCGACCCGCTGAGCCATTCCACCCGAGAGCTGATGTGGATGGAGATCGAGGTGTGCCGGGGCAAGCCCCACCCGCTCGGCGAGCCGATCGGACGTCGACGGCCCTCCGTGCGCGGCGATCGTCTCGTCCAGTTGCGATCGGACGGTTCGAGTCGGCGTGAGATGTGTTGCCGCAGACTGCGGAACGAGCGCGACGTCCCTGCCCCGAAACCCTGCCGCACTCGTCACGTCGAATTTTCGCTCTGCGGTGGTGACCAGGACCGATCCGCTCACGGTCGTCCCGACCGGCAACATCGCCATCACCGTCGCCGCGAGAATCGATTTGCCGCAGCCCGACTCGCCGACCAGAGCGGTCACGGTTCCGGCGGGAACCTCGAGATCGACATCGGAGGCGGCATGCACCCACCGTCGACCGATCGGAATGCGAACGGTCAGGTTTCGGACGGACAGACCACGGGTCACAGGCGAAGCTCCGACGGACGCGCAGGCGTCACCCGCGCCCGCAGTGCCGAACCCAGCACGGCCACGGACAGCGTGGCGACCAGCAGTATCGCGGCAGGGAACACCAAGGTCCACCAACTCCCCAGCAGCAGAGAACTGCGGGCTTCCTCGAGGAGGGTACCCAGGCTCGGCTCGTGTGGAGGCAGCCCGAACCCCAGGAAGGACAGCGTCGATTCGTGCCACACCGCGTGTGGGAGCAACAGGACGACGGCGATCATGGCCTGGGGTACGACGGCAGGAACGAAGTGTCGTGTTGCCACGTGAAAACGACTGGCCCCGGCCAGAATTGCCGCGTCGACGAACTCTCGCTCGCGCAACCGAAGGATCTCCGAGCGCACGATGCGAGCCACCTGGGTCCAGTGTGTCAACGCGATCGACGCCACGATGGCGACGACGCTACCGCGAAACATCGCCACGATCACGATGCCGAGCAACAGGTGGGGCAGCGCGTTGACGGCGTCGGTGCTGCGCATGACGATGCGATCGACCCGCCCACCCCATACCCCCGCGGCCAGGCCGACGACGCAGCCGAGGACCGTTGCCAGTGCCGCGCAGGCCACCGCGATGAGCAACGATGTGCCGATGGCCGATGCGCTGCGCACGAACAGATCTCGGCCGGCCGAGTCGGTGCCGAACGGATGCCGCGCCGAGGGCCCCAGCCTCGCCGACGAGAAGTCGACGACGCGATCGTCCACCCCCGCGAGCATGGGGACCGCTACCGCGTACACGGTCAGAGCGGCGAGGGCCACGCTCGCGATCGCCGTGCGCCTATCCATCCGCACGCACCCTCGGATCGAGTCGCACGACCAGTACGTCGGCGAGCAGAGAGCCAAGCATGACCGCGACAGTGGTTCCGAGAGTCAGCACGGCCAGCAACGGCATGTCGAGATCGCGTGCCGACTGCACGACAGCTCCTGCAACGCCCGGCCACCCGAATATCTCTTCCACCAGTACTGCCCCGACGACCAACTCGGGCAGTCGAACTCCGACGACGTTGACGAACGGGGCCAAGGCGGCGGGCACGATGTGGCGGCGAGTGATCTGGGCGGTGGGAATGCCGCGAGCCACCGCACCTGCCACGAAGTCCTCGCCACGCGCGGACGCGATGGACTCGCGAACCGACAACAGCAGCCACGGAACCTGAGACAGAGCCAGAACCGACGCGGGCAGCAGCAGATGGCGGAGTACTCCACCGAGGGTGGGATCGCTGCCGCCGTCGGAGAGTCCGGCCACGGGCAACCATCCGAGACCGAGCGCGAACACCGCGATCGCGGCGAGCGAGAGCACGAACGGCGGCACCCCCTGAACGGTGACGCACGCGGCGGCGACGAAGCGGTCCAACCGGCCGCCGGCACGAATGCCGGAAGCGATGCCGACCGTGAACGCAATCGCGATCGCGGCCGACAGCGCGACTCCCGCCAACAACATCGTCCACGGAATACGCTCGGCCAGAACCTGACTCACCGGCTGTCCGTAGGAACGCGACTGACCCAGATCTCCTGTCACGACGCCCTGCAACCACTGCCAGTAGGCGACGAACCACGGCCGATCGAGGCCGAGGGCAACCGTCATCGACGCCTTGTCCGCCTCCGTCGTCGTCGTGTATCGGTTTCCGAGGTACCCGACGAGCGGGTCGAACGGGGACGCCGCCGCGGCGGCGAAGAGCCCCAGCGAGACGACACCGCACACCGGAACCAGCAGCATCAGTCGACGGCGCACCATCGCTCCGATGCCGCGCGATTTCGTGTCGAGCCGTCGATCGACGGTCACGACGCGCGAGTCCACGTCTGCAACGACCACCACGGACCCCACGTGACGCCGTGAGAGTGCGGCTCGAGTACCGGGCCGGACATCGTCCAGTCCGAATCCTTCGATACGTACGTGTGATCGAGAAAGACCAGGAAGACGTATCCCGGATCGGCCACGTAAGCGCGCTGCATCTCCCGGTACGCCTCCGCGCGTACCGCAGGGTCGAGGCTGCGCCTGCCGGTGTCGAGGGCGGCGTCGACCGTCGGGTTCGAGTAGTCGGCCGCGTTGTCGTAGACACTTCCGACGCCCGGCGCGACGAACGACGAGTCGAGTGTGCGGTATGCCTGCGTATCGGCATCGAACGGCTCTTCTCCGCCGCCGAGCATCGTGGAATCCACGCCGATCCTGGGGTCTATCCGGTCCCACGACAGTGCTTCGAGGGTGACTTCGACCCCCACCGCCACCGCGTCGGACGCGAAGGCCTGCGCCAGATCTCGACGCACGGTATCGGTCGAGTTGTACATCACGGTGATCTCTGCGCGCTGTCCGTCACGCGTGCGAATGCCATCGGGACCGGGGATCCAGCCGCCGTCGGACAGGATCTGGCGGGCCGCGGCCGGGTCGTACTCGAACACCGCAGTCGGTTCGTAGGAATCGCCGAACACCGGCGGAACGGGTGTGGCCGCCGGTCGGCCGTATCCGCCGAGCACCCCGTCCGTCATCGCCTGTCGATTCACGGCGAGATTGAGGGCGAGCCGCATGTCCCGGTTTCCGGTGACCGGTGAATTCGTCGGCAACGACACACCCCGCCAATCCGCGGAGACATTGGCCGACAACGACATTCCCTCGCGTCCGTCCAGGCTCTGCGCGAGAAGCGGCGGTAGGTTCGTCCCGTCGATGTCGCCCGACGCCATCCGCTGGGCTCTGGTGTTGTCGTCCGGGACGTACAGAAGGGTGAGCTTCTTCACCTCGGGCGCACCGCCCCAGTAGTTGTCGTTGGCCTCGAATTCGGCTCGATCCGGTGACGGATCCACCAGAACGTAGGGGCCGGTTCCGACAGGTGCGCGGTTGAGTGGGGATTCGGCGGCGAGCCCGGGTTCCGCGACGGCCTCCGACGGGACGATTCCGATGAGCAGCTTCGTCGGAAACGGCGCGTACGAATAGGCAAGTCGAAATTCGACGGTCGAATCGTCGATCGCGACGACCTCGTCGATCATGTCGAACGACGATCTCGCCTCGGACGCCGATGCCGGATCCAGAATCGCCTCGTAGGTGGCGACGACGTCGGCTGCATCGAACGCGGACCCGTCGGAGAAGACCACTCCCTCGCGCAGCGTCGCCGTCCACACCGTCGCGTCGTCGTTCGCCGTGGGAACCTCGACTGCGAGTGCGGGTTCGAGCGGTGGCAGACCGTCGCCGCCGCCGATGCGCACCAGCCCGTCGTACATCTTCGCCTCGCCCGCGGCACCGTACCCGGCGACCGGGTTGAAACCGCCGAGTTCGTAACCGTCCGCCAACACCAGTGCATCGGCCGATGCCGCTCCCGATTGCGACGGTGCCGAGCACGCGCTGACCGACAGCACGCACGCGATCGCGACGACGGTCACCGAGCCGAGTCGTGTCATCTACCTACCTTCGTCGAACGCCGAGTCGCGCGCGACGATGCTTCCACACCCGTGTAACCGATCGGTTTCGGCGACTTACGATGATGGGAGTCGACGAGGAGCAAGACACACATGGCCACACAGCGCGATGCGCTACCGCTCGATTCCGTCGCTGCGCAGTCGGCTTCGGACGCCGGCGGACTCGACGTCGCTCTGCTGGGCAGCTTCCTCGAAGTCCTCGCCGACGCCGTCGATGCCGGCGTCCCACTGAGCCGCCCGCAGCTGCACGAGTTCCGAGCGCAGGGTGATGCCGCTGCCCGCGCGGGCGTCGCACTGCGGGCATTGCTGGATCTGTACCTGAGCTCGGCGTGGCGACTGTGGCGCGAACTACCCGCTGTCGTCGCCGCCGCGGAGGACCCGGCCGGGGTCGTCACGGCAGGCGAGGTGATGCTGCGCGCGGTCGACGACGCGGTGGCCGAACTGGCCGAGGGATTCCAGCTCGCCCGGCGCACTCTCGTGCGAGCCGAGGTACTCGCCCGCCGGGAATTCGTCGACGATCTGCTCTCGGGCACCTCCGATGTCGCCGGGGTGCTCGGGCGGGCGCAGACGTTCGGCCTCGATCTGTCGAGTCCTCATGTGGTGGCAGTGGTGACGTCGACCAAGCCCTTCACCGACGCCAGCTCTGCCATCACCCTCGTCGAACGCAGTGTGCAGGGCAGCAAGGGCGACGCCGAGTTGCTCGTGGCCACCAAGCAGGACAGGTTGATCCTGGTGTTCCCGGCACCCGACCTCGTCGCCGTCGACCACGTCCTCGACCGGGTGGGACGGGCCCTCGGTACGTCCACATCGACGTCGAGCGAATCGGTCGATCTCCGTCGTAAAGGGGAATACGGCCGGACACAGATCGGGGTCGGCCGCCCACGCAGCGGGGCGGTCGGTGTCGCGGCGTCGTACCGGGAAGCCCTCGACGCACTCGATCTCGCCGCCTCGCTCGGATTCGACGCATCGGTGGTCGATGCTCGTGATCTGCTCGTCTACCGCGTCCTGATCAGCGATCGCGCGGCGATCGCCGATCTGGTCGACACGTTGTTGACACCGTTGCTGAGCGCGCGAGGCGGCGCGGGTCCACTACTGGAGACGTTGCAGGTGTACTTCGACACCGGTGCGAACACTGCATCCACCGCGCGCCGCATGCATCTGTCGGTGCGGGCGGTGACCTACAGGTTGTCGCGAATAAAGGATTTGACCGGGCAGAATGTGGGCAACCCCGTCGAGGCATTCGCGCTGCACACGGCGGTGCTCGGAGCGAAGTTGCTCGACTGGCCCGAGATCGGCTCGTCGTCGTGACTCAGCGGGGCCGCTGAACTTGCCGTAACCCGGCAACGAAATCGGTCGAAACGTGTCCGCAAAACGACCATGCCTGCAGGAAAGCGAACAGTCACACTGGAGTAGTCGCGGAAAGACGCAGTATTTTCCGCCCAGGCCCGAACGTACGGCCGGAAAAACGGCAAGACGAAGACAGACGAGAACGAGAAGGAGCGTGTGAAGATGGCGTCGTTGACACAGAAGTTGACATCGTTCGCTCGCAGCCCACAGGGCAAGAAGATGATCGACCAAGCACGTCGGTACGCAACCAAGCCCGAGAATCAGGCGAAGTTGAAGCAACTCGGCAGCAAATTCACGAATAGAGGTGGCCGTTCATGAACGTCGTCCCCTGGTGGGCATGGGCGGCATTCGGTGCCGTCGTCCTGATCCTGTTGGCCATCGACCTGTTGGCACACCGCGGTGCCCACATCATCGGTTTCAAGGAAGCCGCATGGTGGAGCGCACTGTGGGTCGGCGTGGCCATCATCTTCGGCATCGTGGTGTTCTTCACCTTGGGCACCACGGCCGGCGTCGAATACACGACGGCCTGGTTGTTGGAGAAGAGTCTGTCCGTCGACAATCTCTTCGTCTTCGCGCTGATCTTCGGCTACTTCAAGGTTCCCCGTGAGTACCAGCACCGCGTGCTGTTCTTCGGTGTGATCGGTGCCCTCGTCTTCCGCGCGATCTTCCTGGCCGCCGGTGTGGCCATCGTCAGCAAGTTCGCTGCCGTTCTGTTCGTTTTCGCCGCCATCCTGCTCTACAGCGCATACAAGCTGATGAAGGACGAGGACGACTCGTACGACCCGAGCACCTCGATCGCAGTTCGTTTGCTTCGCAAGATCATTCCTGTCCGCGACGAGTACGAAGGCACCAAGTTCTTCGTCAAGGAAGCAGGCAAGCGAGTGGCCACGCCGCTTCTCGCCGTCGTGGTGGCCATCGAGGCCGCCGACCTGGTCTTCGCAGTCGACAGTGTTCCGGCAGTTCTTGCGGTGACCGACGACCCCTTCATCGTCTACTCCTCGAACGCGTTCGCCATTCTCGGTCTACGCGCCCTGTACTTCCTGCTCGCAGGGTTGCTCGAGAAGTTCCACTACCTGTCCAAGGGACTGGCGATCATCCTCGCCTTCATCGGCGTCAAGCTGATCCTGCAGGCCGGACACAAGGTGATCAGTACCTCGATCCCCGAGATTCCCTCGCTGGTCAGCCTGGTGGTCATCATCGTGGTCCTGGCAGGCTCGATCATTCTGAGCCTGAAGAATCCCCCGAAGGAGGACGACGCAGACGCCATCGACAAGGTCGCTGCCGACAGCCCGATCGTCGATCCGACGGACGGAACCTCCTCGGCCGGCACCTCGCCGACCGGCACGTCGAGCACGGATTCACCGCGACTCGACAAGCCCTGACCCTTCACCACACATGCCCCGCCGATTCGATTCGGCGGGGCATGTTTGTGTTCCAGGGGGATGGGGCAATCACTGCACATGGCTGAAAAGAACTCGTACACCGTTCCCGGACTCACCTCGGAAGTGGGCGCGCGCGTCGCCGCGATCCTTCAGGATCGACTGAACGCCTACAACGATCTCCACCTGACCCTCAAGCACATTCACTGGAATGTCGTCGGTCCCAACTTCATTTCGGTACACGAGATGCTCGACCCGCAGGTCGAAGCAGTTCGCGGATTCGCGGACGACGTCGCCGAGCGCATCGCAACCCTCGGTTCCTCGGCCAAGGGCACACCGGGCACCATCGTCTCCGAGCGCAGCTGGGACGATTACTCGATCGGTCGCGCGACGGCCATCGAGCACCTCGGTGCACTCGACCTGGTCTACACCGGGGTCATCGAGACCACTCGGAAGAACATCGAAGAGGTCGGCGAGATCGACCCGGTGACCGAGGACATGCTCATCGGCCAGAGCGCGCAGCTCGAACTCTTCCACTGGTTCGTGCGGGCACACCTGGAGAACTCCGGTGGTCAGCTCTCGACCGCCAACGCGACCAGCGAGGTCGACGCAGCGAAGCAAGCAGGCTAAACACTCACGCTTTACGCACCGACCTCGCCGTCAACCGGCGGGGTCGGTGCTTTTTCATGGCCGGCGTCAGTCGGACGGTCTCGCTTCGTGCCCGCTGCGGCCGTGGGTTCGACGCTTCTCCTTCATCTCGGCCTCGAACACGTGGCGACGTCCGCCGAGCAATTCGTCTCGGACGGCCCGCTCGTGTTCGCGCAACGGGCCCCAGTATCCGTCGTCGAACTCTTCGACGAGCTGGAACGTCCAACGCCCCGGTGCGATGTTTCTGCCGATCATGTCCGTGTCGATTCGCTGCGCGATCGCGTCGTGATCTGCCTCGGCGAGTGCCTCGACGGCCTCACCCAACAGCAGGTCCGAATGCCCCATCAGTTGGTGGAACGAGTACAGGTGTCCCCGGGCCCGCTCCACACACTCGAGTGCCTCGGACATCTTTCCCACTGCGGCCACGGTCGCATCGTCCACTCCGCTCGGGCGCCGGTGTTCGGGTGAGGGCATATCGGGGGCGGAATGCATATCGGTATCTGGGTCCATGGGCGTCGATTACCCGAATCGGGCCGGCAGAACCCGTCGCATGTGCAGTTCATGATTACCGACGTCGATCACGGGTATAGCTACTCGTGAACGGATAGACAATCGATTTCGAGGAGTTCACCATGGCTGATTTCATCGACAAGGCAAAGCACAAGGCAGAAGAGCTCGTGGGCGAAGCCAAGGAAAAGATCGGCCACAAGACCAACAACGACGATCTTGCTGCCGAAGGCGCAAAGGATCAGGCGTCGGGCAAGACCAAGCAGGTCGGCGACGACGTCTCGGACGCCGCAGGCAACATCAAGGACAAGTTCAAGAACTGATCGTCTCGATCGGTCGAAACGAAACCCCGCACCCAGGCCCCGGCCGTCGAGGGTGCGGGGTTTCGTCGTTCCCGGTCCCTCGTCAGATCGGCGGATTCGGCAGCGGCATGGGACGTCCGAACATCCAGCCCTGACCGAGGGTTGCTCCCAGAGACCTGGCGCGACGCAGATGCCTGCGGGTTTCGATTCCTTCGGCCAGCAGAACGGCGTCGCTCGAACCGACGTAGGCGCGCACCTGCCGTATCGCGGCGCGTGCGCGGTACGGGGACCGGACGATCGACGCGTCGAGTTTGACGATGTCCGGCGCGACCGAGGCCAACAGTGCCAACGTTGCAGGCGTGGCACCGACGTCGTCCATGGCCACCGAGATGCCGCGAGCGCGGGCTCCTCGGACCAGAGCCATCAGCAACGGCACGTTGCGGTCGAGGTCTCGCTCGGTGATCTCGAGGACGACGTCGAGGTCGTCACCGATCGCGTCGAGGTGGATGTCGACGTCGCGTTCGTCGGCGAAACAGCCCGGCTCGATGTTGAGAAAGAATCGCACCCGACGCGAGTAGGCGCGTTCACGCGCCGCCCGCAGCGCGGCGGCGCGACACGCGACGTCGACGCGACCTACCAGTCCGCGCTCTCTCGCCAGCGCGAACACGTCCTCGGGCACGGCCAGGCTCGGAGACGGCCACCTTGCCAGAGCCTCGTATCCGACGACTGTCCCGGTGGCCAGTTCGACGACGGGCTGAAACAGAGCGGCAACGGACTCCACCGAATCGAGTGCCGCCGACGCTGCGAGCACCGCGCCGTCCGGCGCGGTCACAGTGATCGCTCGTCCACCGGAACGCGACGGGCCTCGAGGCGGTCGGCGATCAGAGCAGCGTGCAGTCTTCGCAGTCCGGACGGCTTCATCGGATCGAGTCCGGTGAGCTGCTCCACCCTTTTGAGACGGTAGTCGACGGTGTTGGGATGCACCGTCAGCCAGGTGGCCGTCTTCTTTCGGTTGGAGTCCGAATCGACGAATGCCTGCAGCGTCGGCAACAGGTCGACCGAATCGCGCAGCGGATCGATCAGTGTCACAAGGTGTTTGCGCCCCAGGCCCGGCCTGCTCACCTGGTACTCGAACACGAGATCCGAAATCCGGTACGTCCCTGGTGCGTATCCGAGCCGACGCACGAGACTCAGCAGTTCGTACAGGTGAGGCGCGGTAGCGGCGATGTCGTCGATCGCGGCCGACCCGGTTGTCGCAGTCACCGCCACCTGACCCGCGTCGGCCAGACGATCGATCAATTCGCCGACGTCGACGCCGGGGACATCGGGCAGCAGGACGGTTCCGCCGGTGGGACTGATCGACGCGATGGGCACGCAGTCCGCGTCGAATGTGGCCAGCGCGGTGTGTATTCTTCGCAGTTTTCGAGCCGCCATCATCGCCGCGTCGATCCGACGGCCACCTTCGTCGGCATGGGCCGGAAAGTGCAGGGCTACAACGTGATAATCCTCGGCGAGTAGCGTTCCCATCCGATCGGCGATCTTGCGAGCCGTGCCGTCACCGGTCAACAGCGCGTCCAGCAGTTCCACGTCGTGACGGGGACCGTTCTGAGCCAGCGTACGAAATTCCGTCAGGTAGGCATCGGACACGGCCGCGGTGACGACGTCCAACAGTTCCATGACCAGGACGGTTCCGTCGGCGAGTCGATCGTCGGCACCCCCGTCGCCTGGGCGCGGTGCCTGTCGCACAGCCAGTGCGCAGCCCTCGTTGACGGCATGTTGGATACGGCCGAGCGGTACGCCGTCTCGGGCCCACCGGGTCGCTGCGTCGCGAAAGACGTCCATCGCACCGGGTATCGGTAGCCGCCCGGATTCGAGTACTCCGGTCGCCAGTTCGCAGCAGGTCGTCGTCATGTCGTCGAGTTCGCCGCGGGCGCACTCGCGCGGCGGTGGTGTGTCCTCGGGCTCGCCGAAGTACTGATCCAGCATGCGTGCGGCAGTCTCCCTCGGAGTCCGCAGACGGTCGGACGCCCGTCGCCCGCTGACGTATTCCTCCTGCGACACGTGCACGCTTTCCGTTGCCGTCACCGAAGACCCCACCCCTCGAACCTCGAAACCTACTTCAGGTTTGTTTCCCCGCCTCGCACTGTAGAACACCAATCAAACCTGCGGATTGTTTTCCCGAATATATCCGGCAGTCGGTTCGGATTCGGGTCGTCGGTGCTCAGTTGTGACGATCTCTCACATACGACTCGGCGGTTGCGGGCAGATTCCAAACGCCTGACAGGAGAACGAGAATCACCGAAATCGGCGCTTACTGTTCCGCCTTGTCCAACAACCCTCGTCGAAAGTCAGGCTCCATGACCACTTCTCGGTCCACCTCCCGCACGACGCGGAAGGCAACGACGGTGCGCGCCGCGATGATCGCCGCAATGGCGTGCTCACTCACCCTCGGTACCGGTGTCGCAGCACAGGCACAGCCCGCCACCGCACCTGCTCCGCCCGCCACCGTGCAGGGCGACACGGTCGTTCCGCCCGGTCCGACCGAGGCCTCACCCAAGGCCGCCGACCAGGGCATCGCCCAGCCGAACATCGAATCCGCCGCTCCCGCGACCGTCACCTACGACCCACGGACCGAGACCACGGGTTACGGACCGGAGCAGAAGAACTTCCTGGCCGGATTCCTGTACAGCATCGTCAACCCCAATGTCGCACCTCAGGGTGCCAACGACTGGAACTGCAAGCCGTCGGCAGCGCATCCACGTCCGGTCGTGCTGCTGCACGGCACGTGGGAGAACGCCTACAACAACTTCGCGCGGATGTCGCCTGCGCTGAAGAAAGAGGGCTACTGCATCTTCGCGCTCAACTACGGCGACCGGGACTCGAGCATCGTCGGTAATCTCGAGTCGCTGCGCGGCACGGCATCCGTCGCGTCGAGCGCGAAGGAGATCGCGACCTACATCGACGCCGTGCGCGCCGCCACCGGGTCCGCTCAGGTCGACATCGTCGGCCATTCCCAGGGTGGACTCGTGACCCGCCAGTACCTGCGCTTCGAGGGTGGCGCCAATCCGGCCGACCCGACGAAGAACAAGGTCAACACCGTCGTCAGCGTCGCCGGGTCGAACCACGGCACAACACTCGTCGGTATCGGCACTCTGGGTCGCACGATCAACAACCTGGGACTGAACGTACTCGGCGTCGTCGGGGCCATCGCCGGACCCGCCGCCTCGGACCAGGTCATCGACTCGGATCTGGTCAAGGGATTGGCAGTGGGCGGTGACACCGACCCCGGCATCAAGTACACCGTGATCGGCACCAAGTACGACGAGGTCGTCACCCCGTACAAGACGACGTTCCTCACCGCCGGTCCCGGTGCCACCGTCAACAACGTCACCCTGCAGAACGGTTGCGAGATCGATCTGTCGGACCACCTGTCGATCTCGGTCTCGCCTCGCGCGATCGGCATCGTGAAGAACGCACTGGATCCGAAGGGCTTCCCCACGAGGTCCATCCCGTGCGCATTCAACTCACCCATCACCGGCGGCTAGTCACCGGCGAGCAAACCTCGGTGAGGGCGATCGGCTGCGCAGGCCGATCGCCCTCACTGTTGCGCGGGGCCGTGCCGGTCCGAGCGAGTCAGCCGGCCGTGCGGCGGATCCCGGAGCCGTCGAACTCGACGAGTCCGCGAGCCGCGAAGGCGTCGAGCCATCCGATCATCGGCCACCGCCCCCATCGGTCGAAGAACGTGCGCGCGTTGGCGACGATGTCGTCGAGATGTTCCACCGGAGGATCGGAGACCGGATGGAACTGATGATAGGCGTGCGCCCCACCGACCCACCGCAACCCCATGCCCGACGCCTCCGCGGTGGCTGCGAAGTCGGTGTCCTCACCGCCGTAGCCGGTGTAGTCCTCGCAGAAGCCGCCGAGTTCGGTCCAGGTGGTTGCCCCGACCGCGAAGGACAGCGACCAGAAGAGATCGAAGTTGTCTCCGCGCTCGACGGTGTCGACCGGTGGGTTCGGCCGCGCCGGGTGCGGCGCGGTCAGCGACGTCAGAGCCGTGCCCTCGGCACCGATGTCCTTCTCTTTCAGATAGGTCACCGGACCGCAGAGCAGGGATCGCTCGTTGCCGGGCAGCGTTGCCGCACGGCGGTACAGCTCGATCATGTTCGGGCCCGGAATGCAGTCCACGTCCAGGAACACCAGCAGTTCCGCGCCACGTTCGATTGCTGCGGCCGCGCCTCGATTGCGGGCGCGGGCCAGCGGCAGCGGGGTCTGCGGGGGCATGTCGATGCATGTCGCCGCCGAACCCGATCGAGCGAGCACGTCTTCTATCGCGTCGTCGCCCATGGAGACCACGACGTGTTCGACCTGCTCTTCCGATGCACTCAGGCCGCGCACCTGAGCGGCCAGGTGCTCGTGTCGACCGGACACCACGGTGACGACGACGGCCTTCACTGTCGCGCCGTTCGAGGTGCGGCCTGCTCGATCGCCCTGGCGGCGCGGGCGGGTGCGCCCTCGGTACGCAACGCGGACCACCGCCGGCCACCGATCTCGAGAGCGCGCTCGGCCGCAGCATGCCATCGCGCGACGGACGGCCACGAGTCGAGAACCTCGGCGAACGGTCCGCCCGCCAGTGCTGCGGCGGTGGCATGCTGCTCGTCGAAGGGTCGGGCCTGCGGCACGACGATGGCCGGCGCGCCCGAAGCAGCGACGTCGGCGACGGCGTTCTGGCCGGCGTGCGTGACGACGAGTGCCGCCGAACACAGCACCGGCCACACGTCGTCGATCCAGTCGCCGCCTGCGACGCCGAGTGCGCGGAACTCGAAGCGGCCGTCCACCGCCGACCACGAGTCCACCAGGTCTCGGGTCAGCGCCGTGCCACCGGCGGCACCGAGAACCACCACGGTCGGATCGGCGTGGGCAGTGTCTCGCTCGCGTTCGGCGAACCGGCTGATCGAGCCTGCATAGGTGGTCTTCTCGGCGAAGGGGCGCAGCCAGGTCGGGTCGTAGACCTCGCGCGACCACGGTGCGACGATGTGGGTCGCAGCCCGGTAGGCGAGGTTGTGGATCGGATCATTCCGCTCCCCCGGTATCGCCATCACGATCACGCGAACACCCATGAGCCGCAGGAACATCGCTACTTCCACCGATACGTCGACCACCACCGCCCGCGGTCGCTCGCGCGCCACCCACTCCGCGATGATCGCCATCCGTTCGGTCAGACCGTCCACGTCGTGGGGAGCCCAGTGCAACACCCCTCCAGCCGAACTGTCCACCGCCGCATTGCCTTCCACGGAGTCGTCCACGTCGAGAGGAAGCGAGATCCACTCGGCCGCCGCATGCGCTGTCGGTCGAGCACGCGAGGACAACACCGTCATCGGCTCGGCCATCGACCGTGCGATAGCGTCGGAACGGGTGATGTGACCGACCCCGTGGTGGTGCGCGTAGTAGCCGATCATGCGATCGCGAGTCGATCGTCCACCGAGTCGACCGCCGCGGCCAGAGTCGAGTGGTACAGCGCCTCGTACTCGTCCACCATCCGGCCCATCGAGCACACCTTCTCCGCCCGGGCCCGGACATCGGACCTCCTCAGCGCTGCCGCCGCGGGGATCGCTGCGGCGAGGCCGTGTACGTCGTCGGCAGCCACCAGCACTCCCGACGAGCTGTCCACGATCTCCGGTATGCCGCCCCTGGCGAACGCGGCGACGGGAGTGCCGCAGGCCAGCGCTTCTGCGACCACCAGGCCGTACGGCTCGGACCACACCGGCGAGACCAGCGCGACCTCGGCACCTGCCACCAACGCCGCCAGGGCGGGCTGATCGAGGTGTCCGACGTACCGGATGTTCTCGTCGAGCATGGGTTCGACGAACTCGTGAAAGTACTCGAGATTGCTCAGCGGACCGGCGATACGCAGCGAGCGCCCTGCTTCTTTCGCAGCCGCGATGGCCAGGTGCAGCCCCTTCTCCGGGACCACTCGACCCGACCACACCACGTAGTCGCCCCCGGTGCCGAACGGCCAGTCCTCCAACGAGATTCCGTTGCGAATGACGACGGTTCCGGCGGTGACATCGGCCCACTGCGAGGCGGCGAACTCGCTGACAGCGGCAAAGGTGTTGGCACCCGGAGGAGCCAACGCAACCGCGGACTCCAGCCACGCGAACGGAGGTGTGTGCAGTGTCGTCACCATCGGTACCGACAGCGTCGCCGACATCGCCAGCGGCAGGTAGTGCAGGCTGTGGTTGTGCACGATGTCGAACGACCGAGACAGCGTCCCGGCCAGTTCCAACATCACCGCCAGATACGCGTGATGCTCACGGATCGCGGTGGGAGTGATCGCCACGTCGGCGATCGAGATCGGCGTCAGGTCCAACGTTCGGACCGGCAGCATCGTTGCGTCCAGGTCGACGCTCGATCCGTCTGCAGCGAACAGACTCACCTGATGTCCACGCTCGGTGAGCGCGCGCACCAGGTTGTAGATGTGCGCCTCCAGACCGCCGGCGAAGGGTTGTGCCACCGGAAAACTCGACGACGCCAACACCGCGATGCGAAGTGGCTTCTCGTTCAACGCATCTCCTTTGTCACTGCTGAATAGATCGCGGCATGAGTTGCTGCGATTCGCTGTCGTTGCTCCGCGCGAACGCCCGAATCGAGCGCAGGCGTCCGATCGGCGTGCGCTGCTCGCACGGCAGCAACGAGGGTGTCGGGATCGAACGAATCGATTCCCATCCGGAAACTGTGCACCCGGGCCTGATCTGCGTAGAAGCCGCAGTCCGACGCGACCACGGCGGTCCCGAGATCGCGGCAGGCCTCGAGCCAGCCCGAGTGTGTTCCGAAGCGATAGGGCAACACCGAGACATCGATCGACGACAGATAGTCCCACAGCGCGTCGTCGTCGAAACGTTCGTGTACGCGCACGTCGACATCGGGAAAACTCGTGTAGTCCAGCAACTTTGCGCCGACCGTCGGGCTGTACCAATGGCTGGAGGACTCGAACACGTCCTCGTCGATGTCCAACCGAACAGTGGCGTCGGGCAGCGATCGTGCGGCCTCGACCACGGCATCCATCACAGCCAACGGGTCCATGTTGGACCGCAGGTTCTTGGCGTGGACGCCGATGACGAACGAGTCCGACTCCGGGCGCGGCAGTGTCATCCGCTCCAGCGGCACGACGTGCGGATGGTCCACCACTGTTGCCTCGACGCCCCACCGATCGTGAATCCAGGCAGCGGCTCCCGCGGTGAGGGTGATGACGGCGGCGGCAGCGGGAATCAGTACGTCCAACTGTCGCAGGTGATCGGCGCTGTCCGCGAAATGGGGATTGTGCAGGTCGTGAACCGTCAGCACCAACGGCTGCCGGTGGGCGCGCAGATGCTCGACGGTGCGGGTGAGTTCGTCGGCCGTGAAGGACTCGAACCCGAAATGCACGTGCAGCACATCGAAGTGCACGTCGGTTTGCTCGGCGAGCCACCGAGCATCGAGCAGTCGTGGGGGCCACCACTGGCCGGGTACGTCGACTCTTACCGGGGTCGGATCGGGCAGCACGATCACCGCCGGGTCGACGGACATCTCGTGTGGCGCGGCACCGACGACGGGCTGCAGGTGTCGGACATAGGCGTGCGAGGACGGAACCGATGCAACGCGAATCATGAATTCCTTCGGGTACAGGCAGGTGGATCGTGCCTGGTCCCGACACGCGATACGTAGCCTGTACCCAGTTGGAGCCGGGTTCAATCGGGGTTGGCGAAGCCCGTCCGCCGGGTCTACGTTGACGAGAGAATGGTCCAACAAGAACGATCACACGACGTCGGGGCAAGCATGGACGGTCGCACCCGCCATTACGGCGAATTCTACGGACTGGCGGACGACGCCGAGAAGGACGGACCGCTTCTGCTCGTCTGGGGAAACTGCCAGGCCGAGGCACTGCGCATCCTCCTCGGTTCCGACCCGGCCATGCCGCTGCGGACGGTACGCATCCCTCCCGTACACGAGCTGGAAGCCTCGGACCTGCCCCACGTCGACCGCCTCGTGCGCCAGGCGTCGGTGCTGCTCACCCAGCCGGTTCGAGCCGGCTATCGGTCGCTGCCACTGGGGGTACCCGATCTCGCCGACGCGCTCGCACCCGGCGCCACCGTGGTCCGGTGGCCGGTACTGAGATACGCGGGGCTGCACCCCTTCCAGGTCATCGTTCGACACCCGAGCGACCCCGCTGCCGTCCCGAACATGGTGCCGTACCACGACTTACGGACGATTCTCGCCGCCCGTCGCGGCCTGGGCGGCGATGAGGACTGGGATCGATCGGTCTCGGACGACCGTCTGCGACAGGCAGCCGAGGCGAGCCTCGACGAGTTGCGCCGACGCGAACGCCGAGACACCGACATCGTTGCCTCCGACCTGTTCGCAGATGCCGGGATCGACGCCACCCACACGATCAACCATGCGACCAACGTGGTGCTCGGCGCTCTCGCCCAGCGGATACTCGATCAGTTGGGGACCGGGAGCACGGTGCGGGATCCGGGACGCGAGTTGCTCGGCGGCGTTCGCGCGCCCGTCGAGGGACGAGTGCTGAATGCACTTGGCCTGCAGGGCGATTCGCGGCCGAACTGGTCGGTGGACGGCGCTGCCGTGTCGCCGGATTCCGTCCACCGCGCTCACCTGCAGTGGTACGCGGATCGTCCCGAGTTCGTCGATGCTGCGCTCGAACGTCACGCCGAACTGATCCGAATCCTGGAGCTGGCACCGTGACCGGGACGGTACTTCATCTCGTCATGGGGCCCGACGAGCACGGTGTCGTCCGCTGTGCGCGCGAACTGGCCTCCGCCACAGCCAGTCCGGTGATATCGGATCTCGAACAGCTGCCCCTCGACAGTGCGACCCACGTGCACTTCACCGACCGGTTGTTCGGCCGCACTGCAGAGGCGGCGGCGGATGCTTTCGTCGCCTTCGCCCAGCGGCACCGCGCACCGATCACCCTCACGATGCACGATGTCCCGCAGGCATCCGACGGCCACGCATTCGAGGCGCGGAAGAAGTGCTACCGGCGGGTGGCCGATTGCGCCGCTGCCGTCGTCGTCTCCAGCATGCACGAGCGGCTTTTGCTCGATGACGTCCTGGACGGTGGAGACGACGTTCGGGTGATCCCGCTTCCGATCGGACGCGCGGAGCCACGAACCGAAGACCGCGTCGCCCCACGAAAACTCGTCGGCGTACTCGGATTCGTCTACCCGGGCAAAGGGCACGAGGAGGTGCTCGATGCCATGACGTCGCTGGACACCGACGTCGACTTACTCTCGATCGGGTCCGCATCACCGGGCCACGAATCCATGATCGAGGAACTCGGCCGTGCTGCAGAGCAACTCGGCCGATCGTTCACCTCGACCGGTTTCGTTCCCGATGCAGAGCTGAACGAGATCCTGCGGTCGATCGCGATTCCCGTCGCGTTCCACCGACACGTGTCGGCATCGGGTTCGATCAATTCCTGGATCGCGGCCGGCCGTCGACCACTCGTCCCGCGCGGTCGGTACGTGGAGGAAATGGAGACCAACTCCCCCGGGGCGCTGTGGATTCACGAGAATTCGGTCGACGGCCTCGCGTCTGCGATGGCGCAGGCTCAGCGCCATCCCGACAGGACCTGGCAGAACCGCGACGTGGTTACCTACCCCACTCTCGAGCAAGCAGCCGTGCTGTATCGCGCACTGTTCGACGAACAGTGCGAACGAACGGCAGACCAGCTACCCGACGGCCGATGGGTGGTTCCGGGCAATCGGTGGGATCTCGCCGAGCCGGTCGATCGGGAACCGCGAGTGTCCCTGGTGATCCCGTACTTTCGCCAGCAGCGGCAGCTGGAGTTCGTACTGACCGCGCTGACACTGCAGAGCTACCCGGCCTCGCTGCTCCAGGTGATCGTGGCCGACGACGGGTCCCCCGAAGCACCGGACGTCGACGGCTTCCGGACGGCCCTGGACATCACCGTCGTTCGACAGGACGATCTCGGCTTCCGCGCGGCGGCAGTACGCAATCTCGGCGCATCGGTGGCCGACGGGGAGATTCTGTGTTTTCTGGACGCCGATACCGTCCCCGAACCCGGCTACATCGCGGAATCGGTACGGCTGACAGGGGCGGTTCCCGATGCTCTCGCCGTGGGTCGGCGACGCCACGCCGATCTGACGGGCTGGTCCGCCGAGGACGTGGCCGGGTGGTTCGGCGGCGAATCGTCCGGACCGCCGGAGTTGTCGGAGCCGGGGTGGCTTCGGGACGGGTATTCCCGCTCGCGAGACCTGCTCGATGCCGATCGACGTTCGTACCGGTTCATCATCAGCGCGGTCATGTCGTGCAGCCGTCGGCTGTTCTTCGAGATCGGTGGATTCGACGAGACCTTCGTCGGCTACGGCGGAGAGGACTGGGAGTTCGCGCATCGCGCCTACGACGCCGGTGCCGTCCTGGCGCACCTGCCCCGAGCGGTCGCCTGGCACGACGGACCCGAATGGGCCGAGCGGACGGGCGGGGATCGCGAACGCAAGAATCTCGAAGCCCTGATGCTGTCCTCGCGCATCACCGACCCTGCGGCTCGCACTCACGGCCTCGTCTACGCCGTGCCCGAGATCGTCGTGGTCGTCGAGTGCGCCGGACACAGTTCTGCATCGCTGCTCGCCACGGTCGGTTCCGTTCTGCGCGAGCGAGATTGCGCGGTGTGGCTGGACGGTTCGGACGCGGCGTCGTTGCGAGAGCAGTGGGGCGACGTGGACCCACGGGTCCATCTGGGTCGGCCCGGCGACACCGGCCGCAGCCACATGGTCGTACACGTCCGCGGACTCGTACTGTTCGGTGAGCACGCTCTGCGCCGAATGATGGCAACCGGTGCCGATCGCATGACCGTGGA
This sequence comes from Rhodococcus sp. IEGM 1372, assembly GCF_030056835.1. Lineage (NCBI taxonomy): Bacteria > Bacillati > Actinomycetota > Actinomycetes > Mycobacteriales > Nocardiaceae > Rhodococcus > Rhodococcus sp. IEGM 1372. The sequence continues at coordinate 59,946 of NZ_JASHKS010000004.1, read as the reverse complement.
CGTCGGCGGCTGCGGTGTCGTCGAGTGTCGCAGTTCGCGGTCGAGTGCGCGCGCGGCGCGGTGGGCCGATGCGCTCGGTCGTGATCGGCTCGATGCGGCCGAAGGCCTCTTCGGGCACATGCACCGCACGGCCGTCGAATTCGGGATCTCGACCGGTGAACATCAACCGAATCTGTCCTGGTGAAGGGGAATACGGTGCGGCGGCCACTGATGGAAGAATGGATGTCCGCGCTCGTCGGGGACGACGTAACAGCAAGGTCGGGTGAACAATGAACAGAACGCTGTATTCGATGCTCTGGATGATGGCGATCATCGCCCTCATCGCATTGATCTGGGGCACAGTCGGTTACGTGTACGCCGACGAACATCCTCTGCGCCGTGCGGCGTTCGTCGGTGGCGGAGTGTTGATCTCGGGCTGGCTGATCGTGCTCGCTGCCGTGGGCATCAAGATCTCGCGACTGAAAGCGCGGCGGAGAGCGAGTAACTCCGACGACGACCGATAGCCCGGTTGCGGTGCGGATTGAGAACGCCGCGGGCGGGTACTCCGCATCGAAGTCTCGACGCGCAATCGCCGGTCAACTGCTCGTCGAGTTCCTCTCAGTCAGTGCCGAGCAAGGGTTCTCGATGGTCAATCAGCGCAGTACGTCGAAGCAGCGGGGTGTGCCGGTACGTCCGGCGACTCGCGAGGAGTATCTGTCGACGTGGTCGACGCTGCACAACGGCATCGATCCTTCCGCTTCCGGGTTGGTCTCGGGTTGGCTTCGCGTCGTCTATGCGCTGAGCGCACCGTTGGTTCGCGCGTCCGTATCCGCCCACGCGGTCACCCTGACTGGCGTCGTCGTGGCAGGAGCAGCAGTGGCCCTGTCTCGCCCCGGCACCTCGGCACCGCTGATCGCGGCTGTGCTGATCGTGATCTCCGGCCTGCTCGACGGTATCGACGGTGGGGTCGCGATGATCGGTCGCTCCCAAACCCAGTGGGGGTACCTGCTCGATACCGTCGCCGATCGCTGCAGCGACCTACTGCTCCTGGCGAGCGGTCTTGCGCTCGGAGCACCGATGCCGCTCGTCCTCGCGGTCGGTGTGACCACGATGCTGCACGAGATGGCCCGTGCCCGCGCGGTGGGTTCCGGCATCGAGGATGTCGGTTTTCTGACGGTGTGGGAGCGCCCCTCGCGGGTGATCGCGGCTGCGGTCACGGCGACGGTCGCCGGTGCCGCTCCGGCCGCCGCCGGGTCATCGGCGACGATCGGAATGTCGGTGACGTGCGCGCTCGCGGTCGTCGGGTTCATGCAGTTGATGTTCGGGTTGCATCGACGGGCCGATCGAACTCGGCAGTGACCAGCCAGCCGGCCAGAGCCAGCACATGGAACACGAACATCCACAACATCATTGCCACTCCACCGCCGATCGCGGTGAGGCCTCCGAACGGCGCACCCAGGTCCACCGGTATCGCCAGGAACAAGATGAATCCGTGGACGAATCCGGTGACGATGGACGAGGTGACGAGTGATCCGACGATCAACGCCCGCCAGCCCACCGCACGTGGCGCAATCACGCGATAGGTCCATGCCAAGGGGACGGACAGGATCAACCATAGGCAGTTGAAGCCGAGGAACACGCGCACCGCCATGGCTCCGATTCCGCCGCCACCGGTCGTTGCTTCGAGAATCCGCGCTACGCAGAGGACGCCTGCCAGCAAGACCGGCGCTGCGGCGAAGAACGGCACCATAGCCAGTCGTCCCCGCCAACCGGTGAACGATTCTCGGATCGGAGCGAACCGCACGATCGCCCGGCGCAGACCCTCCCCGTAGAACGTCGCGGGGAAGATGGCGATCAGGACGCCGATCGGGCCGAGTTCGATTCCGGCAGTAGCCAGTCCGTCCACGGCCGCACGAGCACCCAGGGCATCGGGCAACAACGCCGAGATGGCGTCGAAGCCCCCGCGCACCCAGTCGGCCGACACCAGCAGGGTGCAGGCGCGGATGGTGAGGAGCAAGAGCGGCACCACGGCGATGACGGCGTAGAAGGTCAGACCGCCCGCGATCAAGGTGGTGTCCTCGCGGGCGAACCCGGCTTTGATCGCCTCGACTCCCCGCGCTGCCCTGGTGCGTATCGAGGTCATCTCGTGCGGGCACCGAAGTGCAGGGCACCCGTCGACGGGTCATTCAAGGGTGACCTCCACTCCGTCGATGACCTTGAGAAACGGGCAGATCGAGGTCGCCTGCGCCAACACTGCCTCGGCGTTGTCGGTGCCGGGAAGAGATACCGCGAGTGCGAAGGTCGCGTCGTAGCCGGATGCGTCGGAGTCGGTGAGCACCACGGTGCCCTTCACCGCGAGTTCGTCGACGCTGCCCCCGACGGTTCCGAGCGCGATGCGCAGAGATTCGACCAGGCAACTCGACAACGCGGCGGCCATCAGCTGTTCCGGGTTGGTGTGCTCGCCCGGCCCTCCGAGTTGCTTCGGTTCGCGCACACCGAGGGACAGAACCCCGTCGTCGGAGGTGACGCCCGTCGCGCTGGCAGAGACAGTTGCTGTGTACAGCTCGGTGTTCATCGATGTCGGATGTCCAGTCGGCAGCCGATCGAAACCGGCAGGTTCCGCACATGCGGAACGAGGCCGGCGGGTACGTGTCGCTGTTCACACCTCGGATACGTCAGTTTGACCGAACCTACCGACGGGTAATGCTGCAGTCAGGGCCGAGCATCACGCTGTGACCCACAGGCATCGGCCAGAGAAAATCGACCACCCAACCGAAAGGGGAGCACCATGAGCACATCGACGTTGATCGCCCAGTTGCGTGTCGCACTGCAGCTGACGAACACCGAAATCCAGATCGCCGAAACTCGCGTCGTTCAGGCGCGCACCGAGGCGGTACGCAGGGAGTTGACCCAGAACGCCGCGAACGGTCGCGACCGCGCCGCAGCCATCGAGGAAGCCCTTCGCGGACTCGGCGGACTGCCCGACCTCGTGTCGCCGTTCCTGGGACGCACGCTCGCCGCGGTCAAAGCAGTGGCCGAGCAAGCACAGCCGTTCGACGAGGCCCTGCTGGGCGATCTCGCACTCGAGCAGCAGCTGCTGGGCCGCGCCAAGTACATCAAGGCTCTGGCCACCGCAGCGAACGAGCCCACCGTCGTCGCTCTGGCGACTCGGCTGGCCACGGCGCACAGCGCCACGGTGGAATGGCTCGAGACCGTCCTCGCGGAAGATGCACTGGGCGGACCCGCAGCATTGCGTCGCACCCCGTTCCAGGCCGCCGCAGGCACCGCGGTCAAGATCGTCAACGCACCCGCAACCTGGTCGGCTCGCGGTCTCGACCGCGCACTGGACGCAGCTCGCGCTACCCCGGACCGCCTCGCCGGGCTTCTGGGCCGCGGCGCGCACGCCGGTGACGTGGCAGTCAAGACGCTGACGGCAAGTCGCGATGCAGCACTCGAAGCAGCCGAGGACGTCACCCGCAGCGAGGGCGTCGATACCGTCGCCGACGCGATTCACACCGCGCGGTCGGCCAGCGGGACCCTGGACGCCGACGAGCTGCCGATCGCGGATTACGACGACCTGAACGTCTCGGACGCCGTCGCCGCCATCAAGGACCTCACGAACCCGACCGACGTTCGCACCGTCGTGACGTACGAAGAGGCACACAAGAACCGCCACGGAGTCGTGTCCGCAGGACAGACGCGCGTGGCAGCAATCGCCAAGGACGTCATCTCCATCGACTGACGAAGATGGATTGATCCTTCTGCGAATACCGATGCGGCCCGTGAACTTCCGGGCCGCATCGCTGTATTCGAAGGTGGTCTCTAGGGCTTCAGCAGCACCTTGATGGCACCGTCCTGCTTCTTCTGGAAGATGTCGTACGCATGCGGAGCCTCCTCGAGCGAAAGCTCGTGCGTGGCGAACGAGTCGACGCCGAGGGGATCGTCGTCACCGAGCAACGGCATGATGTCGTCGACCCATCTCTTGACGTTCGCCTGCCCCATCCGCAGCTGAATCTGCTTGTCGAACATGGTCATCAGCGGTAGCGGATCGGCCATACCGCCGTACACCCCGATGATCGAGATGGTTCCGCCGCGGCGGACTATGTCGATTGCCGAGTACAGCGCGCCGAGACGATCGACGCCGGCCTTCTGCATCATCGGCGCGGCCACGGCGTCCGGAAGCATTCCGACGATCTGCTGTGCGAGTTTGCCGACCGGCGATCCGTGCGCTTCCATACCCACCGCATCGATGACCGAGTCCGTGCCCCGGCCGTCGGTCATCTCGCGGATGACGTCGCCGACGCCACCGCTGTGCTCGGCAAGGTTCACCGTCTCGATTCCCCGTGCTGCGGCGCGGGCGAGTCGCTCGGGTACGAGGTCGACGGCGATCACTCGCGCGCCCTTGTGCTGTGCGATGCGCGCTGCCATGTCTCCGATGGGCCCGAGACCGAGGATCGTCACCGATCCCCCGTCCGGAATTGCCGCGTATTCGACGGACTGCCATGCGGTGGGCAACACATCGGAGAGGTAGACGAATCGCGAATCCGGCGGTCCCTCCGGAACTTTGATGTGAGTGAACTGCGCCTGCGGGACGCGGAGGTACTCGGCCTGACCGCCGGGAACTTGCCCGTAGAGCTTGGAGAAGCCGAACAGTGCTGCACCCGTTCCCTGATCGCGGACCTGCGTGGTCTCGCACTGGGTGTAGAGACTCGAATCGCACATGTAGCAGTGCCCGCAGGAGATCTGGAACGGGATGACCACTCGGTCTCCGACTGCCAGATCGCCGGTCTGCGAACCGACTTCCTCGACGATGCCCATCGGCTCGTGGCCAAGGATGTCACCTTCGTCCATGAAGGCACCGAGTGTTTCGTACAAATGCAGGTCCGAACCGCAGATGTTGGTCGTCGTGATCTTCACGATCGCGTCTGTCGGCAGTTCTATCCGCGGGTCGGGAACGGTGTCCACGCCGACTTTCCTCTTGCCTTGCCAGGTCACTGCGCGCATGTGGTCCTTCCGATGGAACGACCTCGAAGTTCGATGTCGTGCACTGCGCATTGCCTGTTGTGACAGGTCACAAACACAGAGGTCGTGAGTGGTTGGTACCGAGCGTCAGCGGGTAGCCACCACTATGACCGCGTTGTTCTCAGTCGATCCGTCCACCGCCCGCTCCCCTGCGCTGCCCACTCCCTGTGGGCCGATCTCCGATGCCATCACTCGGTGCCTGACCGCGGGTGAGCCGAACGGGACTGCGATCGTGCCGACACCGACCGAGGTCGATCCCACGTCACGAGACGTGCAACTGTCACTCCTGATCTGCTACGAACTGCACTACCGCGGATTCGAGGGTGTCGCCGACGCCTGGGAATGGGATCCCGAACTCCTTCGACTGCGAGGAGCTCTCGAATCCGCCTTCCTGGCCTACGTACGGGAGAACGTGGAACCCGGCACCGACGCGGTTGCAGAGATGGACGCACTGTCCATCGAGGCCACTTCGGGAACCGGCCCGTCCTGGTTTCTGCGCGACGAGGGGTCGTGGGAGCAGATGCGCGAATACTTCGTGCACCGATCCGTCTACCACCTGAAGGAAGCCGATCCGCATGCCTGGGCCATTCCCCGCTTGACGGGTCAGACCAAGGCTTCCTACGTAGCAGTGGAATTCGACGAGTACGGCGGCGGCAAGGGCGACCGCCTGCACCAGCATCTGTGGGCCGAATCGATGGTGGCCGCCGACCTCGATGCAACGTACCTCGGGTACGTCGACCGCGTCCCGGCGCAAACATTGGCGTGGGTCAATCTCATGTCGCTCTTCGGCCTGCACCGTGGTCTGCGCGGTGCCACCGTGGGCCACCTCGCGGCAACCGAGATCACCTCGTCTCCGGGCTCACAGCGTTACGTCCAGGGACTGCAGAGGCTCGATGCCCCCGCAGCATGCATCGCGTTCTACGCCGAGCACGTCGAGGCGGACGCCGTGCACGAGCAGGTACTACGTCACGATGTGGTCGGCACGCTCCTCCGCGACGAGCCCGAACTGGAGGCAGATGTGGTGTTCGGAATGCGTGCGCTCGATTTCGTCGAGAACGAGCTCGCCGACCACGTGATGAAGCGGTGGTCTGCCAGTCAGTCCTCGCTGGACTGAGAGGGTCGCCGCTTGGCGCGGTGGCTCGTGTCGCACAGGGGATAGTTCTTGCTGCGCCGACACGTGCACACTGCGACGACAAAGCGATCCGATTCCACCCGCGTACCGTCGTCGAGTTCGATGTCCACCGGTCCGTCGATCAGCATCGGTCCGCCGCGGACGATTCTCACCGTGGTGCGCGCACCTGCCGCGTCATCGCTTGTCGCCACGAACGACCACCAACTCCTCTGTTCGGCACCCCGGAGCCAATGCTCCGCGAGCTTCCAGCCATTCTGCGCGCCGGTGCATCACAGGCCCGAAATCGATGGTCTGCCGGCCCGCTTCCGTCACCGAGAATCCGTTGTCGGAGAGCATTCTCACGGTGCGGTGGGGGCCGGAGAACTCCGAATGGACGACGAGCAGCACGCCACCCGGCGCGAGCAGGTCGGCCGAGGCGCGACACAGCGGATCGAGCACCGTCCGGCCGTCCTCGCCCGCATCCCAGGCGCGGTGCAGGCCCATCCCCGTCGGAGGAAGCTCGGACGGCACGTACGGGGGATTGCACAGCAGTACGTCGAACGGTTCGAGCTCGGCGGCCTCTGCCAGGGAACCCAACCTGACGTCCACCTCGACGCCTACCGAGCGCGCGTTCCGCTCGGCGCAGTCGACAGCGCGGGGCGAGATGTCGAATGCCACCACTTCGCGCGCGCCCAACAGTGCGGCTGTGATCGCCACGGCACCACTGCCGGTGCACATGTCCAACACTCGCGCGCCGGGGACGATGCCCGTCGTGGCCGCGATGTCACACAGCAGAAGCGAATCCTCCTGCGGTTCGTACACCCCTGGATCGGCGTGCACGGATGTCAATGCTCGGATGGAATCGGATTCGGCTGTCGTCATCGGCGTGCCTCCCACGGTGTAGCGATCGTTGTCGTATTCCCGTCGGACCCGCAGTCAAACCCGTTGCCGTTTCGAGGCTTACGAACACCCCACCCCGGGTAGTCCTGTGAAGCGTGGTTGAGGAGTAGCCCGCGGTCCCCGAATGTCGACTGTCGATTCCCCCGTGCGCCGGGCGAGGAGTTCGGCTGCTCAGGAGTGTGTTCATGATCGTCGTACCGTCCATCACGCCCCCGCTCGCCGAAGTGATTCCGTCGCTGAACGCCTCGCGGAGCTTCGATACCGAGATGATGCTGTCGGTCGACGAGAGCGCGGGTTCAGACATCGTCGTCCGAGTGACCGGCACGATCGGCGACTCGGATGTCCCCCTCCTGGCCGAAACGCTCGGTGAGGCGGCCGAGCGAGGGCGCGCGTTGATACTCGACCTGTCGTCGGTGGCCGGAGCCTCGGCCGGTGTCCACTCCGTACTCGACGCCACCGCCATCCGACTCGGCCGGTGGAATCAGCAACTGTCAGTGGTACTTTCGCCGGCACTGCAGCAGTCCGGCATCGGTCTCGTACCCGATCGAGTCGAGGTACGAGGATCGACGACCGAATCCGTGCTCGCGCCGACAGCAGACACCCGGTGATCCGTTCGATGACGACGAGGGCACGCACCGAAGCACGGCAGGTGTCTCTGTGACCACTCCGAACACGACCTTCGACGTGCTCGTCGTCGGCGGCGGCAACGCGGGCATCAGCGCGGCAGCGCGACTGCTGAAGAAGGGCATCTCCGACGTCGCGGTGCTCGAACCCAAGAAGGTGCACACCTATCGCCCACTGCTCTCGTACGTGGGCTCCGGTCAAGCGGCGCTGACCGAGGCCGAGCGCACCCAGCGTTCGGTGATTCCTACCGGATGCGTCTGGCTGGAAGATTCGGCGACAGCGATCGACCCGGTGAATCGTCTGGTGCGCTGCGCGTCGGGCACCGAGTACGGCTACCGGGATCTCGTACTCGGACAGGGTCTCGTCGTCGACACCGACGCGCTGCCCGGAGTGTGGGCCGCGCTCCGATCCCCCGCCGTCACCAGCAATTACCTCGACCGAGCCGAACGCACCTGGCAGCTGGTACGCGATCTGCCAGCCCATAGCAGCGTGGTGTTCACCGTGCCGCGGCCACCGGTCGGGTGCACCGGCACCACCCTCAAGCCGCTGTTCCTCGCGGCAGACCATTGGACCCGCACCGGCCGCATGCCGGGAATGGACATCACGCTGGTGGTGGATCGACACCGACTACTGGGTGTGCCGCAACTCGACAGCATCGTGATCGCACGACTACGCGAGCTCGGCGTGCGCATTCTGACCCGCACTGCGGTGACGGCACTGCACCCGGAGAGCGGACACATCACCGTCACGGACCACGACGGCATCGACGAGCGGATCGGCTACGACATGCTGCACCTCGTACCGCCGTTCCGCGGTCCGAAGTGGCTGGAGGAATCGAACCTGACCGGGTCTGCCTCGCACGGTGTCGTCGACATCGACGGACGAACTCTGCGCCACCGGATCCATCCGGAGATCTGGGCCGCAGGTGACGGCGCAGCCATCGACACAGATTCCTCGGGTGGCGCACTGCGCAAACAGATTTCGATTCTCGTCGACAATGTGATCGCAGCGCGCAGCGGCACTCCGTTGTCGGAGTACGACGGCTACACCGTGGCCCCCATCCCGGTCGACGCACACCGCCTGATCGCTGCCGAGTTCGATCGCACCGGAACCCTGACGCCATCGTTGCCGTCGTTCGTCGATCCGCTGAAACCCCGGCGCTCCGCCTGGGCGTTCGACCGTTACGGCCTACCGCTGTCGTACTGGAACATGATTCTCGCCGGCCGACTCTGACCGATCGGGCGAGCCCATGAACCCGTCGGGGTCACGGGCGACCACCCGGTGACCGTCGTCCTCCAGGGCGCGAAACGCATCATGCAGGAGCCGTCGAGCCGTGCCGTCGATTGCCCGTACCTCACTGAAATCGACTGTCGTACTGTCATTTTCGCCGAAACCGTGGACCATCCGGGCGATGATCGCCTCGGCACCCGCGAACCGAAGATCACCCTGCAGCTCCACTGTGGTCACACCCTCCGCCTCGGTCACGCTGCGGATGGCCGATTCGCCGCTGGGTGCCACATGCATCATGTGCAGACCCAGATCGCGCGAGAGCCTCTCGAACACCGCCACCCCACGGACGCTGTTGCCGTGCTCGTTCAGCCTCGGAGACAGCACAGCAATCCCCACCTGACCGGGCAACACACCGATGATCGCCCCGGCAACCCCGCTCTTGGCCGGAATACCCACGGACGCGAGCCAGCTGCCGCTGCCGTCGTACATTCCACAGGTGGCCATGACCGCCAACACGTGTCGATCGATCGCCGGGTCGACCACCTGTTCGCCCGTGCCGGGATCCTTCCCACCGTTCGCCAACACCGCGGCGATCCGGGCCAGATCGTTGCAGGTCACGGTCACCGCGCACTGACGTGCATAACCGTCGACGACATCGGCGGGCTCGGCTCCGAGATGGCCGACCGACTTCAACAGGTGCGCGATCGCGGTGTTCCGGTCGTCGGATTCGAGTTCTGCCTCGTACACCTGACGGTCGACGGAGAGTCCGCGGCCGGCCATCCGGCTCAGAAGGTCCGTCAATCGCTCTGCACGCTCTTCGCTTCCCTGGCCTCGAATCATCGAATGCACCGCCAGCGCACCGGCATTGATCAACGGGTTCCGCGGTCTTCCGGTCTCCGCTTCGAGGGAGATCTCGTTGAACGAGTCTCCCGACGGCTCGACGTCGACGGCCTCGAGCACCGCCTCGATGCCGTTGTCCTCGATGGCCAGCGCGTACGCGACCGCTTTGGCGATCGATTGGATCGAGAATTCGGTGTCGGTGTCGCCCGCTCCGTGCAGCGATCCCCCGACGGTGGCGAGTGCGACCGCGAACGTGTCGGGATCCGCCGAGGCCACTACCGGGTTCCCCTCGGTCACCGTCCCTCCGTCGAACTGTCTGCAGTCCTCCAACACGGAGGCGAGGTATTCGGGAACAGGCGATCTCATGTGTCCACGCTAGTCCTCGGCGAACAGGTCTTGACATCACGGCCGTACTGCCGCTTACACTCCTGGTTCCTCAACCGTTGTAGGGCCCCCTCCCGCAAAGATCGGATTCCTGACGTGCGATTGCGACGCCTGATCGCTGCCGACTCGACAGATCGTCTGGCCGTGTACGCACCCGAGTCGGGATCGTGGGTCGACCTCGATACCGCCGTGTCGACATTGGGTGCCGACGAGTCTCTACGCCCGCTCACCCGCACCGTGCTCGGATTTCTCGATGCCGGCGAACGCGTGCGCGACGCGGCCTCTGCCGTGGTGCAGCGCGCCGTGTCCGAGGGAGTCGCGGTGATCGACCGACCGGCACCGACACTTCCGGTGATCCCGGCGTCGCTTCGCTGCTTCCTCGGCTGGGAGGCTCACTGGGATCTGGCCGCGCACAACCTGGTTCGCCGCAACCTGCCGAAAGCTCTCCCGTTCATCCGCGGATTCGAAGCCGTCACTCGATCGACGTTTCCGGCGCTCCGTCCGGGGCCTGGGTTCGACGACCATCCGGTCTACTACACCGGCAACCACCTCACCGTCGTAGCCGACGAAGCTCCGGTCGAATGGCCGTCCTACAGCCGGGCACTGGATTTCGAGCTCGAGTTCGGAGCCGTGGTGACCAGGCCCGTCCGCGACGTATCCGAGCGGCAGGCCACTGCTGCGATCGGTGGGTACGTGGTGTTCGACGACATCAGCGCCCGCGACACCCAGTGGGAGGAGCAGCGTCGCACCCCGTTCGGTCCGGTGGTCAAGACCAAGACATTTGCCAGCTCCATGGGAGCCGACATCGTGAGCGCCGACGAGATCACGCCGCATCTGGATTCGTTGACGGCCACCGTCACGGTCAACGAGGAATTGTGGTCGACGACCGGCACCGCCGGTATGCGGTACTCGGTCGGCGAATCGCTCGCATACGCCAGCCGCGGCGAAAACGTCTATCCCAGTGAATTGTTGACATCCGGCACGCTTCCGCGCGGATGCGGCCTGGAACTCGACCGATGGATAGCCCCGGGCGATCGCGTCGAACTGAGTATTCAACGGATCGGATCGGTCACCAACACGATCGGCACTCGCTGAACTCAGCGCTCGGTATCGGACTTGTCGGTGGAGGCATCCTGGAACATCTCCAGGAACGATCCGAAGCCGGATGCTCCCTTGCGTGGTTCGTCCATGTTGTGGTCGACGGCTCCCGCCGCCCCCTCGTCGTGTGTCATGTCTTGTAGCTTGCCGCTCGCAAATTTCAGCGAATCAGGGACCGAGGACACGAATCGGCAACGAAAGATAACGGACCGATAACGACGAACTCGAAGCTATGGATGGATCGAGCACGGTTTCCATCCATAGCTTCGAGTTCGGTGGAGAGAGTTAAGCCAGCTCGAAGCGATCGAGCATCATGACCTTGTCCCAGGCAGCGACGAAGTCCGCGACGAACTTGTCCTTGGCGTCGTCGCAGGCGTAAACCTCTGCGAGAGCGCGCAATTCGGAGTTCGATCCGAACACCAGGTCGTTGCGAGTTCCGGTCCACTTCTTCTCACCGGTCGCCGCATCCTTGGCTTCGTAGATGCCTTCCTCCGCGGCGGGGACCCATTCGGTGCCCATGTCGAGGAGGTTGACGAAGAAGTCGTTGGTGAGCGTTCCGACCTTGTCGGTCAGGACGCCGTGCGACGACTTTCCGAAGTTGGCTCCGAGCACACGCAGTCCGCCGACGAGCACGGTCATCTCGGGTGCACTGAGCGACAACAGGTTCGCCCGATCGACGAGGGAGTACTCGGCCGGAAGCTTCTGACCCTTGCCGAGGAAGTTGCGGAATCCATCGGCCTTCGGCTCGAGATCGGAGAACGAATCGACGTCCGTCTGCTCCTGCGTCGCGTCCATGCGGCCCGGAGTGAACGGCACGCTGACACCCGACGCCTGCTCGAGCGCTGCGACGCCACCGAGAACGACGAGGTCGGCGAACGACACCGTTCCGGAGAACGACTGCTGGATTCCCTCGAGCACACGAATGACCTGTGCGAGCTCGTCGGGCTCGTTGACCTCCCAGCCTGCCTGCGGCTGCAGGCGCAGACGGCCACCGTTGGCACCGCCGCGCTTGTCGCTGACTCGGAACGACGACGCCGCGGCCCAGGCAGCCGAAATGAGCTGCTGCTGAGTCAGTTCGGAGTCGAGGATCGTCTTCTTGAGCTCGGCGATCTGCGCCTCACCGATCAGTTCGTGATCGACGGCCGGGATCGGGTCCTGCCAGAGCAGAGTCTCGGACGGGACCTCGGGGCCGAGGTAGCGCGATACCGGTCCCATGTCGCGGTGGGTGAGCTTGAACCACGCCTTCTGGAATTCTTCGGCGAGCTCCTCGGGATGGTCGAGCCAGCGACGAGTGATCTGCTCGTAGATCGGGTCGACGCGCATCGCGATGTCGGACGTGAGCATCGACGGGTGGCGACGCTTGGTGGGATCGGCGGGGTCGGGAACGAGATCCGCGCCCTCACCGTTCTTCGGGCGCCACTGGTGCGCACCTGCGGGGCTCTTGTAGAGCTCCCACTCGAATCCGTACAGCGTCTCGAGGAAGCTGTTGTCCCACTGGGTTGGTGTGGGGGTCCAGATGACTTCGAGACCACTGGTGATCGCGTCCGCGCCGACGCCACTCTGGTAGCTGTTCTTCCAGCCCAGACCCATCTGCTCGATGGGTGCACCCTCGGGCTCGGCACCGATGTGCTCGTCGGGATCCGCCGCACCGTGCGTCTTGCCGAACGTGTGCCCACCGACGGCGAGTGCCGCGGTCTCGATGTCGTTCATGGCCATCCGGCCGAAGGTCTCGCGAATGTCCAGTGCGGACTGCACCGGATCCGGGTTGCCGTTGGGGCCTTCGGGGTTGACGTAGATCAGACCCATCTGCACTGCAGCCAAGGGGTTTTCGAGACTGGTGCGGTCACCGTTGTAGCGCTCGTCGCCCAGCCAGGTCTGCTCGGGGCCCCAGTAGACGTCCTCGTCCGGCTCCCAGGCGTCGACGCGTCCGCCGGCGAAGCCGTAGGTCGGCAGACCCATGGACTCGATGGCCACGTTGCCGGTGAGCACGATCAGGTCGGCCCAGGAGAGCTTGCGGCCGTACTTCTGCTTGACCGGCCAGATCAGACGACGAGCCTTGTCCAGGCTGGCATTGTCCGGCCAGCTGTTCAGGGGGGCGAAGCGCTGCATGCCCGCTCCGGCTCCACCGCGTCCGTCCTGCTTGCGGTACGTGCCTGCGGCGTGCCACGCCATGCGAATGAAGAAGGGGCCGTAGTGACCGAAGTCGGCAGGCCACCATGGCTGCGAGTTGGTCATGAGGGCTTCGATGTCGCGCTTGACCTCGGCGAGGTCGAGGGAGTTGAACTCGGCGGCGTAGTCGTAATCTGCACCCATCGGGTCGCCGACGGCCGGGTTCTTCTTGAGAATCTTGAGGTTCAGAGCCTTGGGCCACCACTCACGGTTGCCGCCACCCTCGACGGGCATCGGCATCGAATCGTGCATGACCGGACACTTGCCACCCGACTCCTGTGGCTGATCCTCGTTCATCTCTTTTTCGCGTGTTGTGTGATCTTGTGACACGTGCTTCCTTCCGAAGTGTGACGATCGGGCTGTGATCGAGGTCGATTCACGAACTCTGCTGTGTTCGAGAACCGGGAGGGAACGAAACAGGAGCTGTCGACTGCCCTCGAGCAGCCGAACACTGTGCGCAGAAGCCCCAGTAGATGACTTCCGCCTCGTCGATCGTGAAACCGACGGAGTCCGATGCGGTGAGACACGGCGTTTCGCCGACCGCGCAGTCCACGTCGGCGATGACACCGCAGGAGCGGCACACCGCGTGGTGATGGTTGTCGCCGACACGAGATTCGTACCGAGCAGGAGATCCTGCCGGTTCGATTCGCCGTACCAGGCGCGCCGCGGTCAACGCATTGAGCACGTCGTACACGGTTTGCCGCGACACCTCGGGCAACACCGATCGCACGAGCCCGAGGATCGTGTCGGTGTCTGCATGAGGATTGGATCCGACGACCTCGAGCACCGCGACCCGCGGACGGGTCACGCGCATGTCGGCGGTGCGTAACAGCTCCGCGTACGGTGAGATCGGCATCACAGCAATACTATCCTCCGCTTTTCTGGACAAAGTCAAGTATGCAGACGAATTCGCCGAATGTCGACCGCAACGACGCTCGACGCGTCACCTCGGAGCCGACACGACTCCCACTGTTCGTTTTTCGGTCACTCCCCCGTGGCCTCGAACCCGATCTCAGGCCGGGTCGGAGACAGCCGCACCTGTGCGGCCTCGATCAGCGCCTGCCGTTCCACTGCTTCTCGATGCCGCGCAACACCTCGAGCGTCCGAGCAGAATCGGCATCGACAGCCATCCTCGACCGGGCGCGCTCGAGCGCACGCTCGGCCCGCGTCACCGCACGGTGCCCCGAGTCGGTGGCCTCGACCATGTACTGCTGCCGATTTCGCGGATTGACGCTCCGCGCCAGCAGCCCCGCCTCGACCAGACTTGCCGTCGTGGCGGTGATACTCGTCCGGTGTCGCACCAACTCCCGCGACAGCGCACTGTAGGACATCGGCCCTCGTCTGCACACCAGTTCCAGTACCTCGTACCTCGCCCAGCTGAGCCCCTGCGCATCCAATGCCTCTGCCAGACGAACCCGCGCGGCCGACGCCATGCGCAGCACCGTGGACACGATTTCGAGCTCGGTCGAATGCACCGGCGAGCTACCACCGTCGAACGATTCAGCGAGGGCAGTCATCGAACACCCCTACTTGATCTCTGCGAGGACGGTGCCTTGGGTGATGGCGTCGCCTGCGGTGACGGTCAGGCCGGTGATGGTGCCTGCTTTGTGGGCGTTGACGGGGTTTTCCATTTTCATTGCTTCGAGGACGGCAATGAGGTCACCGACCTCGACGGTTTGGCCTTCGGTGACGGCGACTTTGACCACGGTGCCCTGCATCGGTGCGGTGACCGAGTCTCCGGATGCGGCACCGGCTCCGGCACCACCACGGGTGCGGGCTTTGGGCTTGCGCCGTACCGCGCCCGCGGGCCCGCCGCCGTTGCCGCCGCCGCCGAGGGACAGTTCCCCGGGCAAGGAGACCTCGACGCGGCGGCCACCGACCTCGACGACCACGGACTGCCGCGGCAGGACCTCCTCGTCGTCGAGGGGTTGTCCGGCGGTGAACGGGGGAACCTGGTTGTCCCATTCGGTTTCGATCCAGCGGGTGTGGACGTCGAAGGGATCACCGTCGCCGATGAACGCCGGATCGGAGACCACCGCGGCATGGAACGGAATCACCGTCGCAAGTCCTTGGACATCGAATTCGGCGAGCGCTCGACGTGAACGGGCGAGGGCTTCCTCGCGGGTCGCGCCGGTGACGATGAGCTTGGCGAGCATCGAGTCGAACTGGCCACCGATCACCGAGCCGGATTCGACACCGGAATCGACCCGCACACCCGGTCCCGACGGCGCACGGAAGGTGGTGACCGGACCGGGGGCGGGCAGGAAGCCGCGTCCGGCGTCTTCGCCGTTGATCCGGAACTCGAACGAATGCCCGCGTGGTTCGGGGTCGTCGGTGATGGACAGTTCTTCACCGTTGGCGATCTTGAACTGCTGCAGCACCAGGTCGATGCCGGAGGTTTCCTCGGTGACGGGATGCTCGACCTGCAGACGGGTGTTCACTTCCAGGAACGACACGAGGCCGTCCTGGCCGACGAGGTATTCGACCGTGCCGGCACCGTAGTAGCCGGCTTCGAGGCAGATGGCCTTGGCCGAGGAGTGGATTTCTTTGCGTTGGGCGTCGGTGAGGAACGGTGCGGGTGCTTCTTCGACGAGTTTCTGGAAGCGGCGTTGCAGGGAGCAGTCGCGGGTGCCGGCGACGATGACGTTGCCGTGCTGGTCGGCGATGACCTGAGCTTCGACGTGGCGGGGCTTGTCGAGGTAGCGCTCGACGAAGCATTCTCCGCGGCCGAACGCCGCGACGGCTTCGCGGGTGGCGGAGTCGAACAGTTCGGGGATTTCCTCGCGGGTGCGGGCGACTTTCATGCCGCGTCCGCCGCCACCGAACGCGGCTTTGATCGCGATCGGCAGGCCGTGTTCGTCGACGAACGCGAGGATCTCGTCGGCGTCCTTGACCGGTTCGGAGGTGCCGGGGACCGAGGGGGCTTTGGCGCGGGCGGCGATGTGGCGGGCGGTGACCTTGTCGCCGAGGTCGCGGATCGACTGTGGGGACGGGCCGATCCAGATCAGGCCGGCGTCGATGACGGCTTGGGCGAAGTCGGCGTTCTCGGAGAGGAATCCGTAGCCGGGGTGGATGGCGTCGGCCCCGGACTTGGTGGCGGCGTCGATGATCTTGTCGATCACCAGATACGACTCCGCGGAGGTCTGACCGCCGAGCGCGAACGCTTCGTCGGCCAGACGGACGAACGGGGCGTCGGCGTCGGGTTCGGCGTACACAGCGACACTGGCCAACCCGGCATCGGCCGCAGCCCGGATCACCCGCACCGCGATCTCACCACGATTGGCGACAAGAACCTTCGAGATTTTCTTATGGGAAGTCGAGGTAGTCATGTACTGAAATTCCTTCACTGGCCATATCGGGCATTGACGAAAAGAGCTGGGGCACTTGCAAGTCCGTAGCGATGCATGTCTTCCGGGCGACCCCACAGATCGATCGGGGCCGGCAATTCCTCGGCCACCGACGGCTGCGCGGCAGTCAAAACCGCAACGACAGCAGCGATCTCGGCGTCCGTCGGACTTCCGCGAAACGACCAATCAGTCGATGTAGCAACACGATTCGCTTCGCTCATAGTGGGATGTTTCCGTGTTTCTTGGGTGGGAGGGTGACTTGTTTGCGTTCGAGTAGTCGTAGTGCGGTGACGATCTGGCCGCGGGTGTGGCTGGGGGGTATGACGGCGTCGAGGTAGCCGCGTTCGGCGGCGATGTAGGGATTGACGAGGGTGTCTTCGTATTCCTGCTGCAACCTCAGGCGCAGGGCGTCGACATCTTCCCCGTTCTTCGCGGCTTCGAGCAACTGTTTGCGGTAGACGAACCCGACAGCGCCGGAGGCTCCCATGACGGCGATCTGCGCGGTCGGCCAGGCGAGGTTGACGTCGGCTCCCATGTGCTTGGAACCCATCACGTCGTAGGCGCCGCCGTACGCTTTGCGGGTGATGACGGTGATCTTGCCGACGGTCGCTTCGCCGTAGGCGTAGAGCAGTTTCGCGCCGCGTCGGATGATGCCGTTGTATTCCTGCCCGGTGCCGGGCAGGAACCCGGGAACATCGACCAGGGTGATGATCGGGACGTTGAAGCAGTCGCAGGTGCGCACGAACCGGGCTGCCTTCTCGGAAGCATCGATGTCGAGGGTGCCCGCGAACTGGGTGGGTTGGTTGGCCACGATCCCCACCGAGCGGCCGTCGATGCGCCCGAACCCGACGATGATGTTGCGGGCCCGGCCTTGTTGGACTTCGAGGAATTCGTCGTCGTCGAGGATCCGGGTGATGACCTCGTGCATGTCGTACGGGGTGTTCGGTGAGTCGGGGATCAGGGTGTCGAGTTCGAGGTCCTCGGCGGTCAGATTGTCTTCGATGGACCCGGCGATCGGGTCCGAGGGTGCGGTGCGGGGGGCGTCGGCGCGATTGTTGCTCGGTAGGTAGGACAGGAGGTCGCGGACGTAGTCGAGGGCGTCCTGTTCTCCGGATGCGACGTAGTGCGCGACACCGGACTTTTCCATGTGGGTGTGCGCGCCACCGAGTTCTTCCATGGTGACGTTCTCGCCGGTGACGGTTTTGATGACGTCGGGTCCGGTGACGAACATCTGGGAGGTGCCGTCGACCATGACCACGAAGTCGGTCAGGGCCGGGGAGTAGACGTGCCCGCCGGCGGCGGGTCCCATGATCACCGAGATCTGGGGGATGACCCCGGAGGCGCGGACGTTGCGGTGGAAGATCTCGCCGTACAACCCGAGGGAGACGACACCTTCCTGGATGCGGGCTCCGGCACCTTCGTTGATCCCCACCAACGGTCGTCCGGTCTTGACGGCCAGGTCCATGACCTTGACGATCTTCTCGCCGTAGATTTCGCCCAGGGAGCCGCCGAAGACGGTTGCGTCCTGGGAGAACACGCACACATCGCGGCCGTCGACGGTGCCGTAGCCGGTGACGACACCGTCACCGAAGGGCCGGTTGTCCCCGAGCCCGAAGTTCTGCGACCGGTGCCGGGCGAGGGCGTCGAGTTCGACGAACGAGCCCTCGTCGAGCAACGCGGTGATCCGTTCGCGGGCGGTGAGCTTGCCTTTGGCGTGGACCTTGTCCACCGCTGCCTCACCGGACGGAATCTCCGCAACCGCGAGACGTTTACGAAGATCGGCCAATTTACCCGCAGTGGTATGGATATCGGGTTCGGTCGTGGTCATGAAGGTGTCCCCTACGGTTGCTTGTTCGGGCGTGTCGAGCGGATTCTGATGTCAGCTGGTTGCGAGCGATCGGGCGATCACCAGACGCTGAATCTGGTTGGTGCCCTCGAAGATCTGGGTGATCTTGGCGTCGCGCATGTATCGCTCGACGCGGAAGTCGCGGGTGTAGCCGTAGCCGCCGAAGACCTGCACCGCGTCGGTGGTCACCTTCATGGCCGCATCGGTGGCGATCAGCTTTGCCACGGAAGCGTTGCGCGAGTAGGGAAGTCCGGCGTCACGCCGACGGGCGGCGTCGAGGTAGGTGGCGCGGGCGGAGTCCACTGCGGCCGCCATGTCCGCCAATACGAAACCGAGGCCCTGGTGGTCGATGATCTTCTTGCCGAACGCCGTACGCTCCTGGGCGTACTTCAACGCGTCGTCGAGTGCCGCCTGAGCGATTCCCACTGCTACAGCGGCGATTCCGAGCCGTCCGGCGTCGAGCGCGCTGAAGGCGATCTGCAGCCCCTGCCCCTCCGCACCGATTCGCCACTCGGTGGGGACGTGCACGTTGTCGTAGTGCGCCGAGGTCGTCGGGACGGCGTGCAGCCCCATCTTCTCCTCGGGCCTACCGAAGCTCAGGCCGTCGGTTCCGTCCGGAACGAGGAAGCACGAGATTCCCTTGGATCCTTCACCTGTTCGGGCGAACAGGTTGTAGAAGTCCGCCACTCCACCGTGCGTGATCCACGCCTTCGAACCGTTCACCGTGTAGCCGCCCTCGGTCGGGGTGGCCTTGCAACTGAGTGCGGCAGCGTCCGAACCGGCCTGCGCCTCGGACAACGAGTAGGCACCGATCTGAGCCCCACCGAGCATGTCGGGAAGCTTGTCGGCTTTCTGTTGGTCGGTACCGAAGGCCATCACGGGATAGCAGGCCAGACCGTGCACGCTCACTGCAACGGCCACTGCCGCCCAGCGCGACGCCAGTTCTTCGAGGACCTGGAGGTAGACCTCGTACGGTTGGCCACCACCGCCCCATTCCTCCGCGTACGGCAGGCTCAGCAGTCCTGCCTCACCCAGGGTGGCGAACACATGGTCCGGGTACGCCTCACGCCGCTCGTGATCGTCGACGATCGGGTCGAGCACCTTGTCTGCCACGTCGCGGGTCAGCGCGATGAGGTCGCGCGCTTCGGCAGTGGGCAACAGACGATCGACGGGCACGTGAAAAACCTCCGGGAAGTTCGGATCAGTACTGCCGGATGATCCGCAGTACTGATGCACAGTACTGCACAAGGCGATGCAGTACCATCCCTGATGTGAACGCACCCGTGACCTCGCATGCCACGGCACGCCGTTCCGAGCTCTTCGACCAGCTCGTGAGCCTGTTTCTGGAAGAGGGCTTCGCCCACCTGACGCTCGACACCATCGCGGCCCGCCTCCGATGCTCCAAGTCCACGCTGTACACACTGGCGTCGAGCAAGGATCAACTCGTCGGCGGCGCCACAGTGCACTACTTCAAGTCCATGACCACCCAGGTCGAGAACGCGGTCGCCGAGGTGGACGGCACCCGCAATCGCATCACCACGTATCTCACCGCCGTCGGCGCAGCCCTGGAATCGGCGTCCGAGCAGTTCATGACCGATCTGGCGTCTCTCGAATCCGCTCGTTCGGTGTACGAGCGCAATACCGCGATCGCCGCTCGGCGTGTTCAGGAGTTGATCAGCGAAGGTGTGGCCAGCGGTGAAGTACGAGACGTGCACGCCGCATTCGTCGGCGATGTCGCCTCCTCGGTCATGGTGCGCATCCAGACGCGTGAGGTGTTTCGCCTGACGGGGTTGAGCGACGGCGACGCCTATCTCGAATTGGCGAAGCTCTTGACCGCCGGAATCGGTGCCTAGCCGGAGCCGGGAATGAATCCACCTCGACACACGCTGCAGTACAGTGAACTTAGTTGATCCTTCAACGAAAGAGCGCGTGATGAAAAAGATCGGATTCTTGTCCTTCGGACATTGGTCGGCATCCCCACAGTCGCAGACGAGGTCCGCGTCGGACGTGCTGCTGCAGTCCATCGACCTCGCGGTCGCAGCCGAAGAACTCGGTGCCGACGGCGCGTACTACCGCGTCCATCACTTCGCCAACCAACTCGCGTCGCCGTTCCCTCTGCTCGCTGCCGTCGGTGCCAAGACGAGCACCATCGAGATCGGCACCGGCGTCATCGACATGCGCTACGAGAACCCGTTCTACATGGCCGAGGACTCGGGCTCTGCCGACCTCATCTCCGGCGGACGGCTGCAACTCGGTATCAGTCGAGGATCGCCCGAGCAGGTCATCGAGGGTTACCGCTACTTCGGCTACGCACCCGCCGACGGCTCGGATCATGCCGATATGGCGCGTGAGCACACCCGCATCTACCTCGATCTTCTCGAGGGCAGGGGCTTCGCGGAGCCGAATCCACGGCCGATGTTCCCCAACCCACCCGGCCTGCTGCGCCTCGAACCGCACTCCCCCGGTTTGCGTCAGCGCATCTGGTGGGGTGCCGGAACTCGCGAGACCGCCGAGTGGACCGCGCGGCAGGGTATGAACCTGATGAGCTCGACACTCCTGAGCGAAGACACCGGCGTGCCGTTCCATCAACTGCAGGCCGAGCAGATCGAACGTTTCCACAAGACGTGGAGCGATGCCGGTCACGATTTCGCGCCGCGAACGTCCGTGAGCCGCAGCATCTTTCCGATCGTCAGCGATCTCGATCGGGCCTACTTCGGCCGGGAGGGCACCGGCGACGACCAAGTCGGCTACCTCGACGGCGGCAAAGCACGGTTCGGCAAGACCTACGCGGGCGAGCCCGACCGGCTGATCGAGGAACTGGCCACCGACGAAGCGATCGCTGCCGCAGACACTCTGCTGCTCACCGTCCCCAACCAACTGGGCGTCGATTACTGCGCTCACGTGCTCGAGACACTGCTGCGCGACGTCGCTCCCGCCCTCGGGTGGCGTTGATCACCTGCTGAGCAGCGGCGTTTGGCTTCGGTGAACGTGGGTACTGGCAGCAGGTTCACCCACCCCACCTGCCAGGAGTTCCCATGCTCAAACGCGACGTATCCGCGCGCCTCGATGTAGACATCACCGCAGCCACCACGCTCGAATTTCAGATCGCAGTCGCACCGCACCCAGGTACGACGGTCACCGAGTCACTGTCCTTCGTCCTCGACGGTAACCCCATCGAGGCCAAGGAAGTGAGCGGACCGCACGGCAACCGGATCCACGTCATGCCTGCCGACGTCGGCAATCTGCAGGTCTCGTACGACGCCACCATTCTGGGCAACACCACCCCGGCTCCGGTCACCGACTACGACATGTCGCTCTACCTCCGGCCGAGCCGATACGCCGAAGCAGACAAGTTCTACGGGTTCGCCGCAACCGAATTCGGCGACTACGCGGACTCCGAGGAACTGCTGGCGAAGATCTCCGCATGGGTGGGCGCACGTCTGAATTACGTTCCGGGAAGCAGCGATCCGATCGACGGAGCCGTCGACACACTGCTCGCCGGACAGGGTGTCTGCCGGGACTACTCGCACCTCGTGGTCGCCATGCTGCGTGCGGTCAACGTTCCGGCTCGACTGGTGGCGGTGTACGCACCCGGCTGCGATCCGATGGACTTCCATGCCGTCGCCGAGGCGTTCGTGGGCGGCCAGTGGCGTGTTGTCGATGCCACCTGCCTCGCCCCTCGCTCGACGCTGGTACGAATCTCGGTCGGTCGCGATGCTGCCGACACCGCATTCCTGGACAACCACAAGGGTGCGATCGCCCTGAACAGTTCGGTCGTGACCGCCGTGGTCGACGGCGAGCTGCCTCAGGACGACATCACCGAGCTGGTCTCCCTCACCTGATGTTCCGAGCGAACACCGCAGTGATATGAGCTACATCACAGCGGCGTTTGTTTTCGGGGGCGGAAACCGACTAAGTATCCGTTACCAACAATCACAGCCACCTGAAAGGGCAACACCATGAGCTTCATCGACAAGGCCAAGAACGCTGCAGAAGACGCCATCGGCAAGGCCAAGGAGGTTGTGGGCGACGCCACCGACAACAAGGACCTCGAGGCCGAGGGCAAGAAGGACCAGGGTTCGGCAGGCGTGAAGAAGGTCGGCGAGAACATCAAGGACACCTTCAAGTAACCACCCTCCATCACATCGAGT
Source organism: Rhodococcus sp. IEGM 1372 (assembly GCF_030056835.1). NCBI lineage: Bacteria > Bacillati > Actinomycetota > Actinomycetes > Mycobacteriales > Nocardiaceae > Rhodococcus > Rhodococcus sp. IEGM 1372. The sequence continues at coordinate 37,245 of NZ_JASHKS010000004.1, read as the reverse complement.
GCCGCCGATCTCGATGATCGGCGGCACTCGCCTTTCACTTCCACTTTTCCTCACACCAGAGAACGGATTCCCCTCATGACCACATCGACAGACACGACCAAGGCCCCCAAGCGACGCGGCGGATTCGCCTCGAAGTTCGCCCTCCTGATCACGCTCGTCCTGGTCGCAGCGCTGGTGATCTTCGTGCTGCAGAACACCGTGCACACCACGATCAACTTCCTGGGTTGGAACTTCGATCTCGGCCAGGGTGTCTCTCTGCTCGGTGCAGCCGTCGTCGGTGCCGTCATCACGCTGACCGCGACCGCAGCGCTCAAGGTTCGACGCGCAGTCCGCTGACCGACTTCGACCCCAGAAGGAATGTCCGATGCTTCCCCTGCTTGCCCGTAAGTACCTCTACCGCTACCTGATCGTCGCGATCGGGCTACCCATCCTCGCCCGACTGCTGGCCTTCGCCGGTCAGAGCCTCGAAAAGCGAACGGGGAACGACAACTTCGTGTCCAGGGGCCTGAAATCGGCCGGCCGATTCGCGCAGAAGCGAGCCGACAAGTCGCAGGGCAAGCAGGACCGCAAGTCCCGCCGCGTCGGTCGCTAGCGCCGGTCGCCGGTTTCTCGGCCGAGGTCCTTCAGCACTTCTCGGAGCACGACCCGATCGTCGAATTCGACGATGTCGTGGCCGTAGGCCTGCTCGGTATCGCAGCCGCGGCCCGCGACCACGACCACATCGTCGGGTTCGGCCATCTGCACTGCGAGCGCGAGCGCAGTACGACGGTCCGGCTCGACGACGACCGATGCCGACCGTGCAGCTCGCGCACCTTCCGCCACCGCAGCTCGGATGGTGTCGGCATCCTCGGACAGCGGACTTTCGTCGCTGACGATCACCACGTCGGCGAGTTCGGCTGCGGTGGCTCCGAGCGGGAAGCGTTTGCCCGGATCGCGTTCACCCGTTGCCCCGACGACCACGATCACCCGACCGGTCACCAGAGTCCGTACGAACGGCAACAATCGGCGTTGTCCCGCGGTGTTGTGCATGTAGTCCACCAATGCCAGAAACGGCTGCCCGGCATCGACCTTCTCGAGCCGTCCGGGAACGGATCGAACGCTCTCCAATCCTGCGGCGACCTCCACAGGATCCTTGCCTGCGGCCAGCGCTGTGGCAAGCGCAGCAAGCGCGTTACCGGCCTGGTGCGGACCGAGAAGGGGCAGTCGAACGTCGATCGAACCCGTGGGTGTTCGGACAGTCATCGATGTCTCGACGCCGGTGCATTCGATGTGCTCACCGAACACCTCCGCACGGGTGTCGAGTACCGACCACCTCCAGCACGGAACGTCCACGAGCTGGGCCAGTCTTCTGCCGTACACGTCGTCGATACCCACCGCCGCGGCTGCTGTTCGGTGGGCTGCGAACAGCTCCGCTTTGGCGGCGAAATATCTGTCCATGGTGCCGTGATAATCGAGGTGATCGGGACCGAGATTGGTGAACCCGACCACGGAGAAGCGCATACCGTCGATGCGGTGTTCGGACACTGCATGAGAGGACACCTCCAGCGCGACAGCCGTTGCGCCCTCGTCTCGAAAGCGGCCGAGCGTGCGCTGGACCGTCGCAGCCTCGGGTGTCGTTCGCGCAGTGGGTGACCATGTCGCCGGCCCGGCCAGTCCGATGCCGGTCATCGTGCCGACCGTCTCGCCCGAGGCCTCGAGCCCCGCAGCGAGCAGCAGTGCAGTGCTGGTCTTTCCATTGGTTCCGGTCACCCCGTAGACGTCCATGTCGTCCGCGGGGAAATCGTGGATCAGTGCGCAGACCGCGCCGGCGCTTCGGCGCGGATGGTCTACGACGACGGTCGGCAGCACGGTCGACGGCCTGTCGGACAGGACGGCCACCGCTCCGCGCTCGTACGCCTCGAGTTCGTGGTTCAGTCCGTGGCCGTGAGAGCCCGGAAACGCCAAGTACAGGTCTCCGGGCCGGACCGTCCGGGAATCGTCGCTCGCCCCGGTCACGCGCACGGATTCGATGGGTACAGGTGATCCGATCGTGCGAGCGATATCGGCGAGCGCCGTTCCGAGACCTAGGCCTGGCGACTCCCAGGATCCGTCGGCCGCGGACTCGGTCAATGACCCGCCGGGTCGGTGAGGGATTTGCCTTCCCGAGCCTTGACGCGCTTCCGCTCCAGAAGGACCAGGGCAATCCCTGCCACCAGTAGAAGCGGCGCGGCAATCGCCCCGATCCACACCCACCCGGTGAATCCGTAACCTGCCGCGGTGAGAGTGAGACCGAGACTCACCAATGCCACTCCGATGCAGATGTACCCGGGCCAGTTGCGTGTGTCGACGATTGCCTCACCCGCGTGCCCGCGCGTCGTCCGATCGTCGTCGGTTGCCCCGGCGTCGGCTTCGCTCGTGTTCTCGTCTGCCATGTGGATCCTCTCCGGATACGGACCGTTCGTCCATTCGAGACAAGCGGTTCGTATCGGCTGCCCGCTAGTCACCGGCGGTAAACCTGAGGTCGGATCGGAGGATCAGTCGTGCCAACTCACTGCCGCGAACGGAGCGTGGCTGGCGAGTCGGCCGACGATGCCGGCGTGCGCGAAATCCTTGGCCGTCGCGACGGCGTCGAGCACGTCCGTTCCTTTCGCGAGCTCAGCGGTGATGGCTGCGGCGAACACGCAGCCGGCACCCGACACGCGCTCTTCGCCCACCTTGGGGGCGCGCAGCACGGTCAGTTCGGACCCGTCGTAGACGACGTCGACGGCCTCGTCGCCGGGCAGACCCGTGCCACCCTTGACCACCACGAAACGAGGCCCGAGATCGGCGATTCTCTTGGCGGCCTCACCCAGATCGTCGACGGTGTCGATGGCGTCCATTCCGGACAAGGTCTGCGCCTCGAACAGATTGGGGGTGATCACGGTGGCCAACGGAAGGATCTCGCGCCGCAGGGCATTGTCGGTGTCGAGTGCGGCACCCGGCTCCTGGCCCTTGCAGATCAGGACCGGATCGACGACCACGTGCCGCCACGGCTGCAGGCGCAGCGACGCCGCTACCGTGTCCACGGTGACGGGGGTGCCGAGCATGCCGATCTTGACGACATCGAGATCGTGTGCGGCAGTGGCCACTTCGATCTGATCGGCGATGACCGTGCTGTCGATGGGCACGAATCGGTGCCCCCAGCCCGCCTTCGGATCGAACGAGACGATGCACGTGATCGTGCCGACTCCGTGGACCCCGAGCCGCTCGAATGTCTTGAGATCTGCTTGCAGACCGGCTCCGCCGGTGGCTTCCGAACCAGCGATGACGTACGCGATTGTCGACATGGTCTCAGTATGACAATCGCAGATCGGCACCGACGCGAGTGGTCACCACGGGATTGGGTCCGGCGGTTTCGGGGCATACGTCGAAGTCGGTGCGTTTTCGCGAGCAACCGACGACACCGCGCAGTACATCGACTTCGAGCCCAGGAGTAGCGGCGCACGATCAAAGATCGTGCTTTCACGCACAACGACGAGAGTTCGGAGGCCGAATCGTGCCCACCAGCAGAAATACGTCAGCCACCTGCGAGGACGTCTGGAACGTCCTGGCGAACGGATGGAGCTATGCGACCTGGGTCGTCGGTGCGTCCCGCATCCGCGCGGTCGACGGCAACTGGCCCGAAGTCGGCAGCTCCATTCATCATTCGGTGGGTGCGTGGCCGGCGGTACTCAGTGACGTCACGCGGTCGGTGGGACTCCATGCCGGTCGCGAACTGGTGCTCGAAGCCCGTGCACTGCCGTTCGGGAAGGCCTCGATAACAGTGCGGCTGCATCCTCTCGCCTCGGGCTGCCGCATCGAAATCATCGAGCACGCAATCACGGCACCCTTCGATCTGGTTCCCGACCGGGTCCAACATCTTCTGGCGCATCCACGCAATGCCGAGGCGCTGCGCAGGCTTGCACTCCTGGCCGAGCGGTCCACTGCACCGTGAGCAATACCCCACTGCGACAAGCAGTTTCGGGAAAGATGCTGTTCGTGTTCATTCTCGGCGATGTGCTCGGTGCCGGAATCTATGCTCTCGTCGGTGAGATCGCAGGTGAGGTCGGCGGAGCGATCTGGCTCCCTATGCTCGTCGCGCTACTGATGGCGCTGCTGACCGCGGCGTCGTACGCGGAGTTGGTCACCAAGTATCCGAGAGCGGGCGGCGCAGCGGTTTTCGCCCAACAGGCGTACGGCAAACCGATGGTGTCGTTCCTCGTCGGATTCTCGATGCTCGCCGCGGGTGTCACCAGTGCGGCCGGGCTGGCACTCGCCTTTTCGGGTGACTATCTGGGCGTGTTCCTGGACGTGCCTGCCGTACCCGCTGCAGCGGTCTTCCTGCTGTTGATCGGGTTGCTCAACGCGCGCGGCATCACCGAGTCACTCCGCGCCAATCTCGTGATGACGGTGGTCGAGGTGACCGGGCTGGTCGTCGTCATCGCCCTTGCCGGACTGGTGTTGAGCCGCGGCGACGGTGTGCCCTCTCGCGTCCTCGAATTCACCGACGAGACGACACCGACCTTGGCGGTTCTCGGCGCGGCTCTGCTGGCCTTCTATTCGTTCGTGGGTTTCGAGACGTCCGCGAACATCGCCGAGGAGGTCGAGGACGTGCGCCGGGCCTACCCACGAGCTCTCCTCGGTGCCGTCACCGTGGCCGGTGTGGTGTACGTGCTCGTCGGACTTGCTGTGTCGACGGTCGTGCCTGCCGACACACTGTCGCAGTCCACCGGTCCACTGCTCGAGGTCGTCGCTGCCGCGGATGCCGGCATTCCGCCGTGGGTCTTCAGTCTGATCGCACTGGTCGCTGTCGCCAACGGCGCGTTGCTGACGATGATCATGGCATCGCGGCTGACGTTCGGAATGGCGCGCGACGGTCTGCTTCCCGGAGTGCTCGCCGAAGTTCTGCCGGGACGCAAGACACCGTGGACCGCCATCGTCGCGACCACAGCTGTTGCGATGGTCCTGGCCACCACCGGTTCTGTTGCGGCACTGGCCGAAACCGTTGTGCTACTGCTGCTGTTCGTCTTCGTCAGTACCAACGTTGCCGTGCTCGTACTACGCCGAGACCGGGCCGAGACCGACCATTTCCGAACGCCCACAGCACTTCCCGTCCTGGCGCTGATCACCTGTGCCGTACTGCTGACCCAGCAGTCCGGAGCAACGTGGCTCCGCGCCGGACTGCTTCTTGCGGTAGGCGTAGCGCTGTACTTCGTCGGTACCGTGCTGACCGGCAGGACGAAGACCGAGCAGAGGAGTACATCCCGATGACCACGACCGAAGTAGACGCGATCGTGATCGGCAGTGGCCACAACGGCTTGGTCGCGGCGACAGCGATGGCAGACGCCGGCTGGGACGTCGTGGTCCTCGAGGCCGCCGAACATCCCGGCGGCGCTGTGCGCAGCGCCGAGCTCGTTCCCGGTTTCACCAGTGACCTCTTCAGCGCGTTCTACCCGCTGGCGCTCGCCTCGCCTGCCATGAAGGCACTCGAGTTGGAAAGCCATGGGCTGCAGTGGTCCCACTCCCCCGCGGTGTACGGCCATGCGCGGTCGCCGCAGGACACCGACGCTCCGGTCGTCCACCACGATGTCGAGACCACCGCCGCGCGGCTGTCGGAACACGACGCGCGAGACGGCCGCACCTGGTTGCGACTCTTCGAGCAGTGGGAGCGCATTCGCGAGCCCTTCATGAACTCGCTGTTCGGACCGTTTCCACCCGTCGTCCCCGCGGCACGCCTCGTCCACGCCTTGGGCGTTCCCGAGACGCTGCGCTTCGCACGATTCGCCGCCCTCCCCGCCCGCGTGATGGCTCACGAACTCTTCCACAGCGAGGCCGCTCGCTGCCTCCTGCTGGGCAACGCCATGCACGGTGACGTCCCGACCGACGCCCCCGTGAGCGGGATGATGGGCTGGCTGCTCACGATGCTGGCCCAGGACGTCGGGTTTCCGACCCCCGTGGGCGGATCCTCTGCGTTGACGTCCGCGTTGATTCGGCGTGGCGCCGCATCGGGTGCGGTGCTCGAGTGCGGTCAGGCGGTCGAGCACATCGAGGTGCGCGGCGGTCGAGCTCGGGCGGTGCACACCGCCGCCGGAGACACGTTTCGGGCGCGCCGAGCGATCGTGGCCGACGTGTCCGCACCGGCGCTCTACGGATCGCTGCTTCCGTACGACGCCGTGCCGCGCCGTGTGCACGACGACCTGCGCACCTTCGAGTGGGACACCCCTGTGGTCAAGGTCAACTACGCGCTCGATCGTAGAATCCCTTGGAATTCACCGTCTCTGGCCGATGCCGGCACCGTTCATCTCGGTGCGGACGACAACGGTCTCGTGCATTGGGCAGCCGATCTCACGACCGGAGTCCTTCCCGCGAGTCCGTTCATGCTGTTCGGTCAGATGACCACTGCCGATCGGAGCAGATCACCGGAGGGCACCGAAAGCGCTTGGGCCTACACGCATCTGCCGAGAGGCGTCGTCGACGACGCGGCCGCCGACACCGTGGCTGATCGGGTGGACGAAGTCCTCGACGCCCACGCACCGGGGTTCCTCGATTCGGTCGTCGGGCGGGTCGTACAGCGACCGAGCGATCTGTACGGTGCCGACGCGAATCTGCACGGCGGTGCGGTGAACGGCGGAACCGCACAGCTGCAGCAGCAGTTGATATTTCGCCCGACACCGGGTCTGGGTCGGTCGGAGACGCCGGTGGAGGGTCTGTTCCTGGGTTCTGCATCGGCGCACCCCGGTGGCGGAGTGCACGGAGCGGCCGGGCTCAATGCCGCCCGGGCAGCGCTCGGCCAGCGAGGTGTCACCGGCTGGGTGAAGAAGAAAGTCACCGGTTCACTCATCGACATGTTGACCCGGTGAACGCCGTTATCGAAGTGAGATCTTTCGTTACCGGTTCGAGACCTCGGGCGAGGTCTACCGAAATCGGACACTGACATTGTTGAAAGCACAACAACTCAGCGCCGTGCACCGTGCGGGCAAACCGACCGGTCCGAGCGCTTCGGGGAAGAGGTAAAGACATGTTGACCAGCACCGCAACCATGGAACGCTCCCTTCGCGACGACGAGGGCGTGTTCCGACTCGAGACCGTCGTTCGACCGGACCGCCACAACACACTGCGCGCGTTCGGCGAACTGGACATGTCCACCAGGGCCGAGTTCGTACACAGCCTCGACCGCCTGGCATCGGCGTCCGTGCAGGTGACGGTCGACTTGTCGGAGGTCTCGTTCATGTACTCCGGCGTCGCCAACGCGATCATCGACTTCACGTACGTACATCCGGGCAAGATCGCCGTGTTCGCGCCTGCACGCTCGGTGCGCATGGTCCTGGAAGTATTGGGCGCAGGTGACCTGTTCGCCGACACGTTTCGGTCGTGAATCCGACTCGACAACAGGTAACGTCGAGAACATGTCAGAGGAGCCGACCGGAGGACCGTTCGAGATCGTGGCAGCCGAGCACGACTCGGCCACCGTACTCACCGTTCGAGGTGAACTGGATCTCGACACCATCCCCGAACTGTCCGCCACTGCGTTTCCAGCGGCCGACAGTGCAGCAGGAGGTCTCGTCGTCGATCTGACCGACGTCAGCTTCCTGTCGTCGAGTGCGATCACAGTGCTGGTGCGAGTGTGCGATCGGCTACCCGATGCCTCACGTATGGCGCTGGTAGCGGTCGACGGAGTCGTTGTTCGGCCGGTGCAACTCAGCGGAATCGATCGGGTGATGGCGACCTTCACGACCGTGCCCGACGCGGTTGCCCACGTTCGGTCGGCTGCGCTCGATGCAGAGGTCGACCGATGACCGGCCGACACCGAGTCGGGCTTCCGCGATGACCGAAAGCAGTCTCGCTCCCAGTCGTTGGACCCACACCGCGTCGGCCGAACCGGCCGTGGCGACAGCCCTTCGGCGTCGGTTGCACCAGTGGGTCGTCGAACTCGGAGTGAGGAACGATCTGGTGGACGACATCGTCCTCGGGGTCTACGAGGCCCTCGCGAACGTGGTCGAACACGCGTACCACTCGGCGCCCGAGGCCGGAACGATGACGATCACCGCCGCCTACGAACACCGGGCGCTGACGGTGACGATCTCCGACACCGGGACGTGGCGTCCACCGAATCCGACGACCAATCGCAGTCACGGCCTGCAACTCGCAGCCGCGGTGGCCGACGATCTCCTGGTCGACCACCGACCCGGTCTCGGCACAATGGTCACTGCTGTATGGACCGACCCGATACCAACCGACCGATCGAGATCCGCCACCCGCTCGTCATGACCGAAGGGAGTCCCCATGTCCGCTACGGCTGCTGATCTACTCGACACTGCACCGTGCGGCGTGTTCTCGGTCGACGTCGCCACCTCGCAAATCCTCTACGCCAACGCGGCCGCCGCGCGGATCACAGCGCGCAGCCGCGAGACGCTCGTCGGAATGTCGGTCACCGACCTGTTCACGGTCGAGTTCGAGCCGATCCTGGCGGCTCTGATGGATGTCGTGTCGACGTCGGAATCGGACTCGCCGGTCGGAGCGGACGCGAAATTGACCGTCGCATCCGATCGACGTGCCGCAATAGCCGTGTCGATCCTGGCCAACAGTCTGCGCACGCCCGAGGGGGCCGTGACGGTGACGATGACGCTGCACAACGAAACCGAACGCCATGTGCGCGAGAAGGATCTGGTCGACGCCCGCCACAACGCGGAGGCCGCCCAGGACGATGCCGAGGCCGCTCTGGACAGATCGCAGGACGCACTGGGGGCCTCGGAAGAAGCACGCAAGCAGGCCGAGGCGGAGAAAACCCAGGTACAGATTCTGGCGTCGACGCTGCAACGCACCCTGCTGCCGCCGATCCTGTCGGCTCCGACGGGCATGAACGTGGCAGCGCACTATCACCCCGCATCCATCGACGAGGTCGGCGGCGACTTCTACGACGTGTTTCCGCTCGACAAACAGACGTGGGGTTTCTTCCTCGGTGACGTGAGCGGTAAGGGCGCGGGTGCCGCCGCCGTGACCTCACTGACCCGGTACACCCTCCGCGCCGCCGCAGTGTTCGACCGCAACCCGATCGCGGTGCTCGACAACCTCAATACCGTTCTGCACCACGAGTTCCACGGAGACGACCCACGTTTCTGCACGGTGGTTTTCGGCACCATCACTCCGGGACCGGACGGCGCAGTGGTGGACCTCGCCAGCGGCGGACATCCGCCGGCACTGCGTATCACGCACGACGCCGTCGTCGACTTCGTCGACACCACAGGTGGCCAGTTGGTCGGAGCGTTGGCCGAGCCGCACTTCGCATCGGCATCGGTGACCCTGCGCCCCGGCGACGTCATGGCGTTCTACACCGACGGATTGACCGAAGCGATCGTCGGACCCGGGCGGACGCGCTTCGACGACGACGGTGGCCTCGAATCCTTCGCTGCGAGAAAGGGTGCGACCACTGCACCGAAGATCGTCGACGATCTCACGTCACTGTTGGCATCCTTCGGGGACGGCCTGCAGGACGATGTCGCACTGCTCGCCTTCGAGGTACCCCGGCCCGAGGCCGACTCGTAGCAATCGACGCCGGAGCCGCGAGTTCGCTCACCGAGCGAAATCGCGGTACTCTGTGCATCGCATTCGACTCCGCGCCACTGTCACGCTTGCGCAGCGAGCGCGCGTCCGGCCTGCCGGCCGCCGAAGATGCACCCACCCAGGAACGTTCCCTCCAACGAGCGGTACCCGTGCACACCGCCGCCACCGAACCCGGCGATCTCACCTGCCGCCCACAATCCGTCTATCGCCTGTCCGTCGCCGTCGAGGACACGGCCCTGCAGGTCGGTTTGAATGCCGCCCAATGTTTTTCGCGTGATGATGTTCAACCGCACGGCGATCAACGGACCCGATTTGGGATCGAGAATCTTGTGCGGTGAGGCGGTACGCGCGATGCGCTCTCCGCGCGATCGACGCGAATTGTGGATCGCGGAGATCTGCAGGTCCTTGGTGAACGGGTTGTCGACCTCGCGGTCGCGGGCCTCGATCTGCCGCTTCAGATCGGCGAGGTCGATCAGATCTTCGCCGGAGACCCTGTTCATTCCCTGGACGAGTTCGGCGAGTGTGTCGGCGACGACGAAATCCTCTCCGTTCTTCTTGAACGCCTCCACCGGTTCGCTGGCACCGGGCAACACCCGGCCGAGAACGAGCTTGAGGTTCTTTCCGGTGATGTCCGGGTTCTGCTCCGATCCCGAGAGTGCGAACTCCTTCTCGATGATCTTCTGCGTCAGAACGAACCAGGAGTACTCGAATCCACTGTCCTGGATGGCTTTCAACGTTCCGAGAGTATCGAATCCCGGAAAGTTCGGAACCGGGAACCGTCGCCCCCGCGCGTCGAACCACATGGACGACGGGCCGGGAATGATTCTGATTCCGTGGTTCTTCCAGATCGGATTCCAGTTCTTGATGCCCTCGGTGTAATGCCACATGCGGTCTTTGTTGACCAGACGGCCACCGACTTTCTCGGTGATGCCGAGCATGCGTCCGTCGACGTGTTCGGGGACTCCCGAGATCAGGGACTTCGGAGCCGTTCCCAGCCGTGCCGGCCAGTTCTCCCGTACCAGGTCGTGGTTGGCTCCGATGCCGCCCGCCGTCACGAGCACGGCTCCGGCATGCAACTCGAACTCGCCGACCTCGACGCGGCTACTGCCCGAACCTCGCTCTGCGGCACTGGGTTCGAGAAGTGCGCCGCGGACTCCCTCGACTGTGCCGGCACTGACGATGAACTCGTCGACGCGGTGACGAAAACCGAAGCGCACCAACCCTTTGTCGACGGCCTCACGTACGCGTCGCTCGAACGGCGCAACGACCCCGGGACCGGTACCCCAGGTCAGGTGAAATCGCGGAACCGAATTGCCGTGCCCCTCGGCGAGGTAGCCACCACGTTCGGCCCACCCGACGATGGGAACCCACCGCACACCCTGCGCGTGCAGCCAGGACCGCTTCTCCCCCGCCGCGAAGTCGAGGTACGCGCGCGCCCACTGGTGCCCCCAGTAATCCTCGCCCGCGGGATCGTCGATGCCGCGGTCGAAGGTCGCGGTTCCGAGCCAGTCCTGCCACGCGAGCTCTGCGGAATCCTTGATGCCCATGCGTCGCTGCTCCGGGGTGTCCACCATGAACAGACCGCCCAACGACCAGAACGCTTGACCGCCCAAGTTCTGCTCGGGCTCCTGGTCGAGGAGCAGCACCCGCTTTCCGGCGTCGGCCAGTTCGGCGGTCGCCACCAGTCCAGCCAAGCCTGCACCCACCACGATCACGTCTGCGTCCATTGCCCCACTGTGCTGTCGTCGGTGCCGGATCTCAAGGAAACCGCCTCAAATGACTATAGGATTTATCAGATACTGACAAAGAGTGGGAGGTAGGTCGATGCACCCAGCGCGGGTCGCCGTAGTCGCGAAGATCGAATCGGAGCTGGGCCCCGTCGTCGCATCCGCAGTACACGCGATTCGCGACGCGATCCCGGTCTACCGATCACTGCAGGGTGCGCAGTTGGCCGATGTCGAGGCCATCGCCTACTGGTCGTTGCGTCGTCTGATGACGCTGTGGGCGGGCGGCGATTCGGCTATCGACGAACGCGATCACAGTCGATTCCGTGCGATAGGTGCCGCGCGCGCAGCGGACGGACGCCCGCTGGCCGATGTGCTGCGTGCGTATCGAGTCGCGTCGAGCGTGTTCGTTCGGCACGTGACAACCGAGTATCTCGATGTACTCGAACCACCGGACATTGCCGAACTCGGCCTCGGCGTGCTCGACGCCATCGACGCAATCTCCGAGGAAATCATCGGCGCATACGTCATTGCGCGCGAACAGCTCACATCCAACCGTGCGCAGGCGCATGCCGCGCTGCTCGACGACCTGCTGGCTGCCAGACACAACTCACCCGGGACGGTGTCGGATCGTTCTCGCGAACTCGACCTGAAGCTGCCCACGCACCCGAATCTGCTTGTGGTGCAATCGACAGATCCGGGCCGACCCATGTCCGACGACACCGTCGAATCGCTGGTCCTCGCAATAGGACTCGTTCCGCCGGACCGCACCGCGCCGTCGGGTCAGCGGAGCCACTTGTGCACTCGGCGCGAGCAACGCGCGATCGTGTTGTTGCCACCGTCGATCCACCGCGCCGAGGCGGACCTCGCGTGTCGAGACCTGATGCTGCGCGGATGCCTCGTGGAGCGATCCACCATTGCCGGTATCAGCAGTTCGTGGCGACTCGCATCGGAAGCGCTGGATACTGCACCGGATCACGCGTTCGACGACCGGGCACTGCTCGATCAGGGTGACGGTCAGCTGCTGGCACTGCTGACCGCGCGCCCCACCGCGGACACGAGCGAGGTGGTACGTAGCGTGCTCGGTCCGCTGACCGAGGCGGCGAACGAACATATTCTGCAGGGCCTTTCGGCCTTCATCGCCACCGGTACGGCAACGGCTGCCGCCACCCGACTACAGGTACACCCGCAGACTCTGCGCTACCGACTGCGCCGAGCCCAGGAACTGACCGGCCGAGATCCCCGATCTGCGTGGCATCGCCTCGCGTTGGACACTGCGATTCAACTGCGGCAACTCGGTTGATCCGGTCTTCGGCAATGCCGGGCACATCGAAAACCCGGACACCCAGGCATGAACCCACACGCGGTCTCGTCACCTGAATGGGACGGTGATCGAGCGATTCAGTTGATGTTCCACGACTCGACAGCATCGAGTCGCCGGCCGTCGGAGTCGTACGTGTAGAAGCCTTCACCGTCCCCGAGACCGGTCTTTCCCGCGTCGATACCCTTTTGCAGTATGTCGGCAAATTTGACCTGATCCTCGCCACCGTGTGCGCGCGCGATGTGTGCAGCGACGTTGAAGCCGACAGTGTCGTAAATCTGGAACGGACCGGCGGGTGCCCCGGTGGCTATGCGCCACACGTTGTCGATGTCCGCCGGATTGGCAACGCCGCCGACGTAAAGGTTGGCTCCTGCTTGCAGCAGCGGGATCAGAAGACTGTTCAGCACGTATCCCGGAATTTCCTTACGGACCGGAACGGGAACGAGACCGATCTCCGACGCGAAGCTCAATACGACATCGAAGTAGACAGGATCTGTTGCAGCAGTTGCCATCACCTCACCGGTGTTGTACCGCCACACGAGATTGGCGAAGTGCAATGCAAGAAACTTTTCCGGTCGCCCGGTGGCCTCGGCGAAACTGCTGGGCAGTAGCGACGACGAGTTGGTCACGAAGATAGTTTTCGGCGGAGCGGACGCGCCGATATCCGACCAGACCTTCTTCTTCAGGTCGAGATCCTCCGGAACTGCTTCGATCACCAGGTCGGCGTCCGAAACGGCCTCGGCGACGCTGGTGGTGGTCGTGATGGATTCGATGGCCTCGTCGAATCGCTCCTCGTCGAAAGTCTTCAGGTCACGCTTGTAGTATCCGCGCATCCATTCCCAGCGACCCGGCAGCTTGGCAAGCAGTTCGTCGGAAATGTCGTATCCCACAACGGTTTTTCCGTGGTAGGCAGCCTGCATCATGATCTGCGAACCGAGCACTCCGGTTCCGAATACGGTCACGTTATCGACTTCGGTCATGGACGACACACTTCCCTCTATGGAGTCACTGATTTCCCGCTCTCCAAGTTCTACCGCTGAGCGCGAAGCCATCGTCTCGTGGGGTCCAACAGTGGACCGACTCGACCGACGACAGCGCTTTACACTCCACAGGATCGACGGTTCACGCATACTCGAACAATGGCTGTCGATCCCCGCGGAAGAGACCTGAAGCGCTACCTCGAAGAAGATCCCGGCGGTCCGGTGGTGATGCTCAACCTGCTTCGGTTCGCCGAGGGTGGTCGCGACTCCTACGCGGAATATGCGAAAGCACTGGACGAGACTTTCCTCCCGCGCTACGGCGCGACGGTGCTGTACGCGGGCGACGGTTCGACCGCACTTGCCGCCGAGGAAGGGCAGGCCTGGGATGCAGTGCTCCTGGTCCAGTACCCGTCACGTAAGGCGTTCAGCGAGATGGTGGCCGATCCCGAGTATCAGACGGTGACGGCGTTACGGACCGCCGCGTTGAAAGAGGCGGTTCTGCAGGCCACCATTCCGTGGTCGTGAATTCGACCTTCGGCTTCGCATCGTGTTCGCGAAGAGGGACTTCACGGCGTTGCGAGCAACTTACTGCGGAACAGGTCGAGTACCTGGTCCAAAGCCTGCCGTGTCGGCTGCCCTGGTTCGTCGATGAGTCCCTCCGTGACAACGGAATGCGGTGGTCCGAAGGCTTCCGGGTTGAAGGAGGAATCGGGTAGTTCCACCGAGACGAATGCGTCGCCGAGCTGCTCTCGCAGCCATTGGAATCGCGCAGGCGGGCACATCTTGTCGCCCTCGAAGCGCATCCCCAGGACCGTGAGCTCTCCTGCTGCACAACGACTTTTCACCTTGTCGAGATCGCCCTGGGTGATATCGATGGATCGAGCGCGAGACTTCGATGCCGCGAACGGAAGCGACGGCTGCGAGAGCACCGGTGCGATCAGACGGTCGTCTGCCGCCATAGCGAGAGCGAATCCGCCGGTGAAGCACATCCCGATGGCACCGACGCCTGGTCCGCCGCAGCGCTCGTGCTCCTGCGCCGCCAGAGCCCGCAACCACACCACGATGCGCGACGACTTGCCGGTGGCGAGGATGGTGAATTCGCGACTGATGCACGCCGGCACCATGGCGCGGGACATGGTGGCAACGGTGCCGAGCGCTCCCAGCGGCGCGGCCAGCGGATCCTTGCCGTCGACTCCGAACAGGTGCGGAACGACGGCCGTACAACCGATTCCGGCGACGGTTCTCGCGAAGTCCGCCACCCTGGGAGTGATGCCCGGCATCTCCGACATCACGATCACAGCCGGTCCGGTTCCGATGCGATAGACGGGCGCTGTCCGCCCGTCCGCGGTGAATTCGGATCGCTCGAAGTCGGCCAGCGTGTCATCGGTCATGGGAGTGCGTCCTTCTGCCAGAGGTCCACCGCGCCGAGCCGACGCTTGCGATCAAAGCTAGATCATCGTGGGTCGACACGACGTCGATCGAACACGTGTCGCTTACGCGATCACCACGAGTCCGTGTCGGCCAGAATTGTCACACCAAGCGCGACGAAAAGCGTGGCGCCGGCCGCAACTCCGAACAGACTCGCGGCAGGCGCGCCCGCACGTCGGCCGAGCAGGCTCGCCGCGACATCGAGGGCATCGATCCCGACCCCGGCCGCCACCGCTGCCTTACGAACCTCCGAGGACGGGTGATGCAAGGCCATTCCGAGTGCCACATCGCGCACTCCGAAGAGGCGGGTCGCCACCCCCGCGCTTCCGGGTTCGCGCATGGGTCCGAGACCGAAGGCGCGCCACGAGTGCGCAGGACTCACCCACGACACCAATCCGGCAGTCGATCGCAGAACCGAGAGTGCGAGCAACGGGGTGGACTGTGAACGCATAACGTCTCCTCAGGTTTTGTAGTGGTTACTACTCTCCTCAGGTTTTGTAGTGGTTACTACACCGACGCTACCTGTAGTGGCCACTACAATCAAGGTGTGGCCACCAAACATTCGCGCGAAGAGATGCTGTCCGGCGCATTGGACGCCGCCCTGGAAGGCGGCCTGAGCCGCTTGACCTTCGGCCGACTCGCGTCGCGTCTGCAGATCAGCGATCGCATGGTCGTCTACTACTTCCCCACGAAGGACGACCTCGTGACGTCCGTTCTGTCGGTGGTGGGAGACCGATTGCAGCACGTGCTGTCCGCGGCGTTCCCGACGCCGATGAACGACCACCGCTCCCTCGTCGCGGCGGCGTGGCCGGTCGTGGCAAAACCTGAATACGATCCGTTGTTCGGTCTGTATTTCGAGGCGATAGGACAAGCCACTGCAGGACTGGAGCCCTACCGGTCGGTGGCCTCACTCTTGGTGGAGGGCTGGATCGAGTGGCTCAGCAGCTTTGTCGTCGGTAGTCCGGACTACCGACGGATGGAGGCCACAGCTGCAGTGGCACTGCTCGACGGCCTGCTGCTCATGCGTCTGTTGGGAGGCAGCGATCTCGCCGCCACAGCATCGACGTCTCTGCTGCACACCGGTGGATCCACGAAGGAACGACCGAGTTCATGACGACGTCTGTTCTTCGATCGGCGACTGGAACGACCACAGATGTCCTTCGGGGTCGCGAACACTGTATTCACGAACGCCGTAGGGCATGTCGGTGGGCGGGTAGTCGATCGATGCCCCGGTTGCCGCCACGCGAGCGTGGTGGGCATCGACGTCGTCGACGAGGATCGCAAGCGATGCCGTGACCGATCCGGTTGTCAGCGGCGACACCATCCGGTGTTCGGGGGCCTCGCGGTGAAGCCACACCACACCGTCACCGGCATGCACTTCACCGTGCACCGCTCTGTCGCCGTCGTATTCGATTGGTCCGGGAGCCAGTCCGAACACGTCGACGAGGTAGGAATGGGCTGCTGCGATGTCGCGATAGACCAGCAACGTGGTGCGGCGAGTGACCGCGGGCTCGTCGGTCGACAGACCCGAGAGCAGGTCCAGCAGGGCGTCGTCGCCCGGGCGAGCACCGTGAAGGAGTCGGTCCTCCACGGCCCGAACGCGCTCTCGCACACGAGCGAGCTCGGCCATCCGTTGGTCCAGGTCGGCCAGATGCTGCCGCGTCAGGTGCAGGAGATCCGCTGCGTCCGGATCCACATCGCCCAGCGGGGTGCCCAGTTCTCGGAGCAGTCGAATCCGGTACAGCCGGTCGAGGTCACCCCCGTCGTAGCGACGCCTGCCCCCTCCGTCTCGGTCGGGAGCGAGCAAACCGAGTTCTTCGTAGTAACGCAACGTACGCTCGGTGACGCCGGTTCTACGGGCCACGTCACCGATGCCCCATGTGCTGGAATCGCTGCTGTTCATGCAGGCAACGGTAGAACCTCACGCCACGTCAGGAGCAAACTCGGCCGGTTCGGATCACACGTCTTCGAGTCGAATTCCCTTGGTTTCCTTCATGAAGAAGCAGGCGACACCGGTCAGAGCGGCCAGGAACATGATGTACACACCGAACACCCAGCCCAAGTCGAGGCCGAGGAAGAGCTGGTTGAGATACGGCGCAGTTCCGCCGAACACCGCTACCGAGAACGAATAGGCGAATCCGATTGCCTGCGTGCGGAGTCGGGTGGGAAAGCTTTCCGAGAGAGTCGAGGAAAGGATGGATGCCGGGACGGCGATGACGAGCAGCGCCACTGTCGACGGGAGCAGCAGTGACCACCATTGCGTCGAGATCATCATCGTCAGCGGGATCTGCAGCACGAACATCAGCACGGCGAAGGCGGCCAGCATCGGCCGTCGACCGATCGAATCCGAGAGACGACCGAAGAACGGCAGGGACACCAGCGCTATCAACTGAGCGACGACGAGCATCCAGTACGCGGTGTCCGGGTTCATCCCCCGCTGTGTGATGGCGAACGTCGAGACGTAGGAGGTCCAGGTGTAGTGCGCCGCAGTGATTCCCGACGTCATCCCGATCATCAGCACGATCGCCTTGACGACGGTCTTGCGTGCGATCGGTGCGTGTTCCACCTTGTTCTGCTCCGAATCGAAGACCTCGCTCTCGTCCATGTTCTTGCGCAGGTAGAGCGCGAACAACGCCAGGAGCGCTCCCAGCAGGAACGGGATACGCCAACCCCACTGGCCGACAGCCGATTCCGACAGCGTCGAGGTGATGACGCCACCGACCGTGTACGCCAGGGCAGACCCGCCGAAGATAGCGACGAACGCGACGCTTCCCCACATGCCCCGACGGTTCGGCGGTGCGATCTCGCCGACGTAAGAGTACGCCGTCGCCGACTCACCGCCGTGCGCGAATCCCTGCATGACGCGTGCGAGCAAGAGCAGCACCGAGGCCCAGGCACCGATCGCACCGTAGGTGGGCATGATGCCGATCAGCAGGCTGCCGGTCGCCATCATGAGCATCGTGGTGACGAGAACGAACTTGCGGCCCTTCTTGTCCGCGATCCGGCCGAACACGATGCCGCCGAGGGGCCGCATCAGGAATCCGACGGCGAACACTGCCAACGTCGACAGCAGTGCCGAGACCGGATCTGCCTGGCTGAACATCGCCGCCGCGATGAACGGTGCGAACACCGCGTAGGCGCTCCACTCGTACCATTCGAGAACGTTGCCTACGGTGCTGGCGAACAGCGATTTCTTCCGCGAGGAGATATCGGGTGCCGAGCGGGTATCGCGTGATGATCCGACGGTCATGGAGTGTCGCTTTCGGTCGAATGAGTTTGCACTGGAACAGGTTTGAGTGCTGCACGCCGAATCTTCCCGGTCTGGGTCTTGGGAAGTTCGTCGATGATGTGAATGACCTTCGGGCGTTTGTAGGCCGCCAGTCGGTCGCGTGCGAAATCCACCAGCGCATCCGGCGTCACCGTGGTGCCGTTGCGCAGAGATACGTAGGCCACCACCGATTCGCCCTGGTAGTCGTCGGGCCTGCCCACCACGGCGGCCTCGAACACCGCGGGATGTTCGTAGAGGGTGTCCTCGACCTCTCGGGGCCAGACCTTGTACCCCGACACGTTGATCTGATCCTTGAGTCGGTCGACGAGATACACCCATCCGCCGTCGTCGATGATCGCCACGTCTCCCGTACGAAGACGACCTTCGGGCATCGTCGACGCGGTCGCATCGGGATTGCGCCAGTAGCCCGAGACCACCTGCGGACCCGAGATCTCCAGTTCCCCCGCGATTCCCGCGGCCGTCGGCTCCCCGGAGGAGTCCAACGTACGCAACGTCACTCGCGGCAACGGCAGCCCGACGGACAGCGACCCACTGGCGGAGTCCACCGGCGCTCGGGTGCCGGGCGGCACCGCGATGACGCCCGCTGTCGTTTCGGTCATGCCGTACGCGTTGTGGATGTAGCACCCGAATGCGGACTCGAAAGCGGTGACCGTTGCGGGCGGGATGGGCGCGCCGCCGGAGTACAAGGCCTTCACCGACTCGAAGTGGGCACGCGTCGCACCTTCGGTCTCGGAGATCGCGTTGAACACCGTGATCGACCCGATGGTGTACGTGACGCGGTGCTCGACGAAGGCGTCGAGAGTGACTGCCGCATGGAAACGGTGAGCGAAGACGAGCACACAGTCGCGTATCAGAGCAACCGCCGCGTCGAGCATCGCGCCGGTGATGTGAAACAGCGGCGCGACGGCGAACACGACGTCCCCGTCGGCGAGACCGGCCTGTTCCCCGAAATCCAGAGCCGTCGCGAATGCGTTCGCATGCGAGATCTGCGCACCCTTCGGCGGTCCCGTGGTTCCGGACGTGTAGGCCAGGAGCGCGAGATCGTCCGGGTGCGGGGCGAATTCGGGAACGGTCCGGCCACGGTACAGATCGATCAGGCCCATCAGATCGTCGTCGGGTCGGGGCGTCATACGAGACGTCGAGGAGAAGACGCGCGGGTCGTTGCGAGCCTGCAGGTCCAGTCCGCTGGTGCTCACGAATAGCCGAACCGTACTACCCCGCAGTGTCGAACCGAGGGCTTCGAGATCGTGTTCGTCGCAGACGAGCGCGATCGGTTCTGCGTCGTCGATCAGTGTTCGCAGTTCGCGATTGCGGTACATCGGGTTGAGGATCAACACGACCGCCCCGATCTTCCACAGCGCGAGAAAGGTCAGAGGGTACTGCGGAATGTTCTGCAGATAGATGCCGACACGGTCGCCGCGCGTCACTCCGCGGTCGATCATGGCGGCCGCAAGGGCGTCGGATGCCTCGTCCGCCTCGCGGGCGGTGAGCACGGAGTCGAAGTACGCCAGCGCCGGCCGGTCCGGGGCGTCGGACACTCTCCTGCGCCATCCGTCGAGGACGGTCGCAGGCCCGATCGCTCTGTCGAGGGTCATGGACGGCCCTTTCGGTTGACCGGAATCTCGGCCCAGGAGGACCGACCGAACACTCGCTCGGTGATGGTGTTCACAGTGTTACGGATCACAACTTCGGTGTCAACCCGGTGCGTAGCGGCCGGTGACACCCCGGTCGACCTCTACGGTAAGCGCATGACCGCGACCCACATCTGGCGCACGTACGAGGGATCGAACCTCTCCCCAGCATTGGCGTCGGCGTTGAACACGTTCGTCGAGCAGGGGTACCACGGCACATCGGTGCGGCAGATCGCTGCAGGTGCCGGCCTGTCCGTTCCCGGCCTGTACCACCACTTTCCATCGAAGCAGGCGCTGCTGGTCGGCATCATGGACGCGTCGATGGACGAACTGCTGGATCGGACTCGATCGGCCGAGAACGAAGCAGGTCCGTTGCCGAGCGATCGGTTCGACGCGGTCGTGGAGTCCCTGCTGCTGTTCCACATTCACCGACGCGACGCCGCCTTCGTGTGTTCGACGGAGATCCGCAGCCTCGAATCCGCGAATCGCGCCGCGTACATCGCGAAGCGGGACGAGGAACAACGACTGCTCGACGCCATCGTCGTCGACGGCGTCGAGTCCGGCGTCTTCGACACTCCGCACCCGGCGGATGCCAGCCGAGCCGTCACGACGATGTGCGTCGGTGTCGCAACGTGGTATCGACCCGACGGGCCGCTGTCTCCGAGCGAGCTGGTGGCGGTGTATCTCGACATTGCCCGTCGCACGGTCGGAGCTACGACCGGGGCGCGGGAGTAGCTGCCCCGCGATCCTTGACCCGACCGAGTGATTGTGCCAACCTTCCAGTGACCGAGCGAGTGTTCGGTCGGCACCGGAATGGGAGCGCATCGTGGCCATCGATCTGACATTCGACCCCGACATCGAGAAGTTGATCGAGAGGACGCGCACGTTCACTCGCGAACACGTGCTTCCCATCGAGGACCGATTTCTGGGGAACGTCGCCGATGCCGGCGGCGACCGACTTCGCGTCGAAATGCAGGCAGCCGCCAAGGATGCCGGCGTGTTCGCCCCACATGCCCCCGTCGAATACGGCGGCCACGGTCTGTCCATGAGTGACCGCGCTCCGGTGTTCGAGGAAGCCGGTTACTCACTGTTCGGACCGATCGCTCTCAACCTCGGCGCACCCGACGAGGGCAACGTGCACATGCTCGCCCACATCGCATCGACGACGCAGAAGGAGCAGTTTCTCGCTCCCCTGGCGCGCGGTGACATGCGCTCGGCATTCGCCATGACCGAACCTGCCCCGGGTGCCGGGTCCGATCCCTCGGCCCTGACCACTGCGGCCGAGCGGGTCGACGGTGGCTGGAAGATCAACGGACACAAGTGGTTCATCACCGGTGCCGATGGTGCAGGTTTCTTCATCATCATGGCCCGTACCTCCGGTAAGCCAGGAGATCGAGGCGGCGCGACGATGTTCCTGGCCCCTGCGGACACCGCGGGGATCACGGTCGGCCGTCACATCGGCACCCTGGACAAAGCCATGATCGGCGGGCACTGCGAGGTGTTCTTCGAGAACGTGTTCGTGCCCGACGACAACGTTCTCGGGGCCGTCGACGAGGGATTCGCCTACGCCCAGGTGCGTTTGGGACCCGCCCGCATGACTCACGTGATGCGGTGGCTCGGAGCTTCCAGGCGGGCCCACGACATCGCCGTGGCTCAGGTCGCTCAGCGTGAGGGATTCGGCGGCAAGCTCGGCGATCTTGGCATGGTGCAGAAGATGGTCGCGGACAACGAGATCGACATCGCGGCCACCCGCGCGCTGCTGATCAAGGCCTGCTTCGAGCTGGATCGGGGTGGGCACGCGAGCAACGAGACCTCCATTGCCAAGACGTTCGCCGCCGAGGCGATCTTCCGCATCGTCGACCGCAGCATTCAGATGTGCGGGGGGCTCGGCGTATCGGACGATCTTCCGCTGGCGAGGCTCTCACGCGAGGTGCGTCCGTTCCGTGTGTACGACGGCCCGTCCGAGGTACACCGCTGGGCCATCGCCAAGCGGACGATCGGTGCAGCCAAGCGCGCAGCGCGGGAGGCACAGTCGTGAGCGAACTTCCGGGCATGAATCGCGATGCGCTCGAGCAGTTCCTGCGAGGGAACGGCATCGAGGTCGACGGTGAACTGTCGGTCGAGATGATCAGCGGGGGTCGCTCCAATCTCACCTACAAGGCATTCGACGACTCCTCGACATGGGTTGTTCGCCGCCCTCCCACGAGTGGGCTCACCCCCTCGGCGCACGACATGGCCCGCGAGTGGGCCGTCACGGAAGCCCTTGCATCCACCGACGTTCCGGTCGCTGGGACCATTGCGTTCGATCGGGAGGGTTCGGTGCTCGGTGCACCCATGACCGTCGTCGACTTCGTACCCGGCCGAGTCGTTCGTAGCCGCGAGGATCTTCGCGATCTGACGGACGCGCAGGTCACCGAGAACGCCGCCGAGTTGGTCCGAGTGCTCGCCAGGCTGCATGCGGTCGATCCCGACGCCGTGGGCCTCGGCAGCTTCGGCCGTCCCGACGGGTTCGTCTCGCGACAGGTCGCGACGTGGGCTCGGCAGTGGGAACGAGTCAAGACTCGTGATCTACCCGATGTCGAACGATTGCATCGCGCGCTGGAAGCAGCAGTACCGGCGGGATCTGCGTCGTCCATCGTGCACGGCGACTATCGCGTCGACAACACCATTCTCGACACCCATGACGTCGGTTCCGTTGCCGCGGTGGTGGACTGGGAGATGTCCACGCTCGGCGATCCGCTGACCGACGTGGCGCTGATGTGCATCTACCGCCAACCGGTCTTCGATGCGGTCCTCGGCGCGGACGCTGCCTGGACGAGCGATCGGTACCCCTCCGCAGCAGACCTCGCGCAACACTACGCAGTGGAATCCGGTCGAGAACTTCATGATTGGAGCTTCTACCTCGCCCTCGCCAATTTCAAACTCGGAGTGATCGGCGAGGGAATCACCTACCGTGCGGTGTCGGGCTCCGACACCGGGGCCGGTGCAGGCAAGGCCGCCGAGGCCACCGGGGAGTTCATCGCGGCCGGGCTGCGAGCACTCGCAGGAACCACCGACTGACGCGAACCCCGCTGTCAGGCAGGTTCTCTCATCACACCGACGTGGCGGACGGTGCCGGACACACCCGGAAGCTCCTGTGGCTCGGACCAGGTGTTCAGCCCGTCCGTGCTGTCGGAGTAGAAGTACTTTCGGTTGGTGTAATCGTCGTAGTACAACCGCCAGGTGCCGTCGGGCAACTCGATGACTGCCGGGCCTTCTTTCAGTGGTCCGAAATCGCGGGTCGGAACGACGGTGTACGGCCCGATCAACGACGGTGCCGTCCAGTGCTCGATCACCTTGTGGGTCTCGTTCTTGGTGAACGCGTGGTAGGTCGGCCCTACCTTGACCACCGTGGTGTCGATGTGGTCCGCTCCGATGCCGACGAACGGAACCGGGAAGCTCCACATCCGCAGCCCTGGATCCATCGCCGTCATCAGATACGGCACGAACCCGCCGCCGGTCGACAGCGAGACGATGATGCTGACGCGGTCACCCTCGACGAACCACTCGGGTGCCCACGCCTTCGTGGTGAACGGAGACAACGACGGTCCGTCCGAGAAGCCGGCCGACCCACTGAATCCGGAAGGGCTGGCAGATCCGGTTCCGGCTCCGGTGCCCGGTAGGAAAGCGCAGCAGAACGGGATCGGGAAGTTCTGCAGGAACGTCCAGTTCACGCGGTCACTGCTGCGCGCGAAGCCGATGTTCGCACCGCCGCCGGTCGTGTACGTCACGTAGTACATACCGTCGGTGTGCCGGAAGATGCTCGCGTCGCGCACCACCCCGGACGGAGGTCGGTACGCCGATGTCTGCAGTGCTGTGAAATCGGTGCCGTCGCTGGACTGGTAGACATCCATGTCTCGATCGCTGTCGTTGCTGAACGCCACCATCGTGTAGCGCCACGCGGAGGGTGCAGCGGCACCTGTACCTGCGGCGGAGAACAGCAGTCCGGCGACAGCCAGAATCACCATCGGGACGACGAACAGGAACCTACGTGCGGTCGATATCACCGAGGAAGTATGTCCGACCCGTTCGCACCATGCGTAACTTTGGTAACAGCTACAACAGATCGTTACCGATGTTGTCATGAATGCGAAATGTACTGAGTCGTGGGCTTGGCCTGGTACATCTCGTGATCGGCATCGTCGAGTATGTCCAATGCACTTCGGGTGTCGTCGCGGTCGACGGTGACGACACCGATGCTCGCCGTCACCGTCAACACCCGCCCCGCGGCGGTGATGGGAGTGGCCAGTTCGGCGCGAACGTCGTCGGCCTCGGTGCCGATGCACCGCGAAACGACCGCCACGAACTCGTCACCCCCGATGCGACCCACAAAGGCATCGGCGGGGAGAGCGCGTGTCAGTCGGTCTGCGACCACGCCCAGAACGGCGTCGCCGACAGTATGACCGTGTAGATCGTTGATGGTCTTGAAGTTGTCGAGGTCGATGAACAGCACGGCCATGGAGTCCTCGCGATCGGGCATCGCCAGTTGTTCGTCCAGGCGAGCCAGAATCAAGGGCCTGTTCGGCAGGCCGGTCAGGTCGTCGTGCGTCGCCGCATGCTCGAGCTTCATGCTCATCCGGTAGGTGTCGGTGATGTCGACGAACGTCGCCACCACTGAGGGGGTCGGATCGACCGGGGTGAGCATCGTCGCCGTCAAGGACAACCAGAAGTTCCGACCGTCTCGGCGACGTTCGACCCCGATCACCGCCTGGCAGGGCTCACCGGTTTTCCTGGTGACGGCGACCGGATGCTCGAACGGGTGAATCGGCTCTTCGTCGGTGCCGTACACCCGAAACGGAAGAACGGATGCCTGTCCTGCGGTCGCCAACCCGACCTGGATGTCGAGAATGGTCTTCGCAGCCAGGTTTGCCGATTCGATACGGCCGGTGTGATCGAGAACGACGACACCGGCCTCCAGCGATTCCACGACCGCGGTGAAATGATCCTCGACTCTGCGTACTGCGCTCTGGTCGGCGCAGACCAACACGTAGCCGTCGGGCATCTGAGCAGCCGACACGATCACCGGAAGAGCCGTCCCGTCGGCATGTCGATGGGAATCGGTCAGTCGGCCGCCGACAGCGAGAATCGAGGCCGGATCGCAGGGCACCCCGACGGCCGCCGAAACGGCAACGCCGAGCACGTCCGCTGCCGGTCGACCGTAGACCGACTCTGCAGCGGGATTCCAACTCGACACCAGACCGTCGGCGGACACACCGATGATGGCATCGCTGACGTGCTCGACCAGAGCGGCTTGCTTCTGCAGCGCCTTCTGCGCAGCCTTGTGTTCGGTGAGATCGCGAAGAATGACCTGAAACGCCGGCTCACCGTTCCACACCGTGCGCACCGATACCGCTTCCATCGCCAGTGTCGTCCCGTCGAGGGCCAGCACCGTCGCTTCCGACGCGGCGCTGGCGGTGCCGTGTGTGTCGAGCGCGGCGATCCGCGCGAGCATGGGGCCCACCGATTCGGCGGCGATGAACTTCGTGATCGGATGCCCGATGACGTCCGTTGCTGCCTCGGCACGCAGAAACCGCATCCCAGCGGGGTTGAGGTAGACGAGGATGCCCCGTCGATGGACACCGATGGCGTCCGGCGAATGTTCGACGAGAACCCGGTAGCGATCGGCGAGTCCGGGCAACGCGGGACTCGATCGGGGGTCGCCGACGCCATCACGCTCCCCTGGAGCCATGCTCGGTCCTCGCGATCGTAGACGGATGGTCAACACCCGATTGAACCACTTACAAACGTGCCGTTGGCGACCCATGTCTGTTTTGAGCTTTATGTCCGGTTTCTCGGCTGGACCTGACGCCTGTTTGCGGGGCTAAATCGAGGAGCGAGCCGAATCCGGTTCGCGTAACTCGACAAGAAACGGATTTCGACGTGAGCTCTCTCGGCATCGACATCACCGGTATCGGCGCACTGTCCGGCTACGGCTGGGGCGCAGCCGCCCTCTGGGACGGCCTGTCCACGGGCAAGGCGGCGGCCACGCTGCACCACGACCACACCCGACCGGGGCAGAACCCGGTGTGGCTGGCGAAAGTCCCCGACGGCGGGGACCAGAGCGATGGCACCAGCCGATTCGGGCGGGCACTTCGCGGGGCAGCGCGGGAGGCCATCGACGACGCGATGGCGCGGGGCTGGCAACCCGGTCGACGAGTGGGTCTGATCCACGCCGTCGTCCTGGGCGAAGTGGACGAGTGGCGCAACTTCTATCTGCACGACGGCGGCGAACGCCGGGTTCGTGACTATCTCACGCTGATGCCGTCGACTCCGGTGTCCCTACTGATGCAGGAATACGGCTTTCACGGGCCGGCCATGAACGTCTCGGCGATGTGCGCGTCGGGCAATGCAGGGCTGCTCACCGCCAAGATGTGGCTCGATACAGGTTTCGTCGACGACGTGGTGTTCGTGGCCACCGATCTGTCTCTGACTCCGGAGAACATCGACCACTTCGTGAAACTGGGCGTCGGCATCGTGGACGTGGAGCCCCAGGACGGCTGCCGACCCTTCCAGGAGGGCAGCCGCGGATTCGGAATGGGCGAGGCCGCAACGGCATTCGTTCTGTCGACGCGGAGCTCGGCCTCGTATGCGCGGGTACTGGGCGGTTCGATGACACACGACGCGTTTCATGCAACGTCGATCGACCCTGCGCTCACCCAGGTGCGAGCCTGCTTCGAGCAGGCGTTGGTCGACGCCGACGTCACTGCCCGGCAGGTGCGGTATCTCAACGCTCATGGCCCCGGCACCGCACAGTGCGATGCGGCCGAAACTACGATGTTGGAGACGGTGCTTCGATCACACGCACAGGTGTACTCGGTGAAGCCACTGACGGGACATTGCCAGGGGGCGGCCTCGGCAATCGAAACCGTATCGGCAGTCATGGGATTCGAGCGCGGACTCGTTCCGGCGGCCCCGCAGGTCTCTGATGCTCATCCCCTGCTGCTCGACGGATTCACCACCGCCGAAGCAGGATTGACCGTGAAAACGTCATTGGGAATGGGCGGACACAACTCGGTGGTGGTGTTGGCTCCGGCGTGAGCTGCACTCGTCGGTCCGGCAGCCCGCGTGGTCGCGGGCTGCCGGCTCGGCGTGCAGACTTCAGACCTGAGCTGCGTTACCGCAGATTCCGCATTCCTCGAATTCGACGCGCTTCCAGCGTGCGACCGGAACGAAGAACAGCGTGAATTGCTGATACTGCTTCATCCGCGCCCACTGGGTGGTGTTGTGGCACCGCGGACAGTTTCGAGTTGCCCCTGGGCCGATGTGTTTGCGCTTGCTGCCGAAACCGAAGAGAAGAAACATGACACCAGCCTAGGGGGCCGGACGGCGTCAACTCGCGATCATGCCGTGGGGATCGATGACGAACTTCTGTGCGACTCCGCTGTCGAATTCGCGGTAGCCGCGTGGTGCGTCGTCGAGCGAGATGACGGTGGCGTTCACTGCCTTGGCGATCGAGACTCGTTCCGTGAGAATCGCATTCATCAACTCACGGTGGTAGCTCATCACCGGGCACTGACCGGTGGCGAACGACAGCGACTTCGCCCAACCGGTGCCGAGACTCAACGACAGCGCGCCGCGCTGGGCCGCCTCGTCCACGCCACCGGGGTCTCCGGTGACGTACAGCCCGGGGATGCCGATTCCGCCGCCGGCCGTGGTGATGTCCATCAACGAGTTGAGAACCGTCGCAGGCGCTTCACGAGACGAATCTCCGCCGTGTCCACGGGCTTCGAATCCCACCGCATCGACGGCCGCGTCGACCTCGGGGACTCCGAGGATCTGGTCGATCTGATCCTGGGGAGCTCCCTTGCCCACGTCGACGGTCTCGCAACCGAACGTTCGCGCTTGGGCGAGCCTGTCCGCGTTCATGTCACCGACGATCACCACCGACGCTCCCAGTAGTTGTGCGCCGACAGCAGCGGCGAGGCCCACCGGGCCCGCACCCGCGATGTACACCGTCGCACCGGGTTTCACCCCTGCGGTCACCGCACCGTGGAACCCGGTGGGAAAGATGTCCGACAGCATGGTCAGGTCCAGAATCTTCTCCAGAGCCTGGTCACGATCGGGAAACTTGAGCAGATTGAAATCTGCGTACGGTGCCATGACGTATTCGGCTTGGCCGCCGACCCAACCGCCCATGTCCACGTAGCCGAATGCCGAGCCCGGTCGATCGGGGTTGACGTTGAGACAGATTCCGGTCTTGCGCTCCTTGCAGTTACGACACCGGCCGCAGGCGATGTTGAACGGTACGGAGCAGATGTCACCGACCTTCAGAAACTCGACGTCTCTACCGACCTCGACGATCTCACCGGTGATCTCGTGACCGAGCACGAGCCCCTCGGGTGCAGTGGTTCGCCCGCGAACCATGTGCTGATCACTACCGCAGATGTTGGTCGAGACAACCTTGAGGATCACTCCGTGCTCGCACTTGCGGCCGATGTTCGCCGGGTTCACTCCGGGGCCGTCGGTCAACTCCAGCCCGGGGTAGGCGATGTCCTGGACCTCCACCTTGCCCGGTCCTGCGTACGTCACTGCGCGGTTGTCTGCCATGAGTTCTCCTCTTCGTCGAGTGAGTTGTGTGCTCATCGAGCCGAGATCATCGATTCGATCGCATCTGTGGCCTGCCTCACACCAGTATGCACAGTTGCGAATAGGTGCGTTGACGAGAAACTCGAATCGGCGCGAGTGAACGCTCTCGCCTCGCACTCGATGTACCGATGCATTCCACACACTTGACTCGACCGATGTTAGCGCTCACACTATGTTGCACACGTCACAGCGAGTGGCACCGCGAAGGAGTTCTGCATGCCGGTTGACCAGTACACGGTAGGTGTCGATTTCGGCACCCTGTCCGGACGCGCCGTCGTCGTTCGCGTGTCCGACGGTGCCGAAATTGCCTCGGCAGTCCACGATTACCGACACGCGGTGCTCGAGGAGACGCTGCCCGGAGGCACGGTCCGGTTGCCCGACGCGTGGGCACTACAGGTGCCCGACGACTATCGCGACGTCCTGCGCCGCGCGGTGCCTGCCGCTCTGGCGGCCGCGGGCATCGAACCCGACCAGGTCGTCGGCATCGGTACCGACTTCACCGCGTGCACCATGGTGCCCACCTACGCCGACGGCACCCCGCTGTGTGAGGATCCGCGCTTCGCCGATCGACCGCACTCGTACGTGAAATTGTGGAAACACCATGCAGCACAGGGACAGGCGGACCGCATCAACGACCTGGCAGAACAGCGCGGCGAAAGTTGGCTCCCTCGCTACGGCGGACTGATCTCCTCGGAATGGGAGTTCGCCAAGGCGCTGCAGATCCACGAAGAAGACGCCGAGATCTACGACGCGATGGACCGATGGGTCGAAGCGGCCGATTGGATCGTCTGGCAGCTCTGCGGACACTACGTGCGCAATGCGTGCACTGCCGGATACAAGGGCATCTATCAGGACGGGCACTACCCGTCCGCGGACTTTCTAAGCGAGCTGGCACCGGGCTTCGGTTCCTTCATCGCCGACAAACTCGATCAGCCGTTGGGCGAGTTGGGCTCTCGCGCAAATACGTTGACCGCCGAGGCCGCGCACTGGACCGGGCTGCCCGAGGGCATCGCCGTCGCGGTCGGCAACGTCGACGCGCACGTGACGGCCCCCGCGGCCGGAGCGGTGGAACCGGGCCGGATGGTGGCCATCATGGGGACCTCGACCTGCCACGTGATGAGCTCGACCGTCCTGAAGGAAGTTCCCGGCATGTGCGGGGTGGTGGACGGTGGAATCGTCGCGGGATCATTCGGCTACGAAGCCGGACAGAGCGGCGTCGGCGACATCTTCGGATGGTTCACCCGGACCTCGGTTCCCGCGTCGTACAGCGAGGCGGCGGAAGCGGCAGGTGAGTCGGTACACGAGCACCTGACTCGCCTCGCGCAGACGCAGGACGTGGGTGAGCACGGGCTCGTCGCGCTCGACTGGCACAGCGGAAACCGATCGGTCCTGGTCGATCACGAGCTCTCCGGGTTGGTCATCGGAACCACGCTGGCGACGCGGCCCGAGGACACCTACCGCGCGCTGCTCGAGGCAACGGCGTTCGGAACTCGCGTCATCGTGGAGACGTTCCGCGACAGCGGCGTTCCGGTCGAGGAGTTCGTGGTGGCAGGAGGGTTGGCACGCAACCCGCTCCTGATGCAGATATACGCCGACGTGCTGCGAATGCCGTTGTCGGTCATAGCTTCTGCACAGGGACCGGCACTGGGATCGGCCATCCATGCCGCGGTGGCAGCCGGGTGCTATCCCGATGTACCCGTCGCGGCGAAATCGATGGGCAAGGTACGTCGCGGCGCATTCGTGCCCGACGAATCGCGCTCGGCGGCCTACGATTCCCTGTTCGAGATCTATCTGGAGTTACACGATCGATTCGGCCGAGACGTGCCGACCATGCGCCGACTGCGGGCGCTTCGACGTGACGCACTGACTCGAAAGGGGGACGCGTCATGACGGTCGTCGACGATGTGCGCGAGGTCATCGAGGAAGTGCGTCGTGACGTGTGTACGTTGCACGCCGAGTTGGTGCGCTACGGACTGGTGGTCTGGACGGCAGGCAACGTCTCGGCGAGGGTCCCCGGCCGGGACCTCATGGTCATCAAGCCCAGCGGAGTCTCCTACGACGACCTCACGCCCGGCAACATGGTGGTGTGCGATCTGTACGGCAGGGTGGTCGAGGGTGACCATGCACCCTCCTCGGACACCGAGGCGCAGGCCTATGTCTACCGGCATCTCGACCACATCGGCGGTGTGGTGCACACACATTCGCCGTACGCGGTGGCGTGGGCGGCCCGAGGAGAACCCATCCCTGTGGTCACCACCATGTGCGCGGACGAGTTCGGCGGAGACATTCCGGTCGGCCCCTTCGCCGTCATCGGCGACGACTCGATCGGACGCGGCATCGTCGATACCCTCGCCGACAGTCGATCTCCGGCGATCCTCATGCAGAACCACGGTGTCTTCGCGGTCGGCCCATCCGCCCGATCTGCGGTGAAAGCCGCGGTCATGTGCGAGGACGTCGCGAGGTCGGTACACCTGGCTTGTCAACTGGGACAGCCTCTTCCCATTCCGAGCTCGAAGGTCGACGCACTCTACGACCGCTATCAGAACGTCTACGGCCAGCGCTGACCGGCGCGCCCGATCTTCTCTCCACGGAGGTACTCCCATGTCCGAAATTTGGTTTCTCACCGGCAGCCAAAGCCTCTACGGCCCCGAGACCCTCGAGCAGGTAGCAGTTCAGTCTCGCGAGATCGCAGACAAACTCGATGCGGCACTGCCCATCTCGGTGGTCTGGAAGCCGGTGCTGCTCGACGCGTCGTCGATCCTGCGCTGCATGCGCGAGGCGAACGCCGCCGACGAATGTGTGGGCGTCGTGACCTGGATGCACACCTTCTCCCCCGCCAAGATGTGGATTGCCGGCCTCGACGCGTTGGACGTCCCGCTGCTGCACCTGCACACGCAGGCCGGAATGTCGTTGCCGTGGTCGACGATCGACATGGAGTTCATGAATCTCAATCAGGCCGCCCACGGCGACCGCGAGTTCGGACACGTCGAATCTCGGGTGGGTGTTCTGCGCACGATCGTGGCAGGCCACGTCGACAACCCCGCGGTGATCGAGCGTGCGGAGCAGTGGGTGCGAGCAGCTCTCGGCCGCGCGGAGTTGAAGTCACTGTGCCTGGCACGTTTCGGCGACAACATGCGCGACGTCGCAGTGACGGAGGGCGACAAGGTCGAAGCCCAACTGCGATTCGGAGTCTCCGTCAACACGTACGGCGTCAACGATCTGGTCGAGGTCGTGGACGGCGTGAGCGATTCGGCCGTGTCCGACCTGATCGACGAATACCGGTCGTCGTACGACATCGCACCGAGTCTCGACAAGGGTGGTGACCGCCACGAATCGCTCCGCTACGGTGCCCGGGTCGAGGCCGGGCTGCGGAAGTTCCTCACCGACGGTGGATTCACGGCCTTCACCACGAACTTCGAGGATCTCGGTGGGCTTCGCCAGTTGCCAGGACTCGCGGTGCAGCGCCTGATGGCCGACGGGTACGGGTTCGGCGGTGAGGGCGACTGGAAGACCTCGATGTTGTTGCGCGCCATGAAGGTGATGGCCGAGGGACTCGACGGTGGAACGTCGTTCATGGAGGACTACACCTACAACCTCGTCCCGGGGGCCGAGAAGATCCTCGGCGCACACATGCTCGAAGTGTGCCCGTCGATCACGACCTCGCGGCCCACGCTCGAGATCCATCCGCTCTCCATCGGCGGCCGCGAAGACCCGGTGCGCCTGCGCTTCACCGCCGATCCCGGCCACGGCGTCGTCGTCGGACTCTCGGATGTCGGTGAACGATTCCGATTGACGGCCAACGTGATCGACGTCGTCGAGCCCGACGAGGCGCTACCGAATCTGCCGGTGGCCTGCGCTGTGTGGGAACCGCAGCCCTCACTGTCGGTATCGGCCGAGTCGTGGCTGACCGCAGGGGCACCCCACCACACGGTTCTCAGTACCGCGATCGGCCTGCCCGTGCTGGAGGCATTCTCGGACATGATCGGCGTCGAGCTGCTCACCATCGACTCCGAAACCACCACACGAGGATTCCAACAGACACTGCGATGGAACGCGGCATACCACCGACTCGCGGCGAAGTTGTGAGGTCGTTGCTCCGGCCGCCGGCTCACCCGTGACGTCTTCGGTATTCCTGTTCGGCTCCGGGGTGGAGGGGGATGCTTCCGGTCATGACCAATGACCGCGCGTCGAGAAATTGGCTGCCGATCGCCTGACCGGGTACCAGCGCGGACGACTGATCGAGAAGCACACTCACCAGTGCAGCGACCACGCGGTCCGGCACGTCCGGATGTGCCAGCAGAAGATTTGGAATACCGACGGTGGTGACCTCCGGATGCTCGCCGTACACGTTCGGCGGTACCAGCACCGCCTCGTACGCGGTACCGAATTCGCGTCTGAGATCGGCGACGACGGCACCCAGATCGAGCAGACGAATCGCGGCTCGCGGCTGGGCAAATGCCGGAGTCGGCAACCCGCCCGCCCACATCACGGCGTCGACTTCGTTGGCCGTCAACGCATCTGCCGCGGAGCTCATCGACAGCTGAACCTGATCGACAGCACCGCCTTCCGCCACACCCGCTGCACGGAGGACTCGCTGCGACACTTCGGTGGCACCGGATCCCGGGGCACCGATGCTCACCTTTCTCCCTCGCAGACCGTCCATGGACTCGATATCCGAGTCCGCTCGTACAGCCACTTGGAAGTAGTTCTCGTAGACGCACCCGACCGCCGCCAGCTCTCCGCTCGGATGGCTGTAGGCGGCGTCCATGAGCGTCAGGGCCAGCTCGGCCTGCCGTGAACCCAACGCCTCGAGGTTGTCGACGGAGCCGGCCGTCGTGAGTGGAACGACCTCGGCGACATCGGTGTTCGCGGCAGCGTCGGACAGCAATCCGGCGAACTCCCAGAAGAAGCCGCCGACCTCGCCTGCCGCGAGGCGCAGCTGCATCGGCGGGTCCGAGGCGCAGCCACCCACGACGGCAGTGCTCAGGGCCAACAGACCGGCCTGCAGCGCCGTTCTACGTGAGAACGACGCTGCAGGCTCGGCCATGCCAGTCACTGTAAGGCGTAGCCGGTCACTGGAACGCTCGACCCTGCTCTCGGTCGAGCACGGTCTCGGACTTGTTGCGCAGTACGAAGATGTACACCAGCAGCGAGATGGCGATCACGACCGTCACGTACAGAATGAACCAACCCACGTGCCCACCGTTCTTCGCGGCTTGATAGATCAGTGGTGCCGTGCCACCGAAGGCCGAGTTCGCGAGTGCGTACCCCAAGCCGACGCCGAGTGCGCGGACGTGCGAGGGGAACAGCTCCGCTTTGACGATCGCATTGATCGAGGTGTATCCGGTGAGGATGACGTAGCCGACGCACACCAGGGCAAGTGACTGCACCACCGACGTCGCCGTCGGAAGGTACGTGATGAGTACGTAGGTGTACAGCACGCCTCCGATGCCGAAGAAGACGAGCAGCGGCTTGCGACCCACCTTGTCGCTGATCATTCCGCCGATGGGCTGCAGCAGCATGAGGAAGACCAGACCGGCGAGGTTGATCCAGGTACCGGTCATCCCCCGGTCCTCGTATGCGGTCTTGACCATCGAGGGTGCATTGACGCTGTAGGTGTAGAACGCGATGGTGCCACCGGCCGTCACCATGAAGCAGATCAGCAACGCCCGCCAGTGGTTGGCGACCAATTCCTTCAAGGAGCCGGAGGCTTTGTCCGCACCGCTGCGCACTGCATCGAGTTGATCCTCGGTCAAGGATTCGTCCATGCTGCGGCGGAGCCAGAAGACCACCACTGCCGCGACTCCGCCGATGAAGAAGGCTATGCGCCAACCGAAGTCCTCGATCTGCTCGCGCTCGAGGAACACCTGCATCAGCAGCAGAGTCACCTGTGCGAGTACATACCCACCGACGAGGGTGACGTACTGGAACGACGAGAAGAATCCCCGACGCTCACGGGTGGCGGCCTCGGGCATGTACGTCGCCGACGCACCGTACTCACCGCCGGTGGCGAAGCCCTGAACGAGACGGCACAGGATCAGGATCACGGCGGCCCAGACGCCGATGCTCTCCCGTCCCGGAGTGAGCGCGATGACCAGCGAGCACGCGGCCATCATCGAGACACTGAACGTCAGCGCAGCCCTGCGCCCGTTGCGGTCCGCGTAGCGGCCGAAGAACCACGACCCGACCGGGCGCATCAAGAACGTGACCGCAAAGATCCCGTACACGTAGATGGTGGAATTCTTGTCGGCGGAGTCGAAGAACTGATTCTCGAAATACGTCGCGAAGACGGTGTAGACGTACACGTCGTACCACTCGACCAGGTTTCCGGACGACCCCCGCAACGTGTTGAAGACGGCACGGCGGGTGGCAGCGCGCGAGGAGACGGGTGGACTCGGGAGCGTCGAACCGGTGAGCGAGGTGGCCTCGTTGGCCATGGTTTGGTCCTTCCACATTCAGCGGGCAATTGGGCTGCCGGGCAACGATCGGCAACCGAAGCCTCCCTACTGTGACGGCAAGCACAACCTGGAACCAAGCCGTTTCGGATTTCCTAACACTCCCTTAGGAAACGCCCCTCGGAAGCCGCAGCTCGATCCGAAGCCCCACTGGTCGACCCGCCATGACTCGAAGTGATCCACCGGCTCGCTCGGTCAGGGCGTGGACGATCGACAGACCGAGACCGGTACCGTCGCCGTGCGCACCCGACGCTCGATAGAACCGGTCGACGACCTTGGCGAGCTCCTCTGCGGGCACACCGGGTCCGTTGTCGGACAACCACATCGTGACGTCCGCGTCTCCGGTTCGGTAGCCGACCTCGATGCCGGCACCGGCGCCGGCGTACTTGGTTGCATTGCTCAGCAGAGCGTCGAGAATTCGAGTCAGGTCGTCCTCGGACATGGCAACGCGACACTCCGTGTCGGCTTCCGGCTCCGAGACGTGCACGGTCATGTCGGCCACGGCTATCGAGGCCGACCAGAATCCGACTCGATCGGCGACGACCGCAGCGAGGTCACACCCTGGGGATCGAGTGGTCGTCGGGGTTTCGGCAGCTGCGAGAACGAGCAGGTCTTCCACAACGGAGCTCAGACGATCGACCTCGAGCGTGGTCCGCAGGTGCGCATCGGTTGCCGAATCCGGAACCCGCATTCCCAGAACATCCATCCGAATTCGCAACGCTGCCAGTGGGTTCCGGAGAGCATGGGCGGTGTCGGCCACCAATCGGCGTTGCGCAGCGGTGGCGGCCTCGACGTCGTCGGCCATTGCCTCGAAGGCACTGGACAGCTCACGCACCTCCGGTGGCCCGACATAGGGCACCGGTTCGAGTCGTTGCGAACCTTCGATCGACGCCTGATCGTGGAACTTGTCGCCGAACGAGTGGACTCGCGAGGACAATGCGGTGAGCGGACGAACGACCCAGCGCGACAACGCAACAGCGATCACCGCGACCGTTGCGAGAATCAGCATGGCACCGACGGCGATGACCACCCAAGTGATCGCGACGTCCCTGCGCGCAGAATCGGTGGACGCCTCGAGCACCACTGCGCCGTCCACTTGGGTGCCCCCACCGACCGGTGCGGCAATCAACACCGAGGAATCCGACCACGGCGTCAGACTCGACGGTAGGTCACCACGCTGATTGCGCAACGCTCCTGCCACCGCCTGCTGGACCTCGTCGCGCTGCAGGTCCAGGCCGGACACAGCGCGTGCCTCTCCGGTGCGGTCGACGACCGCAACGCCCTCCTCGTACAGATTGTTATAGCGCTGCACCGATTCTCGGATACGGGCCACGCCGGATTCGTCTTCTCGTGAGCTGAGTTCGGCAAAGAACGATGCTGCCGCGGCCCTGTTCTCGCCGAACCGTTGGGCCCGTTCGCGACCGACCAGGAGCGCGAGAGGAACCGACAGCGCAAGCACGACGACGGTGGAGTAGATCATCAACACCAACAGGACACGCCGTCGCACGTCAGGTGTCCCAGCGGTAGCCGAAGCCGCGGATGGTGACGATTGCGCCCGGGCGATCGAGCTTGGAACGCAACGCCGTCATATGGACGTCGAGAGTTCGTGAGATCGCGACGTAGGCGTCGCCCCAGATGGCGTCCATCAACTGTTCCCGGCTCACCGCTTCGCCGCGACGCGTCACGAGATGCGCCAACAGGTCGAACTCCTTGGTAGTCAGTGCAACAGCGCGTCCACCGACTTCCACGGCACGCCCGGAGAGATCGACGACGACGTCCCCGAGTGTCAGCCTGTCCGCCGCGGGTCCCGTCGCCGAACTTCGACGATGTGCGGCCACCTCGAGTCTCGCGTGTAGTTCACCCAATCGAGCAGGCTTGACGACGTAGTCGTCTGCGCCGCCGCGCAGAGCACGTACCACCGAGCGCTCGTCGTCCCGCGCCGTCAGCACCACCACCGGAACCGAACTCAGTGTCCGGAGCTTCCGCAGAACCTCGAGGCCGTCCATGTCGGGCAGCCCGAGATCGAGCAGCACGACGTCCATGTCGTGGTAGCCGAGCAGGGCGTCGGCGCCGCGGCGCATACGGACAGGCGTGTGCCCCACCTCGGTCAACGCGTCCACCAACGCGTCGCCGAGTCCGTCGTCGTCTTCCACCACCGCTATTCGCATCGAACTCAAGAGGGACTGTCTGAATAACGGTTGATCCGGTCCTTGGTTCGACACGCCGAGCTCAGC